>NZ_JBAUHO010000115.1:0-28702 GCF_049680325.1 Planktotalea sp.
ATTTCCATGAGCGAGCATAGCGGCAAGAATGGCATCACATATGCGGATGCAGGTGTGGATATTGACGCGGGCAACGCGCTGGTGGAACGGATCAAACCGGCTGCCAAACGGACAAACCGCCCCGGCGTCATGTCTGGCCTTGGCGGCTTCGGTGCGCTGTTTGATCTCAAGGGTGCAGGCTACAGCGATCCGATCCTTGTGGGGGCGACCGATGGCGTTGGTACCAAATTGCGCATTGCGATTGACACGGGCCTTGTCGACGGCGTCGGCATCGACCTAGTTGCCATGTGCGTTAACGATCTTGTCTGCCAAGGCGCCGAGCCGCTGTTTTTCCTTGATTACTTTGCAACGGGCCATCTGGAAACAGAAACAGCGGCGCGCATCATTGAAGGCATTGCCGAGGGCTGTGTACGCTCAAACTGCGCTCTGATCGGCGGTGAAACCGCAGAAATGCCGGGCATGTATCCTGATGGCGATTTCGACCTTGCGGGTTTCTCTGTTGGTGCAATGGAACGCGGTAGCGAACTGCCTGCCGATGTTCAGATTGGCGATGTGCTGCTCGGCCTTGGTTCTGACGGGGTCCATTCCAACGGATACTCACTGGTGCGCAAACTGGTCGAAATATCCGGCCTTGGCTGGGATGACGATTGCCCCTTTGCCGATGGAACCCTTGGTGCGGCATTGCTGACGCCAACCCGGCTTTATGTCACGCAAGCGCTGGCCGCAGTGCGGGCAGGGGGCGTTCACGCGCTGGCCCATATCACAGGCGGCGGCTTGACCGAGAACATCCCGCGCGTTCTGCCAGAGGGCTGTGGCATCGAAATCGACTTGAACGCTTGGGACTTACCACCCGTTTTCAAATGGATGGCTGAAACAGGCAATATTGCACAAAGCGAAATGCTCAAGACATTCAACTGCGGCATGGGCATGGTGTTATCCGTTGACGCCGCGCGCGCCGATGCGTTGATTGCGCTGCTCAAAGAGCACGGCGAGACAGTCGCCCGCCTTGGCCATGTCACCGACACCGGCGAGGTGCGCTACACAGGCTCGCTGCTTTGAAGATTCGCGTCGCGATCCTGATTTCCGGCGGCGGCTCCAACATGCTCAAGCTGCTCGCCAGCATGGACGCCGATCACCCGGCCGAGCCTTGTCTCGTTCTGTCGAACAAATCCGGCGCTGGCGGTCTTGCCAAGGCGGCCGAGCGCGGCGTTGCAACCGATTTTGTCGATCACAAACCCTATGGTGAAGATCGCGCCGCTTTTGAGGATGCGCTTATTGCGAAACTTGAGGCAGCCAAGGCCGATGTCATTTGCCTTGCAGGGTTCATGCGGGTTTTGACACCCCATTTCATCAATCGCTTTGAAGGGCGGATGCTGAACATTCACCCGTCGCTTCTGCCAAAATACAAAGGCCTTCACACCCACGCCCGCGCAATAGAAGCTGGCGATAGAGAGGCCGGCTGCACCGTGCATGTGGCAACTGCGAAACTCGATGACGGACCGATCCTTGCCCAAGCACGTGTTCCGATCCTTGAAGGGGATACGCCCGAAACCCTTGCCGCACGTGTCTTGGTGCAGGAACACCGGATTTATCCCGAAGCATTACAAAGCTTTACACGGACATTGGCCGCCAAAACCGAAGCCAACACTTGAAACGCTTTATTTCAAGGGATCAATCGCGTATTCACGCTTAACTCACCACTCGAAAGCGCCCATCCTATATGCTCACGATCACCACGACCGACGCACTTGAAGCGTTTTGCACCGAGGCGCGCAAGCACCCCTATGTCACTGTAGATACAGAATTCTTGCGTGAGCGGACCTATTATTCCAAGCTCTGCCTCGTTCAACTGGCCATGCCGGGTAAAGATGATAGCAACGGATGCCTTGTTGATCCGCTTGCTGAAGGTATTTCGCTTGAGCCGCTCTATGATTTGTTTCGTGACACGAATGTGGTGAAAGTTTTTCACGCAGCGCGACAGGATATCGAGATTTTTCAGGTCGATGCAGGGGTTATTCCAGTTCCGTTGTTTGACACGCAAGTGGCTTCGATGGTGTGCGGTTTTGGCGAACAGGTCGGATATGATACTTTGGTGCGTAAGATCACCAAGGAAGAGATCGACAAGTCCTCGCGTTTTACTGATTGGTCCCGCCGCCCGCTGAGCGATGCGCAAAAGACATACGCTTTGGCCGATGTGACCCATCTTCGCCAGGTCTATGAATTCCTGTCGAAAAAGCTAAATGATGCAGGCCGCGCCCATTGGGTTGCCGAGGAAATGAAGATCCTCAATAGCCCCGAAACCTATGTCACGCAGCCTGAAGATGCTTGGCAACGCGTGAAAACGCGCAACACCAATCCGCGATTTCTGGCAATTGTGCGTGAATTGGCCCGGTTTCGTGAAGACTATGCGCAGACCCGAAATGTCCCGCGTAGCCGGGTCTATAAAGACGACGCGCTTGTTGAACTGGCAGCGACAAAGCCCAAGGATCACGCTGATCTGAGCCGCTCGCGCTTGCTGCTGCGCGATGCGCGTAAAGGCGAGATTGCGGAAGGTATTTTGACAGCAATCAAGACAGGTAAAAATTGTGCCGAAGCAGATCTGCCATCCTTGAAGCGCACCAATGAAAAGCTTCAGGTTAATCCAGCGCTGGCTGATCTTTTGCGTGTGTTGCTCAAAGCCAAAACCGCGTCGGTTGGCGTTGCATCAAAGCTTGTTGCGCCAACTTCTGATCTGGATGCGATAGCGGCAGGCATTCGCGACGTGAGCGCGCTGCAAGGCTGGCGTTATGAGGTGTTTGGTGAAGACGCACTGCTACTGTGCAAAGGCAAAATTGCCCTTGGTGCCAAGGGCAATGACGTGAAGCTGGTACGCCTTTAACATAGGCTGGGGTTAACGTCGGCGTGTGCTGCGCTGGTTGCGTGCGCCTTTAACCGTGACCGTTCTGACATCCGCCAGTTCCTGATCGCTGACGAAACGCGCCACATTGATTTGGCGCGCCGCTTCGCCGCCGACGCCCACTGTGTGCGCAGGTCGAACCGCTGTCAGGGTGTAGGCGAGCACGCCATTGACCGCGCCGTCCAGGCTTTCCGGCTCAAGACGCGCATCGTAATAACCGATTACATCCGTCACTCCGACAACATGAATAATCGCACCGCCAGGGCGTCGTTCAATACGAAGCGCTGCAATCTGATCCACTGGTTGACCTTGATAAACAGGCTTGGGGCGTTTGCCGAGGCTGGGTTTGGGGATCAGCGGGTTTTGCGTTCCGCTCGCGCCTAGCGTTTCGGCACGCGAATTTCCAAACCAATTGGCTGGGTTGACCCAGGAATTGCTCAAACCGCCGCCGCACCCCGCAAGGGCCAATGCGCTGCATAGCATTAAGGATCGTGTGAAAGCCATTTTGGTGCCTCGTCTTTGCTCACTTTCGATTTATCCCATCCTGTGCGCGTTGAAAAGCACCAAGGCACTCTGGACCTTTTGTTTGCGTCTCTCTACCTCTCGGGGTCAAGCAACGGAGATCACATCATGGCCAACGCCGCGTTTGAAACCATCGTCGAAGATTTCGAATTTCTGGAAGACTGGGAAGAACGGTATCGCCATGTGATCGAACAGGGCAAAGCGATGGAACCTCTGGACGCTGCCCTGAAAGTTCCGGCGACAAAGGTCGATGGCTGCGCCAGCCAGGTCTGGCTGCACCCCAAAATAGAAAACGGGATCTTCCGTTTTGACGGTGAAAGCGATGCGATGATCGTAAATGGTCTGATTGCCGTGTTGCGGATGCTCTACAACGACACGCCCGCCGCACAAATCGCGGCAATTGATGCCAAAGCCGAACTTGCACGTCTGGGCCTGAACGATCACCTCTCGGCGCAGCGCTCCAATGGCCTTGCCGCGATGATCGCCCGCATTTGCGAAACAGCGGCGGCAGGGACTTAGGTCTTTGGCTTCTTTGGTCCCGAAAATACCTCGGGGAGTCTTGGCATGCCAAGACGGGGCAGAGCCCCGTTTTTAACGCAGGGCTTGCCCTGCGTCGGTCCGATCGCTTTTGCGATTGGAAACCTGTCAGAATCTGAAACTGTTGGGTGTCAGGGCGGCTGGCCAGCCGACATAACGCTCGATCAGGAACAAACCGCCACAGATCAAAATGACCAATATGACCAGTTTAACCCGCTTTTCAGAGGGCGGGCGGCGCGCCCAACGCGCCATGCGTAGAAAATGACGCGGGTTCAGCACCGCGCTTTACTCAGGCCCGTCGGTAAAGCGGACCTTGCCAATAAACGGCAAGTTGCGATTGCGCTGAGCAAAATCAATTCCATATCCGACCACAAATTCATCTGGAATTTCAAACCCGATCCAATCAGCACTGAAATCCACTTCACGCCGTGAAGGCTTGTCCAGCAATGCAATGCTCTTCAGCTTCGCCGGCTCGCGTGATTTCAGCAGATTGGTAACGTGGTTAAGTGTGTGACCCGTATCGACAATGTCCTCAACGACAAGAACATCACGCCCTTCAATTGCGCCGCGTAAGTCTTTGAGAATACGTACTTCCCGACTGCTCTTCATGCCGTCGCCATAAGAAGAGGCTTCAAGGAAATCCACCTCGACCGGCAGATCCAATTCGCGCACGATATCTGCGATAAAGACGAAAGATCCGCGCAGTAGCCCGACGACGACCAGCTTGTCCGTACCTTTGAACTCTTTTTCGATTTCATCGCTAAGCTCTTCAATACGAGCCGCAATAGATTTGGCAGAGATCATCTGGTCGATGACATATGGACGCTGTGGCATGGCTTCCCCTTGATTTCTTTGCGCATGCGTAGGACATGCAGCCAAACCGAGATAACGGGAAATGCACAGTTATGCCAACCCATTCTGAACTTCGTCACATGCCTTATACGGCGGATCAAATGTACGCGCTGGTTGCGGATGTGGCTGCATACCCCGAATTTCTGCCTTGGTGCGCTGCCGCTCGGATTCGCTCGCGCGCGGCTGAGGGCACCAGCGAGGTTATGTTGGCGGATCTGGTAATTTCATTCAAAGTGTTTCGCGAGAAGTTCGGAAGTCGTGTGGTGTTGTACGAGCACGAAAAGAAAATCGACACGGAGTATCTGGATGGGCCTTTCAAATTTATGAAGTCCAACTGGGGTTTCACAGATAATGCAAAGGGCGGGTGTGATGTGTCGTTCTTCGTAGATTTCGAGTTTAAGAACGCGGTTTTGCAAGGCATAATCGGCCTTGTTTTCAATGAGGCCATGCAGCGGATTGTGCGTGCTTTTGAAAGCCGCGCTGAGGCGCTGTATGGTGAAGCTCGATCCAGTTGAGTGCTGCGCACGCGGTATGAGCCGCTAGCGCGGCGGATTGGGGCGCTGCCCCGTCTTGGCGCGCCAAGACTCCCCGAGGTATTTTAGGACCAGAGAAGATTTTGGTCACAGGCCGATCATCTGGCGGATATCCACAGGTGTGTGACCTGCCAGCCGATAGGTAGACAATGCGCGGGCATCATCGCGTTTGGCGAGGCGTTTGCCTTGCTCGTCGCGGATCAACTTGTGGTGCGTATATTCGGGTGTTGCATAGCCAAGCAGACGTTGCAGCAAGACATGAATAAAAGTTGCCTCGCGCAAATCTTCGCCGCGAATGATATGCGTGATCCTCTGGTCTGCGTCATCGACGACGATGGACAGGTGATAAGACGCCGCCATGTTTTTGCGTGAAAGGACCACGTCACCGATCTGGGCGATCATTTCCGCCGCTGACCTATGCAGGATTTTTTCACGATCAGAGAAACATACTGATTTAATATCAAGGCTTTGAATTGCTTTTTTAATGTTTAACCTTAGCACAGAGGTCTTCGGCATTTCGCCTTTGGGTATTGTGCGGCATGTTCCCGGATAGATCAGCCCGTCTGGTCCGATCATTGGCGCACCTTCTTGGGGTGCATTTGCTGCTGCCTTGATATCTGCGCGACTGCACAAGCAAGGGTAAAGCAGCCCCATGCTCCAAAGCTGCTCGAGTGCCATATTATAGTGAGAGTGGCGCGCAAATTGGGACCAGACTGGACCATCCCATGTTAAGCCGAGCCATTGCAGGTCGTCCTTGATTTGCTGTGCCCATGCGGGCCGTGCACGACTTTGGTCAATGTCGTCCAAACGCAGATGAAAGCGCCCGCCAGCTGCGCGCGCGCTGTCATGAGCGAGGATCGCGGAATAGGCATGACCCAAGTGCAGCGGACCCGTCGGGCTTGGAGCAAATCTTGTCGCGTAAATCACGTCTTTTCAAGCACGTATACTTTGGACTTCATGTTAATTCCGGGCAAATGATCGCCATAACTTTCACCTAGTAGCCGCGCGGTTCCATTTGCAACACTATCATAAAGGCGCGTTTCGAATGCAGGGTCTTCGAGCGTATGATCGTTAAAGGACAGCACGAATTTGCCCGATGGATCCAGCACGCCAAGAAGCATGTCGAAAACGTCTATAGGGGCGGCACCAGAGCCGATGACACCAATCGCCGAAATCGCTGCGTAGGCCCCTGAGCGAACAGGAAAGGGGGCGGTTGGGTCCGAAAGGCTAAGGCTGCGATAAAGCTGCTTTTGTGCCGCGCGATCCAGCATGTCCTGGGTTAGGTCCATTCCGTCGATCGTCCTGAACCCGGCAAGAGAAAGGGCAAGGCCGGACAGGCCTGTGCCGCAGCCGAAATCAAGGATTGGCGCGGCGAAATCTGTCGTAAAGGCGCTTAGCGCCTCCGCGCAGCGGCGCGGCGTGGCATAACCGTTCTGACTGACCTCAGCCTCATAGCTTGCAGCCCAACTGGTATAAAGATCGCGCGTCGCCTCAATACCCGTTGTGTCGTAGGCCTTGTCTAAAAATGTCTCTGTCATCTTTTTACGCTAGCGGCGCGGTGTCTGCCTGTCTAGCCTTGCGCCGCAAGCCATGACGTCCAAGCCGCCTTGGCGCGATCCGTGTAGGCCTTGTAGCGATCCGTGCGCCCGCGCCGGCCACCTTTGAGCCCGTCAACGGGGCGAAACAGGCCGAAATTGACGTTCATTGGCTGGAATGTCTTCGCCTCTGCGCCGCCAGTGATGTGATGCACGAGTGCGCCTGTGGCTGTATCTTGGGGCAAATCGGGTAACGCCAAGCCGTTAATTTCCGCCGCAGCCAGACGCCCAGCAAGGAGACCCATAGACGCGCTTTCAACGTAGCCTTCAACGCCGGTGATTTGCCCCGCAAAACGGATGTGCGGCTTGGATTTCAAGCGCATTTGACAGTCCAACAGCGTCGGTGAGTTCAGGAAAGTATTGCGATGGATACCGCCAAGGCGCGCAAAGCTTGCATTTTCAAGTCCGGGAATTGTTTTGAAAACATCGGTTTGCGCGCCGTACTTCATCTTGGTTTGAAAGCCGACAATATTGTAAAGCGTGCCCAGAGCATTGTCGCGGCGCAGTTGCACTACGGCGTAGGCTTTGACATCCGGTTGGTGCGGATTGGTCAAACCAACCGGCTTCATCGGGCCAAAGCGCAGTGTTTCGCGGCCGCGTTCGGCCATGACCTCGATCGGGAGGCAACCGTCGAAATACTTGGCGGTTTCGCCCTCATGGAACTCGGCTTTATCGGCGCTTAACAAGGCATCGATAAAGGCTTCATATTGCTCTTTATCCATCGGGCAATTGAGATAGGCTGTGCGCTCTTCCTCGGTTTCGCCCTTATCGTACCGCGATTGCATCCATGCTTTGCTCATGTCGATGCTATCCGCATAGATAATCGGTGCAATTGCGTCGAAGAAAGCAAGTGCGTTTTGGCCCGTTTCGCCAGCAATAGCTTCGCCCAAAGCGGAAGAGGTCAACGGCCCTGTCGCAATGATCCAGTTTCCACTTGAGGGAAGTTCTGTAACTTCCTCATAATCAACGGAAATAAGAGGGTGGGATTTGATTTTCTCTGTGACGCCTGCCGCAAAGGCATCGCGATCAACTGCCAGCGCGCCGCCCGCAGGAAGCCGGTGCTTGCCAGCCATTTCCATAATCAATCCGCCAGCTTGGCGCATTTCCCAGTGTAGCAGGCCAACGGCGTTCTGCTCATGATCGTCCGAGCGGAACGAGTTGGAACAGACCATTTCGGCCAAGTCACCGGTTTTATGGGCAAAGGTTTCGACCTTGGGGCGCATTTCGTGAATAACGACCTGCACGCCCATGTTGGCGGCCTGCCAAGCTGCTTCCGATCCAGCGAGCCCGCCGCCGATGATATGTAGAATTTTATCCATGCCGCGCATTTAGGTCAGCGCGCGGCAATTAGCAAACTTTTAACTCGGGTCCGCTATTGGATCGAGAGGAAGGTCCGAGGGAACGCGATCCGGAACGCCTAGGCGACCATTGCGACTGACAGGGTCTTCCAGCGCGCGAAGAAAGGACATCAATTGGGAGATTTCGGTTTCATTTAGATCAACCGGCGCAATCTCTGCCGCCATGGCGATGCGCAGGACTTCGGCAAGATCCTCCATCGGATCCCAGTCATGGGTGTCCTCGCCAAGCGCATGCAACGCGGCCTGACGGCGATCATAATTACCAAGGCCTTCAAACGGGTCGAGGTGATGGCGTACCATCGCTTCAAGGTCAGAATAGGCACCGTTGTGACCGTAGGGGCCGCTTAGGGTTACATTGCGCAGTGACGGCGTGCGGAAGCGGTATTTGTCGTCGTCCTTGCCAGTAATCAGGCCGCGACCCGCATCAGCGTATGCGTCATCTTTGCCAGGGCCGAACTGGGGTAGGCCGATGGCATGGAAACCGTGATCCGTCTGGAACTTGCCAGAATGGCAAGAGGCGCAGTTTGCCTCACCATAGAACAGCTCCATACCCGCCATTTGTTCGGGGTTAAGCGCGTCTTCTTTGCCCGAAAGATACTGATCGAACGGGCTGTCGGTCGCACGAAATTCATAGGTGATGAACTGCGACAGGGCATTGCCGATGTCAGTGATGTGCAGCGGCGTGTCCTTGCCGATGATCCAGTCAAAGGCCATGCGGTATTCTTCGATGGCTTCAACCTTGTTGGTGATCTGCTGCCATGCACCGTTCGGACCGTGGATTTCGTCGGCCTCAATTGCATCGGCAATCGGGTTTTCACCAGGGTGGCCGGCCATTTCATCGTGGCTGAGAATGGGTAAAATGTTCTGCGCAGCAAGGGCGCTTGCCAGCGGGCGTTCTAGCGTGCGTCCTTCGGGCATTGCGATTCCGTACATGGCATCGCGGCTAAGCTGCACGCGGCCATCGTGGAACATGGTTGAAAATTCGCGCGCACCAAGGTTGAAAAGCGCAGGGGCATTGCGTGGAATGCGCGCCTTGGGGGCGTTGCCATTGACCACTTCGCGCATCCGGCCAAGACCAAGGCCGCCCTCGCCAATGGACAAGGACATCGCATCGCCCGTGCCAAGGGCAGGGTGGTGACAGGTGGCGCAGGCAATGTTGTCATTGCCAGACAAAACGGGATCATAAAAAAGCTGACGACCAAGCGCGACAGTTTCGGCGTTCAGGGCCGGAAAATCGGAAGGGAGCACCGGATTGGGCAGGTCAGATGCGAAAACTGTTCCTGCGGTAGAAGTAAGAAAGATTGTCATAAGAAAATGACGCATGGTGCACACCTTTGGTTCAGCAAATCGGTTCGCGCTGCAATACTCACGCGGATGTGAACACTCTGGAAGGGATAAGGCACCGCACATAGGGATGTTTGCGAAACGGTGTTACGCCAATTTGGAAACGCTGCGCCGAATTCGTGCGTTAACCTTAATAAAACTTGCCGAAACGGGCAGGTAAGATACCAATTGCGTCATCGGCTCATAAGCGTGGGGCGTCACATTCCGGGGCTGACTGTCGCGATAATGGGAACAGTTAATCCGATATCCGGCGCATTGTCTTAATACTAATCTTGTGTCCAATTTGGTGGGCGCTTATCCAAAAAGGCGGCGATGCCTTCCTCTGTGTCGCGATACAGCATGTTTTCGACCATAACATTGCCCGTGAATTCATAGGCATCAGCAAGGTTCATATTCATTTGCTCATAAAAGGCGGATTTGCCGATCTTGACTGCTGCGCCAAGTTTTGATGCGATGGTTTCGGCCATGGTTTGGGTGTCGCTCTCTAGCGCGTCACTCGAAACCACCCGATTTATCAGGCCAAGCTCTGCCGCGCGCTCGGCGCTGATAAACTCACCCGTTGAAAGCATCTCAAAGGCCTGCTTGCGCGGTATGTTTCGGCTGAGGGCAACCATGGGCGTCGAGCAAAACAACCCGATGTTAACCCCGTTCACGCCAAAGCGCGTGCCCTCTGCCGCAATTGCCAGATCGCAACTGGCGACGAGCTGGCACCCTGCGGCGGTCGCGATGCCATGGACCTGCGCGATGACAGGTTGGGGCAGGGCGCGGATGCTTTGCATCATATGGGCGCAGCGATCAAAAAGGTCTTTGAAATAGGCCTTGCCGCCATCCGCGTTTTGACGCCCCGCTGTCATTTGCTTCAAATCATGCCCTGCGCAAAAGGCTTTGCCTGCCCCAGACAAGACAATTGCGCGCACCGAGGAGGTTTCGCGCAACTCATCAAACTGCGATTGCAACGCAGCAAGCATTTCATCGGAGAGCGCATTCAACCGCTCGGGTGCATTCATATGCAAATGGGCGACAGGCCCTGTGCCGCGACGTTCTAGAATTGTCATCTTGCTCTCCGTGCTCGCATGGGCGAATGCTAGCGCTTGACCTAGCGGGAGGAAAGCCATGGACCTGATGTTGGACGCAGCGGCACTAAATGCAATTATGGTTAAGGAATTTCCGCAGGTCGCAGAAGACTACATCGTTGAACATGTGGAACCCATGCAAGTCACAGTGCGCTTGCCCGTGGCCGAACGCCACTTGCGCCCGGGGGGTACAATTAGCGGGCCAACCATGTTTTCGCTGGCTGATGTATCAATATATCTTGCTACAATGGCGATGATCGGCCCTGTGACCCTTGCCGTGACAACGAATTGTTCTATTGATTTCATGCGAAAGCCAAAGGCTGGCGTGGATTTGATCGCGCAGGCGCGTTTGCTCAAGCTGGGCAAGCTATTGGCAGTAGGAGATGTGTTGATACATTCTGAAGGCATGCAAGCCCCTGTCGCGCGCGCCTCGCTCACATACGCAATTCCGCCAAGATGAGCGCGCCAGTCGGGCAATTGACGGAGCTAAGTTTCAAAGCAATCGGGTTACTGATCCTGACTATTTTATGCTTTGATGTGATGTCAATTTTGGTGCGCGTCTTGTCCGCGAGCTACTCGGCGCAAGAACTTTCGGCCTATCGAAACGTCTTGGGCATACTGCCGTCATTGGCCTTGTTAATCTGGACGGGAGAATTGCGCTTCAAAGCAAGCTCAATGAAGATCGAAAAGTGGAAACTGGCGATCGGTCGCGGCGTTATCGTAGCCTTTGCCCAGCTCTTTTTCTATTCCGCTTTGGCTCAGATGGAATTGGCGACGGTCGCGACCTTGGGGCAAACAAACGCCTTTTTCGTTGTCATCCTGTCTGTGGTCTATTTGGGCGAAAAGGTCGGCATCTGGCGTATCGTGGCGCTGATAATCGGCTTTGCGGGCGTTGTCTGGATTTTACGCCCTGGATCAGACGCCTTTAGCCTGACAGCACTGCTTCCGATAGGTGCAGCAGCATGTTATGGCTTTGCCATGGTTAGTGTGCGAAAGTTTGGACCAAATACTTCTAATGCATTGTTATATTTGTATTCTTCGTTTGGATCAGCCCTTGGCGCAATCGCTTTAGCAACCTTTACAACAGAGTTTTCACCAATTCACAGCATCGCAGATGGCTTGCTGATTTTGCTCATGAGCACAATTGGCGGAACCGGCGTTTTGCTGATGATGATCGCCTTTCGCATGGACAGCCCGTCGGTGCTTGCGCCGTTTTGGTATTTCGGCATTCTGACAGCGGGTCTGTTCGGTTGGCTGTTTTTCGGAGAGGCACCATTGGACACGCTGTTTCCCGGTGTTTTATTGATTGTCGGGGCAGGGGTCTTGATTATCTGGCGTGAACGCAAGCGCACGTAAAAAGCGGCGGCCCATGATGTCCATGAAAGCCGCCGAAGTAAGAGGTTCGAGAAACTTGGGAACAGTCCGATAACGCGATCAGGCGCGCCAGAACCTCTTGTTCGCTTCGATATCGGCGGCGTCGGGCGTTAAGCCGATGTCGCGCAGCAAATGCGTATCGAGTTGTTTGAGCGTTTTGCGCGTGCGGTGGCGCAACGCCCATTTGGAGCTTGTCACAGCGACGCGTACCGCCAAAGCTGCCAGGATCGGCATCGGGCGTTGGCTATCGAGAAATGCGAGATCTGCTGAGATCAGAGCGCGAGATTGTGACATGGGACACTCCTTAAATTGTATTGACACAATGTGTTGTCTTTCGTATCAATAGGGATACAAAGAGATGCATTGTGCGTCTATAGAAAGATTGTAATGGATACAATTTGGCTGCCCAGCATCGAAAAATTCGAGGGCCCGAAATACAAAGCGCTTGCAAGCTCCATCCGCGCCGCAATTCAGGGCGATGTGCTCAAGCCACGTCAAAAGCTGCCTCCCGTCCGCGATCTGGCTTGGGATCTGAAGATAACGCCGGGCACTGTTGCGCGCGCTTACACGCTGTTAACCGACGAAGGCACGCTAGAGGCCGCGGTCGGGCGTGGAACCTTCGTAGCGGCCAAAAAACTGGCCCCTGTCAACGAACCTGCTTCGGATTATCTTTCTGACGTTGTTATCAAGCCGATCTCTCTGGAAACGCGGCCGGAGGTGGTTCGATTGACCTCGCCTTTGTTGCCTGATGTGGGTCAGGTGAACCTGATCCAGACCTTGATGGCGCGCGTGGCTGCGAATCCGCAATCGGGCGTTATGCACTATCCCAATCGCAAGACTTTCAAACCAGCGCGCTGCGCTGTGCTGCATTGGCTGGAAGGCACACCGCTTGGCGCGATAGATCAAGAGGATATCGTGCTCTCGCATGGCGGACAAAATGGCGTAAGTCTTGCGCTGCAATCCATTCTCAGCGGACCGTCTCCTGTCATTCTTGTGGAAGAATTATCATATCCCGGCTTTCGGCGCGCAGCTGCCTTGCTGCGGGCAGAGGTTATTGCGATTCCGATGGATGAGAACGGCATGATCCCTGAAGCCATAGCTGCAATTGCGAAATTCCATAATGTTCAAGCGATCTGCACCTCTCCCGAGGTGCATAATCCGACGGGGCTCTTTACTCCATTGGAGCGCCGTGAAGATATCGTCGAGGTTGCGCGAGCGCATGATATCCAGATTATCGAGGACGATTGCTACCGCATGGGGCCGACACGCGCACCTGGCTATCGTATGCTTGCACCAGAACGGGGGTGGTATGTGTCCTCCATCTCCAAAACGCTCACTCCGGCGCTGCGCATCGGTTTTGTGGTTGCACCCAAGCCGAACGTTCCTGCTTTGCGCCGCTCCGCAGAGCATGGTTTCTTTGGCTTGGCCACACCGCTTGCGGACCTTGCCGAGCTTTTATTGACAGACCCGCGCGCCGTAACCTGCGCAGAGCAAGTGAACGCGGTTTTTGCCAAATATGTACAAACCTGTGTGAATCACCTGGGAACCTATGATCTCACGTGGAATGAAGATGTGCCGTTTGTTTGGCTCAAATTACCCGAAGGCTGGCGCGCATCAGCGTTTTGCCAAGCTGCGGAAGTGGCCAAAGTTCAAATCCGCCCTGCTGAAGAGTTCGCAGGGCGAGAAGCCCGCGCGCCGCATGCCGTTCGGATCGCGATTAACGCGCAGATCGATCACGACCATTTCGAGGCGGCGATGGTACGTCTGCGCAATTTGCTGGATAATCCCCCTGAACGTATCGGGGTTTGATGGGGTATTATTATACCTATTTTGTAAGGTGTTGTTTTGGCTTAATTAATTGGACTTAACTGCGCTTGACGTGAAAAGCACGACGCGTATAACCAGCCCATTCGCGCGAGGGTTCCTCGCGCTTCGTGATTCAAAAGACCTATAAGGGTATATGTCGATGAAAACCTTCTCTGCAAAGCCAGCAGACATCGAGAAGAAATGGATCCTGATCGACGCCGAAGGCGTTGTTCTGGGCCGTCTTGCTTCGATCGTTGCTATGCGCCTGCGCGGCAAGCACAAGCCGTCGTTCACGCCGCACATGGATATGGGCGACAATGTCATCATCATCAACGCTGAAAAAGTGCAGATGACTGGCAAGAAACGCACTGACAAGAAATATTACTGGCACACAGGCCACCCGGGCGGCATCAAGTTCCGTACAGCGGGCGAGCTGCTTGAGGGTGATTACCCAGAGCGCGTGATGACCAAAGCGGTTCAGCGCATGCTGCCAGGCGGTCCTTTGAGCCGTCAGCAAATGACGAACCTGCGTGTCTATTCGGGCGCAGAGCACCCGCATGAAGCACAAAACCCAGAAGTTCTGGACGTTAAGTCCATGAACTCCAAGAACACACGGGTGTAATAATGGCTGATCAAATCAATTCTCTCGAAGAGCTTGGCGCAGTAGCCGAAGGCGTTGCAGCCGTTGTTGACGTTGCAGAGCCACGCGAACCAGTTCGCGACGAACTTGGCCGCTCCTATGCAACAGGCAAACGTAAAGACGCGGTCGCTCGCGTTTGGATCAAGCCTGGTTCAGGTAAAGTTGTCGTAAACGGCAAAGACATGGCAGCGTATTTCGCGCGCCCCGTTTTGCAGATGATCCTGCGCCAGCCATTCACCATCTCGGGAACTGAAGATCAGTTCGATGTTATGGCGACGGTTAAAGGTGGTGGTCTTTCTGGTCAGGCCGGTGCGGTAAAGCACGGTATTTCCAAAGCCTTGCAGATCTACGATCCATCTTTGCGCGGTGCTTTGAAAGCAGCGGGCTTCCTTACACGCGACAGCCGCGTTGTGGAACGTAAGAAATACGGTAAGCGCAAAGCGCGTCGTAGCTTCCAGTTCTCCAAGCGCTAATCGACGTTACATACATTTTGCAAAGGGCTGCCAATCTGGTGGCCCTTTCTTATTGTGCGCACTTAACGTGCGCGCAGGTTTAGCATGTCCTATTGGACATGCAGATGCCTCCGGCGGGGATATTTAACGAGAGAGGAAACTCTTTCTTAACAGGAATCATTTTGAATAAACCTGCGGTACAGGCGGGGACGCCGATGACCGTGAGAGGGGAAGCGATGCTTCCTTACTGGGGCAGTCTGGTTTTAGGCTGCCTCTTCCTCTCTCCTTAAATATCCTCGCCGAAGGCGAATCTGCATGGGCCATGCCCATGCTTACCCTGCGGCGCGCTTGCGCGCCTCTATTTGGTATCGCTGTCGATCAGACCGAGCCCGCGCAGGTAGATGCCAATCCCTGTTTCAAGCAAGTCTTCAGGCGGAAAGGGGCTTTGTGTGCCAGGACTGTTACGGGCGAACAGCTCGACAACCCCGTGGCTAAGGGCCCAGATATGGGCGCTGAACATGGATGCAGGCGGGCGTTTCTCGGCCGGGATATGTTTGTTGAGATCTTCCGCTGCTTTCTCCAATACACCGCGTGCACGTGTTGAAACGGCTGCCAGCTCTGGCGTTCGGTTTACCGAAATGCCGCTTTCAAACATCGCGATGTAGTGCCCGGGATAACGGCGCGCAAATGCCAGATAGGCGCGCCCCGTTGCTTCAAAAGCGGACAATGCTGAGGGTTGGCCCTTATCATAGGCATATTGCATGACGTCTGCGAAGATTTCATAGCCCTGACGCGCGGCTTCGGCGATCAGATCTTCGCGCCCTTCAAAATGGCGATAAACCGCAGCGGGCGTGACACCAGCCTGTTTTGCGGCTTCTGAAAGCGTGAAACCTGTCGGACCCTTGGCGCGGATAAGCTCCAAAGCGGCTTCCACAAGGGCTTGACGCAGATTGCCATGATGATAGCCGCGCTTTTTAGGCATCCCAGATGTCCGGACCTGCGCAGATGGAGCGATCCAATTGCCCGAGCGCGCTGGTATTCTTATGCGCATAGTCAAATTTTCCAAGGACGTGGCGAATGGCAGAAAGGCGCGCGCGTTTTTTGTCGTCCGAGCGGATGATCGTCCAAGGCGCGGCATCCGTATGGCTGCGCTCAAGGGTTTCTTTGATGGCGTCGCTATATGCGTCCCAACGGTTCAATCCCTCGACATCAATCCAGGACAGTTTCCATTGCTTTAACGGATCGCTTTCGCGTGACAGGAAGCGGCGAAGTTGTTCTTCGCGGCTGACATTCAGCCAGAATTTCACCAGTGTAATGCCTTCATTCACCAGCATCTCCTCAAACAAGGTTACTTGTTCAAAGAAGGCTTCACGCTGCGCTGGTGTGCAAAATTCGAACACATGTTCGACCACGCCGCGATTATACCAGCTGCGATCAAAAAAGGTTATTTCGCCGCCCGCGGGCAAGTGATCGATGTAGCGCTGGAAATACCATTGCGTCGCCTCGCGCTCTGTCGGTTTGGACAGGGCTACAACATTGGCGGATCGCGGGTTCAGGTTTTCGCGAAAGCGTTTGATCGTGCCGCCTTTGCCTGCCGCATCGCGACCCTCAAAGACAATTGCGACGCGTTGACCGCTTTCGCGCACCCAATGTTGGAAGCGCACCAGTTCGATCTGGAGCGCCGCCATTTCTTTTTCATAGGTTTTGCGCTTCATCCGTTCGGAATGGGGATAGCTTGCGCTTAGAATATCGTCCTTGTCTGCGCGCTTGATCGTGTCGCGCAATTTCTGTGGCGCTTTTTCCGCGAAAAACGTGCTGATTGCACCGTCAAATGGCAATTCCATCGTGCCCACTCTCCAATTCGTTTTGTCCACTATGACTGGCGCGCGGCGCTACTTCAATCCAGCGCGGGTTGCTGCGCGCTGAACGGCTGCAATGACCGCGGGTTGCGAGACATGTTGCGGCATATGTCCGATGCCCGACAGGACAGTCAGGTTTGCATTTGTAATTTGATCGACCAGCAGGGCCGAGTGGATCGGCAGGCCAACGATCAGGTCGTGATCGCCATGAAGCAGCTCGGTAGGTTTCGAAATCGCACCATAATGGGGGATCAAGGACTTGATATCTGGCAAAAGCCGTACCCGCTGGCGCGCGTTTGCAACCATGGTTTGACGGCGCAGCGTGATGCCGGGGCCGAAGTATTCGCTATATCCCTCTGGCTCTGCTTGCGGCTCGAAAATCTCTGCCAGCGCCTTGGCGACGTAGCTGTCAGGCACCCATGCGGTCAGGATCGGAACAACGATTGCAGCGCCCAAACGGGTGGAAATTACACGATAAAGCGGGTAAACTGGCGTTGTCCAAGGGTTGGATGGTGCGGCAAGCAAGACAAGGGCCGACATGCGATCCGGATGATGTACTGCCCAGGCCAGCGCGACGGCACCGCCAAATGACTGGCCCAGCACAATCGGGGATTTGGCACCAAGCTGCGCCGCTGCCTGCGATAATAAAGCGGCCTGTTCCTCTAGGGTTTCGCCGCGCGGATGCAGGCGCGGCGTGTAACCAAGGCCCGGGCGATCCAGAACGATGACGCGGAAGTCCGTTTCCAGCTTTTCAACCAACGAAAACGTATAATCGCGCGTCGAGCCTGACGCCCCGTGGATCAATACCAGATCAGGACCTTCGCCGCGCACGACGGCATGGACGCGATGCCCGTTAACTTCGATGAAGGTGCCTTCCGGTGGGTAGGATGCCTCTGCCGCGGCCTCGCGCAGGCCTGCGCGCCACCAGGTAAGCGCCGCGAAAACGAGCAGCGCGATAGCGACATATAGCAGGGCTTTAGCCACCGATCTGCTCAAGATCGTAAGGGGTGGACTGGTATATCTCGTTGATCCAATTGCCATAAAGCAAATGCGCGTGGCTGCGCCAGCGGTTTTGCGGTGTCTGGCTTGGATCGTCATTCGGGTAGTAGTTCATCGGGATGTTAATGGGCGTGCCTTCGGCGACATCACGATCATATTCCTGTTTCAACGTCCCGCTGTCATACTCAAAATGGTTAAAGATATAGAGCGCGCGATGCGCCTGATCTTCCACAAGGCATGGACCAGAGCCTTCGCTGGCAAGCAACGTGGTCAAGCCGGCATGGGCGTCAATTTCATCCTGACGCATTTCGGTCCAGCGGCTGACAGGGATGACGCAATCATCCGAAAACCCGCGTAGGTAAGGCGAGGCAGGCACAAGGTTGCTATGTCGAAAACAACCGAAGGCTTTGGCATCGAGCAAGTGTTTCTGGACGCCATGGAAATAATTTATCATCGCCATGCCGCCCCAGCACACACCCAAGGTAGAATGCACATTGCTTTGTGTCCACTCGAACACTTCGCGCAATTCGTCCCAATAGGTGACATCATCGAAGGGCATATGCTCGATCGGGGCGCCAGTGATGATTAGCCCGTCAAACTTCTCTGACTTTACCTCGGAGAAAGGGCGGTAAAAGCTTTCCATATGCTCGGCGGCGGTATTCTTGGTCTGATGTTCGCTCATCCGGATCAAGGACAGTTCGATCTGCAAGGGGGTTGCACCAATCAGGCGGGCAAACTGGTTTTCCGTCTGAATTTTCTTCGGCATCAGATTGAGAAGCCCGATGCGCAGCGGGCGAATGTCCTGACGCGCCGCTTGATCTTCGGACACCACCATCACGCCTTCGCGCGACAGCACGTCAAAGGCAGGAAGGTCGGATGGCAGTTTGATCGGCATGTGTCTGTTCTCTCAATAAGGCAGGCTGGTCAGATAGGGTTAAGCGGGTTTCGCAGCAAGGGCGTTGGCGATCACATCGACGAAATCACTTTCGGTTTTAATGGTTTCCCAGTCGCTGGCATCAACGGTAATGCCAAAATTGTTTGCCATGGCCTCATAGCGCGGCTGGCGGTGCGCCAGTGCCTGGGCATAGGTCCAGCGGATAAACTCATCTGGATTAACATCGTCGCCTATGGCATTGTTTTTGATTAGGTATTCAGACCATGTGTTTTCCAGAAATTCCGGCTGATAGGACATTGGCTTTGGTGCTTTGTCAAAACGCTTCACCAGCGCATCGGTATGTGCATCGCTGCCTTTGATCCAGACCATCAAACAATCCTGCGCCAAGGCGCTAAGCAACGGATCATCGGGATCACTTGGGTCAACCCATTCGCAAATCGAACCACCCGAGTCGCAGATGAAATGTTCATAGCCATAAATGGATTGCGCGCGGTCAATGAAATGGGCGGTGTCCTTCAGCGCTGCAATCTCGGCAGTGCGGAATTGATCCTGACGGCGTTGGTATTCGCCGATTGGCAAGCCACCCAGCGCAGGGTTGCCGGGCTTTCCCAGATAGGCGGCAACAGGGCGCAGGTCATGGTCATGCACATTGACGCCAAAATGGATCAAGTCCTGCATCAGCATTTCGCGCAGGAAGGCGTTGCCCATTGCTTCGCGCTTGAGATTGTCGATGATGTGTTCGCCCATGTGGCGCGTACCAATGCGGTAATCGACCGAATAGTGGAACCAGCTGCCTTGCTCGGCGAGCAATTCAGACACATAGGTCTTTCCAAGGCCGGACATCGCAAAAATAAGCACACGTTTGTGCGGGGCATCGCGCCAGGCTTGCGCAGAAGGATAAAGCATCGGGCGTTCCCTAAAAAATCGCTGTTGAGCCTTGCTACTTGCCTGCTTGCAGGGCGTCAACGGCGCGCCCGTCAAGGATCACCAAACCGATGGCCAGCAGCCCAAAGCCAAAGTAGGCGCGCGGATGCAGGGCTTCGCCCAGAACCACGCTTCCGAGCACGATCGCAACAGGCGGCACAAGGAGCGTGACAAGCATAAGGTTGCCGCTGCCAGCAAGCGCAAGAATGCGATAATAAAGCAGATAAGCCAGCGCTGTGGCGATCAGCACGTAATAACCAATGGCAAGCCAGGTAATCGGCTCAAGCGCCAGCGTGATCGGCCCTTCAAGGATCCATGCGGCGGGCAACATGATAAGGGTTGATCCCGTTAACATACCCGCCGCCGCGACTTCTGGCGCAAGTCCGCCAAGCCACTTACGTGCCCAAATGCCTGCAAATGCATAGGAAACCGTCCCGCCAATAACTGCAAGTTGCGCGAGGGAGCGGATATCAAAGGCCAGCAAATGCTCAAGCCCGATTGCGGTTGCAACGCCGGCAAAGCCGATCAGAACGCCAATCAATTTGCGCGCGCTCAGATGTTCGTCCGCGAAAAAGAGTGCGGCAAGCAGAACGCCGAAAATAGCCGTTGCGGCATTCAAGATCGAGGTAAGTCCGCTTTCGATGCTCAACTGGCCCCATGCCATCAATGAAAACGGAATCGCATTGTTAAGCAGTCCCATGCCGAGAAAGCCGATCCAAACCCGCGGCTCTTTGGGAAAAGATAAACCGCGCAGCCACACATAGCCCCAAAGCAAACACATGGCCCAGCCCGTGCGATGTGCGACCGATGTCAGAAATCCCACCTCATCAAGCGCGATGCGGATCGACAGGAACGAGCCGCCCCAGATCAATCCGAGCAGCGCCAGCAGGGCCCAGGCGAGCGGCGTTATGTTTTTTGATTGGCTCATAGCTTGCTTGTTGCGCGCTGCGCGGCAACGCTCAATCCGAAACCTGCGCTTTGCGTGTTTCGGACCAGATATTGTAATAGTTGCCCGCGAAAATCAGTGCAGCGCCCGCAAAAACCCAAAGATCCAGCGCTTCTCCAAAGACGAACATCGCGATCACTGCAATCATGGGCAGGCGGGTGAAATCAATCGGCATGACAACTGTTGCAGGTGCGATGGAAAGCGCCTTGGTCAGGCAAAAATGGGCGATGAGGCCAGCCAGTCCCACCAGAATCAAAAGCGGCGCGCTCTGCAAGGTGGGAATTGCGATCTCACCGTCATAACCCGCACAAATCAATCCGAAAACCGCTTGCGTCACAGTGAGGTAAACCATGATGCAGGTTAGCGTTTCGGAGCGGGTCAATCGTTTGGACATCATGCCTGTCAAAGCAAAACAGATCGCCGAAAGCGCGGCAGCGATGATCCCGATATTGATCGGCGTTGCCCCGGGGCGTGTGACCAATAGTATTCCGATGAAACCCAGTACCGCCGCGATGACACGCGGCCGTGTCAAACGCTCGCCAAGCAAAAGCGGCGACAGGATTACCACCCAGATGGGCGAGGTGAATTCCAGCGCGAACACCTGCGCTAACGGAATGATTGTCAGCGCGAAAAACCACAGGTTCTGCCCCGCAAAATGAAACAGGTTGCGCAACAATTGCAGCGGTGCACTGGCGCGGGTGACTTGGCCAAGGGTGCCAAACATGCTCGCAGCGATGAAAACAACAACCATACCCGTGAGCGAGCGATATAGCATGATCTCGAACGTATCATACCCGTCCGCAAGCCAACGGCCCGCAACAGCCATGAACGAAAACGAAAGGATAGAGCCGATCATCCAGATCGCTGCGCGCAGCTCGGGGGCCAATCCGGTCTTCATTTTGCCGTTAAACTCACCCCGTAGGGCCGTTTTGATCCTATTCCCATTCGATCGTTCCGGGAGGTTTGGATGTTATGTCATAGGTGACGCGGTTGATACCCGGCACCTCGTTGATGATCCGCGTGGCGGTTTCACCAAGGAAATCATGTGTGAACGGATAGTAGTCCGCGGTCATACCATCTACCGATGTCACCGCGCGCAAGGCGCAGGCAAAATCATAGGTGCGCCCGTCGCCCATAACGCCAACTGTGCGCACAGGCAGGATCGCAACAAAAGCCTGCCAGATGTCATCGTACAAGCCATGTTTGCGGATCTGGTCAATGTAAACGGCATCGGCTTCACGCAGGATATCAAGCTTGGCGCGGGTGATTTCCCCCGGGCAGCGGATTGCAAGGCCAGGGCCAGGGAAGGGATGGCGGCCAATGAAAGAGGCAGGCAGACCCAGCTCGCGACCCAGCGCGCGCACTTCGTCCTTAAACAGCTCGCGCAGCGGCTCAACCAGCTTCAGACCCATCTTTTCAGGCAAACCGCCTACGTTATGGTGCGATTTGATCGTAACGGACGGGCCGCCAGAAAAGCTCACGCTTTCAATGACATCGGGATAGAGCGTGCCTTGCGCCAAGAACTCCGCACCCTCGATTTCACCCGCGTATTTCTGGAAAACGTCGATGAACAAACGCCCGATGATCTTGCGCTTGGTTTCTGGATCGCTTTGCCCATCCAGCTCGCCAAGGAACAATTCCTGTTCCTGCGCGTGAATGAACTGCATGTTATAATTGTCGCGGAACATGGCGACGACCTCGTCAGCCTCGCCTTTGCGCAGCAAACCGTGGTCGACAAAAACGCAAGTTAGCTGATCGCCAATGGCTTCGTGGATGAGGACCGCAGCAACAGAGCTGTCAACGCCGCCAGACAGACCGCAGATGACGCGTTTGTCGCCAACCTGCGCGCGGATCGCTTCGATCGCTTGTTCGCGGTAGGCGTCCATCGTCCAATCGCCCGTGAACCCGGCAAGCTTGATGAAATTCTCATAAAGCTTTGCGCCATTGGGCGTGTGGTGGACTTCGGGGTGAAACTGCACTGCATAGAAATTGCGCGCGGCGTCGCCAGTGATGGCATAGGGCGCGTTAGGCGAGGTGCCGAACACCTCAAAGCCGGGTGCCAATGCCGAGACGTGATCGCCGTGGCTCATCCAGACCTGCTCTTTACCGTTCGCAAACCAGCCATCCAGCAAGGGCAGTGTACCTTCAGGCGTCACAAAGGCGCGGCCAAATTCAGCAGTGCCGCCACCGCCAGAGATTTTGCCGCCCTCAACCTTGCCGCCCAGTTGCTGCATCATCACTTGCTGACCGTAGCAAATGCCAAGAACCGGCACGCCAAAGCTGAACAGGCTGCCGGGTGCGCGGGGGCTACCCTCGCGGGTAACGCTGTCAGGGCCGCCGGAGAGGATCACCGCTTTGGGTGCAAACTCTGCCAGAAACGCGTCCGTTACGTTCTGATATGGGTGGATTTCGCAAAAAACATTCAACTCGCGCAAACGACGCGCAATAAGCTGCGTCACTTGGCTGCCAAAGTCGATAATCAGAAGGCGGTCATGGGATATCTCTGTCATATGGCTCTGTTATTGTGCAGGCGCGTCCTTCGCAAGAGAGTGACCCCGCTTGGCATGCAAAAACTTTGAATCTCATGCCATATGTCGGAATTGCATCTGAAAGGACGCTAACTGCGCGCGCGCAGACGGTTTCGCGCGCTATTTGATAGCAGGTAGAGGCATTGCAGGGCGATTTGCCCTTAGTCACGAGGATCAGATCATGGCAGAAGCAGCAACACGCGGGCGCCGCGCACGCGGTGGTGGTGGCGCAGCGCGACGTGCAGAGCGCACAAGCGTCAGTTTCGATACGGCCAAATATATCGAACGCAATATCCCGAATTTCGAAATTCTGACCGAAGAAGCGCTTCAAATCATTGAAGCCAACGCCGAGCAGATTCTCGAAGAGGTCGGCGTGAACTTCGTCAATAACCCCGCTGCGCTAGAGCGTTGGCGCGAAGCAGGCGCAGATATCGAGGGCGAGCGCGTTCGCATCCCCAAAGGTCTGGCGCGTCAACTTTGCAAGACGGCACCTGCCAGCTACACGCAGCACGCGCGCAATCCCGAGCGTAATGTGGTTATCGGCGGCAACACATTGGTGTGCGCGCCTGTTTACGGACCGCCCTTTGTACGCGATGCCGTCGGTGGCCGCCGCTATGCGACAATGGATGATTTCAACAAATTCGTGAAACTTGGCTACATGTCCAAGTGGCTGCACCATTCTGGTGGCACCGTTTGCGAGCCGACAGATATTGCCGTGAACAAACGTCACCTTGATATGCTGCATGCCCACATGACGCTTAGCGACAAGCCGTTCATGGGCTCTGTGACGGAACCGAGCCGTGCGCAGGATTCTGTGGATATGTGCGAAATTCTGTTCGGGAAGGACTTCGTTCAGGAAAACACAGTGATGACCTCGCTGATTAACATCAATTCCCCGATGACATTTGATGATGTGATGATGGGAGCTTTGGAGGTCTACGCGGCGAACAATCAGGCCTGCATCATTTCGCCCTTTATTGTTGGCGGCGCGATGGCGCCTGTGTCTGTGGCGGGGACTTTAACGCAGGTTCTGGCCGAGGTTCTGGCGGGCATTGCCTATAGCCAGCTTGTGAAACCGGGGGCACCTGTCATTTTCGGGGCCTTTGTAACATCCATCGACATGAATTCCGGCGCGCCAACATTCGGCACGCCCGAGGCGAGCCATATCCTTTACGGGGCAGGGCAGTTGGCCCGCCGTATGGGGCTGCCATTCCGTTCCGGTGGTGGTTTGTGTGGCTCCAAAATGCCAGATGCTCAGGCGGCCTACGAAACGGCGCATACACATAATGCAGCGCTGCTTGGCGGTGTGAACTTTATGTTGCATGCCTGTGGCTGGCTTGAGGGTGGCCTTGTGTCATCCTTCGAGAAATTCGTGATGGACGCGGATCAACTTGGCATCTTGCACCATCTTGCCAGGGGCATTGCCCATGACGAGAACGCCCAAGCCATGGATGCTATCCGCGAGGTCGGTCCCGGCGGTCACTACCTTGGCTGCGAGCATACGCAAGCCAACTTCAAGCAGGCCTTCTGGCGCACAGAGCTGTTTGACTACAAACCGTTCGAGACGTGGCAGGACGATGGCGCGCGCGATACGCAGGCTTTGGCGAGCGCACGGGTCGAGAAAATGCTGGCCGATTACCAACAGCCCGCACTTGATCCAGCGATTGCAGAGGCGCTTAGCGCCTATATTGCAGCCAAAAAGGATTCGATGCCCGACGCATTCGTCTAATTTGGGTCCTTTACCTCAGCAATGCGCCGTGCTTCGGCGATCAATGCGATTAGAACTTCAACATGACGCGCGGCGCTGTAGGCAGCATCGCGCGTTTTGCGTAGGCTGTTAAGGTGGCTCTCCATATCGCAGAGCGTGACCAGAACAGCGTGATTTTTTGCAGGCACCGGCCCCTGCAATATACGCGGCAGATGGGTCTTGCGGCGGTAATCCTTCAGCCCGAACCGCGCTGCATTTACCAATAAAGGCGGTCGTTTAAGGCGCGCAATTTGCGTTTGAATGTCGAGCATCTGGTAATCCTTTCGATCTGTCGATTGAATCACAGATTATGCAACTTATGGGTGTGTTGCCTGAGAACCCTTTTATGCGCGCGCCCCGTTCATTTTTGTTTATCTTTTAGAAACAATGCTTAACGAAACGGTGATTGTTAACGAATGAGTAACAAATACCGTTCAGGTTGTGGATAAATCTTTAATAAGATGTGTATAACAAGGTCAATCTAAGTGACATACCTCTCTTCAAGTTGCTCGCCGCGCGGGGGAACCCCCGATGCAAAATCGCCTTTCCCCATGTGGGTTCCAGAGCCAGTTCAAAGGTATCTGAGCCATACCGAAGAAGGATTGACCATTCGCGAAGTCGCGCGTCGCTCGGGCTGCCATGCTTCGACGGTTCTGCGGCAAATTCGCAAGATTGAAGTACGCCGTGATGATCCGCTTGTGGATCGCGCACTTCAGGTACTCAGCGAAAAGGTTTTCCATGGCCCCGACAATCATTCCGCCAAGGAGAGACAATACATGGGTGACATTGCGGGCATCACAGCCGCTGGTTCAGCAAACGAGCGAGCACAGGGTCATATTGGCCAAAGTGACGAGATCGAGCGCCAAACGCTGCGCGTACTAAAACGTCTTTGCGAAGCTGGCGCGGTTCTGGCGGTTGCGGAAGGAATGGACACGGCGGTTGTCGTGCGTGAAACCCAAGGCGGCGCAACCAGTAAAACCGCCTCGGTTTCAGCTGAGTTCGTGGCCGTTATGGCATTGAATTCGTGGGTGGAATGCCCGCAACCTGCCCGGATTTCGCGATACAGGATCACCGCGCAGGGGCGCGCGAAACTGAGCGAGCTGTCTGAGAGCCATGCCCAAGATGCTTTTGGCGAAGCAGAGCAGGGCGCACCGCAGGGCAGCGGCAAGCGTCGGCGCGTGCGCTATAGCGTTGCCGAATCCCCTGTAATTGCGCTGTCACGGCGCAAGACCAAGGACGGGACACCGTTTCTATCCGAGGCGCTGGTAAATGCGGCAGAGCGTTTGCGCGAAGATTTTGAATTGGCGCAGATGGGGCCGCGCGTGACGCAGAACTGGGACAGCTTTCTGACGGCCGGCAGCGATGCAGGCACATCAAATGGCCAGTCCGGCGGCAACCTTGGCCCTGGCGATGCACGCGAACGCGTGGCCAAAGCCCTTGCTTTCCTCGGGCCCGGCCTTGGCGATATGGCACTGCGCTGTTGTTGCCAGTTAGAGGGGCTGGAAAGCGCTGAAAAGCGCATGGGCTGGTCGGCGCGTTCGGGAAAGATCGTGCTGCGCATTGCTTTGCAACGTCTGCGACAGTTCTATGAGGTCGAATTGGGCGACGTGTTGATCGGTTAAAACGGGCTTTGCTTGCGCGCATAGCAAAGCGGCTATGCGCCGCGCTGTCTGGCTGTTAAAAGAATGTATGATATGTGAGCGACATTCTTTTGCAGCGAGGCCTTCTTCATGCGCGATCTGAAAATTCCCGACCAGCGCCACCCTGAAAAGGCGCATCGCCCGGATAATGCACAGCCGAAAAAGCCTGCCTGGATTCGCGTGAAGGCGCCGACCGGGAGTGGGTATAAAGAGACCCGCGATATTCTGCGAGAAAACAAGCTGGTGACAGTGTGCGAAGAGGCCAGTTGCCCCAATGTGGGCGAGTGCTGGAATCAGGGTCACGCCACCATGATGATTATGGGCGAGATCTGTACGCGCGGCTGTACGTTCTGCAATATCGCGACGGGCAAGCCCGACGCCTTGGATGCGTTCGAGCCGGGCCGCGTCGCCCATGCTGTTGAAACGCTGGGCTTGAACCATGTTGTCATTACCTCTGTGGACCGCGATGATCTGGCCGACGGCGGCGCAGAGCATATCGCGCAAACCATCCGCGCTGTGCGTCATCGCTCGCCCGAGACAACGATCGAGGTGTTGACGCCCGATTTCCTGAAATGCCCTGTCAGCGCGGTTGAAGCGGTCGTAGAAGCGCGCCCTGATGTGTTCAACCACAACCTTGAAACCGTGCCCGGCCTTTATCCGACTGTGCGCCCCGGCGCGCGATATTTCCATTCTTTGCGCCTGTTGCAGCAGGTCAAGGAAATGGACCCGACGATCTTTACGAAGTCGGGTATTATGGTCGGCCTTGGCGAGGAAAAGCAGGGCGTGAGCCAGGTCATGGACGACATGCGCGCCGCTGACGTGGATTTCCTGACGATTGGCCAGTATTTGCAGCCAACACCCAAACACCACCGCGTTGCGCGTTTTGTGGAGCCCGACGAGTTCAAAGCCTACGAAAAAGCGGCCTGGGGCAAGGGATTCTTGATGGTTTCGGCCACGCCTTTGACGCGTTCGTCCTACCATGCGGGGGACGATTTTGCGCGCTTGCGCGATGCAAGGGCCGCAAAACTGGGATAAATCCCGCTATTCCCGATAAATCACGATCCAAGCGCGGCAATAGGGCTTGCGCTTCATATAAGCGTATTTTACACGCGCTCTATTAAATCCCGCAGGTGGGGTTGGGCTTTTGGGGGAGAAATCCCCAAATGTCCGCCGGTTTGAACATCCGTTCATACCCCCACCAAGGCGAAACCGGAAAAGGAAAACGACATGGCTCTTCCAGAGTTCACCATGCGTCAGCTGCTTGAAGCAGGCGTACACTTCGGCCACCAGACACAGCGTTGGAACCCACGTATGGGCCCGTTTATCTATGGTGCGCGTAACGGCATTCACATCATGGATCTCACGCAGACCGTTCCAATGCTCGACGCAGCGTTGAACGCGATCCGCGACACCGTCGCCAAGGGCGGCCGCATTCTGTTCGTTGGCACAAAGCGTCAGGCAGCAACGCCTATCGCAAACGCAGCTGAGCAGTGCGCACAGTATTACATGAACCACCGTTGGCTCGGCGGTACGCTGACAAACTGGAAAACTGTTTCCCAGTCTATCAGCCGCCTCAAGTCTATCGATGAGAAGTTCGAGACAGGCTTTGAAGGTCTGACCAAGAAAGAGCGTCTCGGCATGGAGCGCGATCAGGGCAAATTGCAAGCATCCCTCGGCGGTATCCGCGAGATGGGTGGCACACCTGATCTTCTCTTCGTAATTGACGTGCGTAAAGAAGCGCTCGCAATTGCAGAAGCGAACAAGCTGGGTATTCCTGTTGTTGCAATCGTTGACACCAACTGCTCGCCAGACGGTATCGATTACATCATCCCGGGCAATGACGACGCGGCACGTGCAATTGCACTTTACTGCGATCTGGCAGCCCGCGCTGCGCTTGACGGCATGTCCGCACAGCTTGGCGCCGCTGGCGTTGACCTTGGCGCGATGGAAGAAGCACCTGTTGAAGAGCTTGCTGCGGAAGCGGCACCAGAAGCACCAGCAGCCAGCTAATTGCGCTGATCTTGCGGGGGCAGGGTAGCCCGCCCCCGACATTCCCAATTTTAGGAGACATCAAAATGGCAATCACAGCAGCCATGGTGAAAGAACTGCGCGACACATCTGGCGCAGGCATGATGGACGCCAAAAAGGCGCTCACAGAAACAAAAGGCGATATGGAAGCAGC
>NZ_JBAUHO010000116.1:0-1766 GCF_049680325.1 Planktotalea sp.
ATGACAAAACCAACATGCTGGCAGCAGTGCGCGCCAAAGCGGCGGGTTGTCCGATGGCGGTTGCCTTGATTAACGATCCAACGCTGGTTCCGTTGATGGGGCCGCTGGGAATCGACGCCTATATCAATCCGCGCGCGACAACGGTTAGTTCCATCCTGCGCCATATTCGCCACGGGCGGGTGCGCTCGGTCTACTCGATTGGGGATGCCGAAGCAGAGTTGATCGAAGCAGAGGTGCTGTCCACGTCGCCGCTCTCGGGCAAATTGATCCGCGAAATTGACTTCCCCGAAGGCGTGCTTGTAGGCGCGGTCCTGAAGGACGGCAAAATTCACAAACCAAGCGGCGGATTGCGCATTGAAGAAGGCGATGTCGTCGCCATATTTGCAATGAGCGCCGATATTCCAGAGGTGGAGCGCTTGCTGCAAGTCTCCATCGATTTCTTCTAAACGCACATGCTTGCGCGCATCCTTGATCTGCCCGTCTTTCTGATCTTCGTGATGTTGGGCTGCGCTGCGATGTATATTCCGGCGGCGCATGCGCTGAACGGCGAAGCCTATCACATTGCGCGCAGTTTCTTTTATACGGGCACTTTGGGCCTGATAGTTTGCGCGTTGATCGGCATCGCTATGTCGGGCCGTCCAACACATAATACCGCTTTGGAACATCTGCTGGCTTTGTTGGCTTTCTTTGTGATCTTGCCCGTCATTCTTGCCATTCCATTTTATGAGGCACTGCGCACCACCAGCTTTGTAAACGCCTATTTTGAGATGGTAAGTTCGCTGACCACAACCGGCGCGACCATGTTTCCTGATCCGTCGCGTTTGCCCGCCAGTTTGCATTTGTGGCGCGGAATTGTGGCGTGGTCAGGTGGCTTGATTATGTGGATTGCTGCGGCTGCCATTCTTGCGCCGCTTAACTTGGGCGGTTTTGAAGTCACCACAAGCGCAGAGCCCGGGCAGGGCGGCTTGCGACGCGTTGACATGCGCGCGGCGTCACCTGGCCAACGGTTGATCCGCACAACTGTCAGGCTATTCCCGATTTACGCGGGTCTAACGTTAACATTATGGTTTTGCTTGATTATATCGGGAAATGATCCGCTTGACGGGCTGATGCATGCGATGGCGACCCTGTCTACAAGCGGGGTCACGGCGATAGGGGGCTTGCAAGAAAGCACGGCGGGTATTTCGTCCGAGTTTCTGATTTTCGTCTTCCTGTTTTTCGCTCTGTCGCGGCTCACCTTTTCTACCGATACGATCACAGGAAAGACGCGCGGACTACATGAAGATGCAGAATTCAGGATTGGCATTCTACTTGTCATTGGCGTGCCGCTTTTGCTGTTCATACGGCACTGGCTTGCGTCATTTGAAGTGAATGAGGAAGAAAACCTGTTGCAAGGGTTCAAGGCACTTTGGGGCGGTATGTTCACAGTGCTCTCCTTTTTGACGACGACCGGTTTTGTAAGTTCCGAATGGGACGCAGCGCAGGGGTGGTCGGGTCTGGCGACTCCGGGCATGATCCTGATGGGGCTTGCCCTGATGGGCGGCGGCGTTGCGACCACAGCGGGCGGTGTCAAACTGCTTCGGGTGTTCACGCTGTACCTGAACGGGCTGCGCGAAATGCAAAAGCTGATCCATCCTTCTTCTGTCAGCGGCAACGGTGCAGGGGACAGGCGCATCCGCCGCCAAGGTGCTTATACTGCGTGGATATTCTTCATGCTTTTTGCCTTGTCCCTCGCTTTGATAACGCTGGCATTGACCGCATTGGGC
>NZ_JBAUHO010000117.1:0-13839 GCF_049680325.1 Planktotalea sp.
AGGGCGACAGCGGGGGCATCAGCGTGTCCACGATATTGCCCTGTACCTTAGAAATCACAATCGAGGACGTCACATTTGCAAAGGAATTCTGGATGACGGTCATCATCAAGATGCCCGGCGCAATGAACTCGATAAACGCAACACCCATCACTTCACCGCGACGAGGACCGATGGCGAGGTTGAAAATCAGCAGAAAAAGCCCAGCTGTTACCAGAGGCGCAAGCAGTGTTTGCGTCCAGACAGCAAGGAAACGGCGCACCTCACGGCGAATCAACGTCTCAAGCCCGAGCCAATTTACCCGACCAAATCGACGCGTGCCCATTTCACGTGTGTCCAAACCGCCGTTTTGTGCCATTGCTACTCTCAACTGATGCCCTGATTCGTGTGACTTGTATCTCAGCCGCGCGTGATTAGAATAGGGGCAAGCACCAAGATAACAGGAGCGGCACCCAAGTGGGCCGCTTTTTTACATAAGGAAGCCGGAATGTCCTGGACAGATGAACGCGTAGAGACGCTGAAAAAGATGTGGGGCGAAGGCCAATCTGCAAGCCAGATTGCCAAAGAACTTGGCGGTGTAACGCGCAATGCCGTGATCGGCAAAGTGCATCGTCTGGGCCTATCCAATCGCGCGGGAACTGGCGCGAGCAAAGCTGATGCAAAGCCCAAGGTCGCCAAAGCAGAGGCAAAACCAAAGGCTGCGCCAAAGGCGGCAGCGGCGCCAAAGCCGAGCGCGCCAGTCGCAGAGCCTGCGTCAAGCACACCGCCGCCTATGTCGCGCGCGCGCCGAGCGATCATTCCAGCGGGCCAACCTTTGCCGCCGCAGCCGTCTGCGAACGAAATCAGCCCGGAAGCATTGGCCAAGGTCAGTGAAGTCGAGAAGAAGTCAAAGAAGATCAGCTTGATGGAATTGACCGAGCGCACATGCAAATGGCCTGTGGGTGATCCTGCAACAGATGATTTCTGGTTCTGCGGACTGCCTGTGAAAGCTGGCAAGCCTTACTGCGAAGCCCATGTCGGCGTTGCCTTCCAACCTATGTCGGCGCGCCGCGATCGCCGCCGCTAACCTATTGGGACAGTTTGAGACGAAAAAGCCCCGCAGTTTACGCTGCGGGGCTTTTCTTTTGTCGTGGCTAGAGCGTTTAGTCCTGCGGAATAACGCGCAGGCCAAGCTCCATCAATTGATCGCTCATCGGGTCGGACGGCGCATTCATCATCAGATCTTCCGCGCGCTGGTTCATCGGGAACATGATAACCTCACGAATGTTCGCTTCATCTGCCAGCAGCATCACGATGCGGTCGATACCCGCGGCACAGCCACCGTGGGGCGGTGCGCCGTATTGGAACGCGTTGACCATGCCGCCGAAGCGCTTGCGCACTTCGTCTTGGCCGTAGCCCGCCAGTTCAAACGCTTTGAACATGATGTCAGGCTGGTGGTTCCGGATCGCGCCCGAAATCAGCTCGTAGCCGTTGCAGGCAAGGTCATACTGGTAGCCCAAGACCTCTAAAGGATCGCCTTGAAGCGCCTCTAGCCCGCCTTGCGGCATAGAGAACGGGTTGTGCGAGAAGTCGATCTTGCCCGTTTCTTCGTCCGCTTCGTACATCGGGAAGTCCACGATCCAAGCGAAGGCGAAACGATCCTCATCGATCAGCTTCAGCTCTTTACCAATCTCGTTGCGTGCGCGGCCTGCGACGGCCTCGAACGCGGATGGCTTACCGCCAAGGAAGAAGGCCGCATCACCAACACCTAGGCCAAGCTGCTGGCGGATCGCTTCTGTACGCTCTGGTCCGATGTTCTTGGCCAGCGGGCCTGCTGCTTCGTGCGAACCGAAATAGGCCGAGATCAAAAACTCCGCTTTTTCCTTATCTCCATTGGCGATGCAGTTACTAATCCGCTCCTCAACATCCTTCTTTTGCGAAGGTGTGAGATTGCCGACCATGCGTTCACTAAACTCTTCCATCACATCTGACAGCTTTTGCCTGCCATCAGGTCCGGAGAACAACGCAATGGCAGCAACCGCAATCGCTCCAAAGCCTTCGATATTTGTGGTTTTCTTTGATGCTACCCGTTCGGCAAATTGACCTATCGAGTCAGAGCGATCGCGCCAGAAAATGTACCCCATCCCCGGCAGGCCCTCTTTCTGGGCAAAGGCATTCATACGGTCACAGAACTTGCGCGAACCGCCTGTCGGCGCGGGAATGGCGCGGATTTCTGTGCCTTCCTGTTCTAGAAGCTTCGCGAAAATCGCAAAGCCGGAGCCGGCGAAGTGCTCGGAGACAACCTGCATCTTGATCGGGTTGCGCAGGTCGGGCTTGTCAGAGCCATACCAAAGCGCGGCGTCCTTGTAGGAAATCTGCTCCCATGTCTGATCGACTTTGCGCCCGCCGCCGAACTCTTCAAAGATACCGCCAACAACCGGCTGGATCGTGTTGAACACGTCCTCTTGTTCTACAAAGCTCATCTCAAGGTCGAGCTGGTAGAAATCTGTCGGCGAGCGATCGGCGCGCGGGTCTTCGTCGCGGAAGCACGGCGCGATCTGGAAATATTTGTCGAAACCCGACACCATAATCAGCTGTTTGAACTGCTGCGGCGCTTGCGGCAGCGCGTAGAACTTGCCGGGGTGCTGACGCGATGGCACGAGGAAGTCGCGCGCGCCTTCGGGCGAGGAGGCCGTGATGATCGGCGTTTGGTATTCGCGGAAATTCTGATCCCACATGCGGCGGCGCATCGAGGCGACCACGTCAGAGCGCAGCTTCATGTTCTTTTGCAGCTTTTCGCGGCGCAGATCGAGGTAGCGATACTTGAGACGCGTTTCTTCCGGGTATTCTTGATCGCCAAAGACCATCAACGGCAGCTCGGACGCAGAGCCAAGAACTTCGATGTCACGAATAAAGACTTCGATCTCGCCTGTCGGGATCTTCGGGTTTACGAGGCTTTCGTCGCGCGCCATCACATTGCCGTCGATACGGATACACCACTCAGAGCGCACCTTTTCAATCTGGCTGAAGACGGGGCTATCAGGATCGGCCATAACTTGCGTAATGCCGTAGTGATCGCGCAGGTCGATAAACAGCAAACCGCCGTGATCGCGCACGCGGTGGACCCAGCCGGACAGACGAACGGTTTCGCCTACGTTGGATTTGTTCAGATCGGCGCAAGTATGGCTGCGATAGGCGTGCATGGCGTTTTCCTTCGGAAAGGGGTATCGGATGAGGGCCGATACACCGCGCGGGGGCGCGAAAGTCAAGGGTAGCTGATAAGCCCCTTGAACCTGCCCCCGTCCTGTCTATAACCCACGACAATTTGCACGCTGCCGCGACTCTGCCCTGCCCGATGCAGAGCGCTTGCCGAAAAAGAGGTCTGCCCATGCCCAAACGAACCGATATTTCATCCATCATGATAATTGGCGCAGGCCCAATCGTAATCGGGCAGGCTTGCGAGTTTGACTATTCCGGGGCTCAGGCATGTAAAGCGCTGCGCGAAGAGGGCTATCGCGTCATTCTGGTAAACTCGAACCCTGCGACGATCATGACCGATCCGGGTCTTGCCGATGCAACCTATATCGAGCCGATCACACCCGAGATTGTCGCCAAGATTATCGAGAAAGAGCGCCCCGATGCTTTGCTGCCAACGATGGGCGGGCAAACAGGTCTGAACACCTCTCTCGCGCTTGAAGAAATGGGCGTGCTCAAGAAATTCGGCGTTGAGATGATCGGAGCCAAGCGCGAAGCCATTGAAATGGCAGAAGATCGCAAGCTGTTCCGCGAAGCCATGGACCGCCTTGGTATCGAGAACCCGAAGGCAACTATTGTCACCGCGCCTACGGACGAGAACGGCAAAGTTGATCTTTCCGAGGGCGTGCGCATTGCGCTTGAGACACTGGAATATGTGGGCCTTCCCGCGATTATTCGCCCTGCCTTTACTATGGGCGGCACGGGCGGCGGCGTGGCGTATAACCGCGAGGATTACGAATTTTTCTGCCGCTCCGGTATGGATGCGTCCCCCGTGAACCAAATTCTGGTGGATGAGAGCCTTTTAGGCTGGAAAGAATTCGAAATGGAGGTCGTGCGCGACACGGCTGACAACGCGATTATCGTCTGTTCGATTGAAAACATCGACCCGATGGGCGTTCACACTGGCGATTCGATCACGGTTGCCCCTGCCCTGACGCTGACGGACAAAGAATACCAAGTGATGCGGAACCACTCTATCGCGGTGTTGCGTGAAATTGGCGTGGAAACAGGCGGCTCGAACGTGCAATGGGCTGTAAACCCTGTTGACGGGCGCATGGTTGTTATCGAAATGAACCCGCGCGTGTCGCGTTCCTCTGCGTTGGCGTCCAAGGCGACGGGTTTCCCGATTGCCAAGATCGCCGCGAAGCTGGCCGTTGGCTACACGCTGGACGAGCTGGACAATGACATCACCAAAGTGACGCCTGCCTCGTTTGAGCCGACAATCGACTATGTCGTCACCAAGATCCCGAAATTCGCCTTTGAAAAGTTCCCGGGGTCCGAGCCCTATCTTACCACTGCGATGAAATCCGTGGGCGAGACGATGGCCATTGGCCGCACTATCCATGAGAGCCTGCAAAAAGCGCTCGCCTCGATGGAATCTGGCCTTACTGGCTTTGACGAAATTGAAATTGATGGCGCGCCAGAGAAGTCTGCAGTGATAAAAGCGATTTCCAAGCAAACGCCAGATCGTATGCGCACCATCGCGCAGGCGATGCGTCACGGTCTAACGGATGATGAAATTCACGGCGTCACTATGTTTGACCCTTGGTTCCTTGCTCGCATTCGCGAGATTGTCGACGCGGAAGAACGCGTGAAAACGGATGGTCTTCCGAGTGATGAAGCGGGTCTGCGCCATCTGAAAATGATGGGCTTTACGGATGCCCGCCTTGCCAATCTGACTGGCTTCAAGGAAAAAGATGTGCGCAAAGCGCGCCATGCTGTTGGTGTCAAAGCTGTTTTCAAACGCATCGACACCTGCGCCGCGGAATTCGAGGCGCAAACCCCTTACATGTATTCCACCTACGAGGCCCCGATGATGGGCGATGTGGAATGCGAAGCACGTCCTTCTGATCGCAAGAAAGTCGTCATTCTTGGCGGCGGTCCCAACCGTATCGGCCAAGGGATCGAGTTTGATTATTGCTGCTGCCATGCCTGCTATGCGTTGACGGATGCGGGTTATGAAACGATCATGATTAACTGTAACCCTGAAACGGTTTCGACGGATTACGACACATCTGACCGCCTGTATTTCGAACCGCTGACATTCGAGCACGTCATGGAAATCCTGCGCGTCGAACTTGAAAACGGCACGCTGCACGGCGTTATCGTTCAGTTCGGTGGGCAGACCCCTTTGAAGCTGGCTAACGCGCTAGAAGCAGAAGGCATTCCGATCCTCGGCACATCGCCAGACGCGATTGATCTTGCGGAAGATCGCGAGCGTTTTCAAGCACTTGTAAATCAACTGAACCTGAAACAACCACGCAACGGTATTGCCTCGACCGATGCCGAAGCATTGGCAATTGCCGAAGACATCGGCTTTCCTCTGGTCATTCGTCCGTCCTACGTTCTGGGTGGGCGCGCGATGGAAATCGTGCGCGACATGGCCCAGCTGGAGCGTTACATTGCCGAGGCGGTCGTCGTTTCCGGTGATAGTCCTGTTCTGCTGGACAGCTATCTTTCCGGTGCGGTGGAACTTGATGTTGATGCGCTATGCGATGGCAAAGAGGTCCATGTCACGGGCATCATGCAGCACATCGAAGAAGCGGGCGTTCATTCCGGCGATAGCGCTTGTTCCTTGCCGCCTTATTCCTTGCCCAAGGACATCATCAAGCAGATCGAAGAGCAGACACATGCGCTGGCGCTGGCGCTGAATGTTGTCGGGTTGATGAACGTTCAGTTCGCCGTCAAAGACAATGAAATCTATCTGATCGAAGTGAACCCACGTGCCTCGCGGACTGTGCCTTTCGTCGCAAAAGCGACCGATTCTGCCATTGCATCTATCGCTGCGCGCCTCATGGCGGGCGAGCCGCTTTCCAATTTCCCGAAGCGCGGCGCATATCCAGCGGGTGCGATCCCGGGTTCGCAGCCGATGCCGGATCAGATGACGCTGGCCGATTACAACATGCCATGGTTCTCCGTGAAGGAAGCGGTGCTTCCCTTTGCACGTTTCCCCGGTGTTGATACGATCCTTGGCCCTGAAATGCGCTCAACTGGTGAAGTTATGGGCTGGGATACGTCCTTTGCCCGTGCATTCCTTAAGGCGCAAATGGGTGCAGGCGTCGTTCTGCCAAGCAAAGGTAAGGTCTTTGTGTCGATCCGCGACGACGATAAAACCGCAAAAACACTTGAGGCCGCGAAACTGCTCGCGTCGCTCGGGTTTACCTTTACTGCGACACGCGGCACGCAAAGCTGGCTGTCCGAAGCGGGCATCGAGTGCTCAATCGTTAACAAAGTTTATGAGGGCCGCCCGAACATCGTGGATACGCTCAAGAACGAAGAAATCGCGTTGGTTATCAACACAACAGAGGGCGCGCAGGCTGTGGATGATAGCCGCGAAATCCGTTCTGTCGCGCTTTATGGCAAGATTCCCTATTTCACCACGGCAGCAGGCGCGCAGGCGGCTGCGATGGCAATTGAAGCGCAAGTCGCGGACGATCTGGGTGTGATGTCGCTGCAGGGTACGGCCTAAGGCCAACAAAAAACCGGCGCTGGGATGACCTCTCGCGCCGGTTAGAATTACTTATAGCCGAAGATCAGGCGTCGACGGAAAGTCGCGCGATCTCCTCTTTAAGTCGTAACTTTTCTTTTTTGAGCTCTGCGATTTGAAGGTCTGGCGTACCAGGAGCGCGTTGCACGGCTTCCACTTTCTCAGACAAGATTTCATGTTTTTTCTTCAGCTGTTCCAGATGCGAACTCAGGCTCATCGATTTCCTCCTTAGGTGAGATGTGCAAATTCAGTGCATCACAGTAAAATGCCTGTGTCACGCTGCGGTTGCATTGTAATTGATGCAAAACTTCACAAACGCGGAAAAACTAGGCGTTCGAGCCAAACCTGAATGCCGCGCCGCGGCGCAGCACGTTTTCTATTACCGCATTGTATTCTTTGGGATTTTCGTCGTGCGTCGTGCCTTTGTGCATCACAATCGGCGCATGCAGGCAAAAATCCGCGCGCCCCTCTTTTTTTGCGCGAACCAATACCAAATGCGGCCGACGTCCCGCGCGCGGGCAAAGCGGCTGGACTTCGATCGAGCCCAGCGAGTTTGGCATCGCAGATAACAGTTCGGGCAAACGCTCGACCCGGTGGACAAAATGCGCATGCCCACGCGGTGCAAGACGTTTAGACGCGGCTTTCACCCAGTCTTTCAACGGCGTCGCTTCACCAAGGCCGATTTCGCGTCCGTCATCGCGCGCAGGGGTTGAGCGCGTGCGGTTGTAATAGGGCGGATTGGCGATCACGTGATCGAAACGCTGGTCCAGAATGTCGCTTGGCAAATCGTTCAGATCAGCTTGATACACATCGAGCGGGATCGCATTGCGCGCGGCGTTCTCTTTTGCCAGATCGGCATAGGCAGGCTGCACTTCGACGCCGGTTAGCGTTAATCCCGGAATCCGGCGGCCCAGGCACAGGGACACAACGCCGCCGCCACATCCTAATTCCAGCACTGTTTGACCCGCAGTAGCCTGCACGCTTGCGGCCAGCAGCACTGGATCTACGCCCGCGCGGTAGCCTTTGAGCGGCTGTGCTATTTGGACTGCTCCGCCGAGGAACGCATCAATGCTGAGCGCACCCAGGACGCTGGATTCAGAGCGGCAAGGCAACTTCGTTATCCGAAAGAATCCGCATTGCACGGTCAAAGTCACGCGTGGCGACCATCATGCGACGCGGCAATATGCCGATAGAGCCTTCGAGCACGCTCATATTTACGTCCAACTCAAAGGTCGGTATACCCGCCTCGTCAAGGAGGGCACGAACCAGGGCCGTAAGGGTAATGTCGTTAGTGCGCATCAATTCTTGCATAAACTTGACCTAATCGCGGCGCCCCCCTTTGTCGAGGGCAGGAACGAGAGTGTGATGAGCTTGGACGAACGAACTGTAAAGCCACATGATGCGCTGGCGGCCTATCTGGCAACCGACATGGACGCTGTAAACGAATTGATCCGCGCGCGTATGGCGTCGGAACATGCGCCGCGTATCCCTGAAGTGACGGCACATCTGGTTGAGGCAGGCGGCAAGCGCTTGCGACCGATGCTGACGCTCGCGGCGGCGCATTTGTGTGGCTATGACGGCCCCTTCCATGTCCATCTGGCAGCAACCGTGGAATTTATTCACACAGCGACTTTGCTGCATGATGATGTCGTTGATGAAAGCGGCCAGCGGCGCGGGCGTCCCACTGCGAATCTGCTTTGGGACAACAAATCTTCTGTTTTGGTTGGCGATTATCTTTTCTCGCGCTCGTTCCAATTGATGGTGGAAACGGGCTCGCTGCGGGTGCTGGATATTCTGGCCAATGCGTCCGCAACGATTGCGGAAGGTGAAGTTCTTCAACTTACTGCCTCGCAAGATCTTGGCACGACGGAAGCCACCTATTTGCAGGTTGTTCGCGGCAAAACCGCGGCGCTGTTTTCCGCTGCGACGGAGGTCGGCGGTGTTATCGCGGGCGCGGACGAAGAGCATGTGAAGGCGCTGTTCGATTATGGCGACGCATTGGGCATTGCATTTCAGATCGTTGATGATCTTTTGGATATGCAGGGCGATCCTAACGCCACCGGCAAGAACGTCGGGGATGATTTCCGCGAACGCAAACTGACCCTGCCTTTGATTAAAGCAGTGGCAAAAGCCGATGCGGATGAACGTGCCTTTTGGCAGCGCACGATTGAAAAAGGGCGTCAGGAAGACGGTGATCTGGAAACTGCGATTGCGCTGCTTCACAAGCACGGAGCGCTTGAGGACACGCGCGCGCAAGCCTTGGCATGGGCTGACAAGGCAGTTGCCGCGATTGAGACGTTACCGGATCATCCTGTCCGCACGATGCTGCGTGATATTGCTGGCTACGTGGTGGCGCGGATCAACTAAGCGTCGTCGCGGCGATCCACCATTGCGGATGAGCGGCGCGAATTTTCGCGGCGAGTTTCTCGGCGTCTTGAGCGCTTGCGCACAGGCCAAAGCAGCTTGCGCCTGATCCGGACATACGCGCAAGCAAGGAAGGTTCGAGCGCCTCAAGGACATCCTTAATCACGGGTGCGAGCGCGATTGCGGGGGCTTGCAGATCGTTTCTTTGGGCAGCGCACCATTCGGCAAACTCAGCTGCATTTGTGCAATCCGGCACCTGCCCCATTGGCGGGTTTTCTTTTTGCTGCAAAGCTTTGAACACGGGCGGCGTTTCAAGGGGCACGCCAGGATTCACGAGCACGGCCCAGAGATCGGGCAAGGGCGGAATGATCGAAAGTTCTTCACCTACCCCGCGCATACGCAGTGCCAGCGGTGCGATACACACCGGAACATCCGCACCCAGTTTGAGCAGATCGTCAGGCAAGGGTTCATCCCAAAGTTCGCCAAGCGCAAGTAACGTTGCAGCAGCGTCGGCAGAGCCGCCGCCAAGCCCGGCGGCGTTTGGCAAATGTTTGGTAAGATGGATCTCGGCGCCCCGAGGGCAGTCAAACAACGCCGCTGCTTGTAGCACAAGGTTGCGTTCGTCCGTTGGAACGCCTTTGGCGAGAGGACCATCAACGCGCAGCGACAGATCAGTTGCGGGTTTGGCATGCACCACATCCCCAACAGCAGCGAACGCCACAAGGCTGTCGAGCAGATGATACCCATCTTCCCGTTGGCCCGTGACATGCAGTGTCAGGTTGATCTTGGCCCGAGCGAGCCGCGTAACGGCCTTAGCCTTCATCTGCCAACTTGAGCGGCGGGGCGCCTTCTTCTTCCAATACCTTGTCGAGCCCGACATCGAGTTTGCGCCGGATGCGCTCTGGATCGGCTTCCTGGCTGGCATCGCCAAAATCAACGAAGGAGAGTGCGCGTTTCCATTGAAACTCTGCCTCAAGGAAGCGGCCGACTGACCAATACACATCGCCCAGGTGATCGTTCACAATCGGATCAATCGGCATCAATTCAGTGGCGCGTTCCATGTGGCCCACCGCATCATTGTAGCGCCCCAGACGGAACAAAACCCAGCCGAGGCTATCTACGATATAGCCGCTGTCAGGCCTCGCGGCGACCGCGCGCTCGATCAGATCGAGCGCTTCATCAAGCTTGATCTGCTTTTCGACCAATGAATAGCCAAGGTAGTTCATCACCTGGGGTTGTTCCGGGTTCAGTTCCAGCGCTTTGCGGAAATCGGCCTCTGCCTTGTCCCACAAATCGAGCCGCTCGTGCGAAATGCCGCGCGCATAATAGATGAACCACTGACCACTTACCTCGCCCTCGAAGGCGGCGAGTGACCTGTCATAGGCCTTCACAGCGTCAGCGAAACGTTCCATCTGACGATAGGCGTCGCCCAGCGAGGAATGGACCAACGGCAAATCGCCATGCGTCTGGGCGAGGCTTTCGAGAGCTTCGATTGCAGCATCCGGTTTGCCGCTGCGACGTAGCGCTTCCGCGCGGCCAAGTTCAACAGCATGGAACGCGGGACTGTCGCGCGCGACCTTTTTGTAGGTTTCGGTTGCCAGTTCATATTGCTCCAGCTGCTCAAGAAGACCGGCAGAGAGCAGGATTGCATCAACATGAGCGGGGTCCAAATACTCGGCAACGCGCGAGTAAAGCAGTGTATAGTCTTCGCTTGCTTCGTTACGCAGCGCGCTGGCGACGGTAAAAAAGACTTCCGCCATGCCTTCGCGCGCATCGTTGACCTGACTGAATGCCAGCACCTCATCTGCACCGAGAGCGGCCCGCATGGCTTGCAGTTTCGGGTCCAAATCCGTGCCGAAGGACTGGTTCAGCGTTTTCAGCGCGTCATCCTTGCGGCCCAATTGGCTCAGGACTTCGATATGGGCGATGGCACCGCGGCGGGTTTGACGAAGCGCGCCGGCTTCGGGCATCGAAAAGATCGTGTCTGCGCCCTCAAAATCACCGACCAGCGCCAGTGCCAGCGCTTTATGATAGAGCGCGAAACCCTGTAGGCCCCGTTCGGTTCCGACGGTGTCGAAGTTTTCCAGTGCCGCTGTGACTTCGCCAATGCCAACCTGCGCCCAAGAGCGAAGAAGGCCGTCGACAAGAGGACCAACGCCTTTTTCTTCCAGTATGCGCGCAAGCACATCCGCGTAATTGTCTTCTTTGGCTTGCTGGGCAATAACTGCCATTTGCGCGACTTGGCTGCCATGTCCATCTGCAAGTAACTTCGCCCCGACAATCGAAGCGCGTTCGATATCGCCGAGCGCCATCAGAGAGAAACTGGCGTTTTCGAGTATTTCCGGATTAGCGGGATCGCTTGCCAAAGCTTGCGTATAATATCGCGCAGCTGCTTCATAATCCCCGGTAACGGCAGCAGAACGCGCCGCCAGATAGGCGCCAGAAGACGGATCAGCCACAAGGGGTGGTCCAACGACGGCAAAGGCCGCAATGAGGGTCAATTGCCGCAATTTGCGTATGGGCACGGGGCACGCTCCTTTTTCTAACGCTTCGACGAATCTAGGTGCTTGGATCGCGTAAGGCAACGCTTTGCGCGCGGACAATTCTGTAAGTCGGTCAGAAACCGATAGATTGAAGACGGAAAATAAAAGGGCGATGCTTTGTAGCACCGCCCTTTGGAGACTGCTGAAAAGGGAATTTCAGTTATTCTCACAGGATGCGCTTGGGGACGCTTCCTGCCTCACTCACGGTTTCACTATCTGCAAGCGATTGTTGCAATCGAAGCCAAACTGCGTGTAACAATGTATTTCTTCGTAAAAGCTACCGAAATGCAATTCCACGATGCGTGAAACATCCTCGCGAACACCTAAACACGAGCGACTCCTTGTATTTGGAATTGCCATCTTGCTCTGTGTTTTTTTCGGCCCGTTTGACACGATTTCCGATCTGGACCTGTTTGAGCGCATCGCATTCTGGACCGTCGCTGTGACAACCGTCGGCTCGGTTATCGCCCATTGCCTAACCATCGTCATCGAGAGCAGGTGGTTTTCCAAGCTCCATATCGCGTTCAGAATGCTTTTGGGTGCATTGATCGGTGCCATCCCAGGTGCTTCGTTTATGGTTGCGATCAATTTGCTGTTCCGGCCTGAACACCTGAACGACCTTGATTTTCCTTCGCTCTGGATCAAGGTCACGATCATGGCCTTGTTGATTGCTGGGCTTGAGCACTTGTTCTGGATCAGGTTCCGCTCGCAATCGGCTGAACGCAATTATGACCTGCCGGGCGATGTCGAGCCAGAACCGACGCAGGATCATATTTCGCGGCCACGCCTGTTTCTTAGGCTGCCTGATCGGCTACGCGAAGCGCAGATCATTTCGATGTCGATGCAAGACCATTATGTGGAAATCACGACAACACGCGGGGCCAGCATGCTTTTGATGCGATTGAGTGATGCCATTGATCTGCTTGATGGCCTGGCCGGGGCACAAACCCATCGCTCCCACTGGGCTGCGCGCGCGCATGCGCAACAGCTTTCCAAGAAAGGCCGCAGGCATGCGTTGAGCTTGTCGGATGGTCGCAAACTGCCCGTCAGCAGCAGTTTCATAACCGACGTCGAACAGATGCTTAAAGAAAAAGAGCAGGCCTAAGCCCGCTCTTTCAAAACCTATTACATGTTAGGATAGTTCGGACCGTCGCCGCCCTGCGGGGTAACCCACGTGATATTCTGACTTGGATCCTTGATATCGCAGGTTTTACAATGCACGCAGTTCTGGAAGTTGATGACAAACTTGTCGTCAACGACTTCGTACACACCGGCCGGGCAATAACGCTGCGCAGGTTCTGCGAACTTCGGCATGTTTACCGACATCGGAACTGACGCATCTTTCAGATGAAGGTGGGCTGGCTGGCTTTCTTCGTGGTTGGTAAAGCTGAACGCAACGTTGGTCAGGCGATCAAAGCTAAGCGTGCCATCGGGTTTGGGGTAGTCGATGGGTTTGAAGTTTGCCGCTTCGCCCGTGGAGTCTGCGTCGTTCTTGCCGTGCTTGAGCGTCCCGAGCAGCGAGAAACCAAGCGTGTTGGTCCACATGTCAAATCCGCCAATCGCCAGCGACGCGGTCAGGCCAAACTTGCTCCAAAGGGGTTTGACGTTGCGCACTTTCTTAAGGTCTTTGCCAATCGCGCCTGTACGCACTTCGGCCTCGTAGTCATGCAGCTCGTCGCCAGAGCGACCATCTGTGATCGCCGCAAACGCCGCTTCAGCAGCGGCGATGCCCGAGAGCATCGCGTTGTGGTTGCCCTTGATGCGCGGTACGTTGACCATGCCAACAGAACACCCAAGCAAGGCCACACCAGAGGCGACCATTTTTGGCATAGACTGATAGCCGCCCTCGGAAATCGCGCGCGCGCCGTAAGCTACGCGTTTGCCGCCCTCTAGCAGATCGGCCACCATTGGATGGTGCTTGAAACGCTGGAATTCCATATAAGGGAACAGGTGCGGGTTTTTGTAGTTCAAGTGAACCACAAAGCCGACATAGACCTGATTGTTCTCGAGATGGTAAATAAAGGAACCGCCGCCAGCATTGCTGCCCAAAGGCCAGCCCATCGTGTGGGTGACTGTGCCCTCTTTGTGTTTGGCGGGATCGATTTCCCAGATTTCCTTCATCCCGAGGCCGAATTTTTGTGGCTCTTTACCGTCCGAGAGGCCGTATTTTTCGATGACCTCTTTTGACAGGGAGCCGCGCACGCCTTCGCTTAG
>NZ_JBAUHO010000118.1:0-2337 GCF_049680325.1 Planktotalea sp.
GACTTTCATCATCTACTGACTCGGCATCAACTACTGAGATTGGGAGGTTTGAGAGGATTTGTTCACAGTCTTTGAGCGACAATTTCCGACGTAGGACACGAAAGATGCCCAGGGCGATCTCATCGTTTGGGTTGTCGGTCAAACTTGTATTGGCCGCTGCGCGAATTTTGGCGCGCAGATAGTCAATTTGCTCCCGTTCCTTCATGACCTCAGCTGCCATTGAAGCAATCTCATGTAAGCGATCAAAGAGTGGTGTGAGGTCGAAGCCAAACCGAAGGGCCTTGCCCTCGTGTCTGTTGTGCTTTGTGAAGCGCTTTCGATTTGGGCTGTCACGACGCACCAGTAGGCCAATATCCTGCAACGTTGCCGCGTGACGTCTGATTGTTCTGTCTGAAATGCCGTTGCGTCGAAATGTGAGTGTTGCATTCGATGCAAACACTGTGTGGTGATTGCGCTTTGGCGCCAGGCACGAAAGCATCGCATCTAAGGTCGATATCACGGGTGCGCTGAGACCAAGACGAGGCGCTGCGTTGCGGAGCGTTGCTACGACGATGTGACGCTCTGGAATGGAATTGTCCGCGGACAATATTTCACTGGTCCGCAGCCCGGTGGGTGCAGATGCTTGTGTAAATGCCATGTTTTTTTCACGACAACCTGATGTGAAAGGCACCAATATCTCTGAAAATCAGAAAAAAGGCCGCAAATCTTCGTCAACCGAATCGGTTGTTGTTGACTGGCGCGGAGAAGCTGGTAAATCTGAAAGTGCAAAGAACAGATTGGGCTCTCCTAGGGAAACCTTGGGGGGCTCTTTCTTTTTTGGGTTGTTGGTCGTGCTCCTTTTTTAAGTTTTACTGCTCGGTCGACGTCAGTCAGAGCTTTTGCTCTGACTGCCACGCCTCATAGAGGCGCGTAAGCTCAGCTTCTGCGTTTTTACGCATCCACTGGGCAAATTCTGGGGCATCAGACTTTGACAGCTTAAATGTCAAAGCACGTGCCGTTTCTTTTACCTCGGCTAAAGCCGTCCCATCACTAAGTTTGATGGAGAGGGTAGGGGGGGCAGCTGGTTTGTCTGGGGCTTTAGATTTCAGCGCCTGAGTAATGGCATCACTGACCAAGCCAAAGCGGTCGTCGGAGCTCTTGGCAGCATTGAACTGAAGCGTTGCGGTGACCTGTTCAAGATCGACGCTATCGCTGCGCGACTGGTCTGCCAACTCTTCCCAACGTCTGCGTCCAATGCCATGCGCGGAGCCGATCTTCTCGATGACTGACTTAGGAATAGACCGTGCAACTTTGGTCATGCGCGAAAGCATTGGCTTGTCCACAGCGAGGGCATCCAGAATGATTGCTTGCTCGTAGCCACTTGTAGCCAGCTCGGTGGCGAAAAGCGCCTTTTCAATGAAGCTGGGATCCAAGCGTTGAGTGTTCTCTTGTCCCTGGGCAAGAATAGCCTCTTCATCAGAAAGAGACCTGACAAGTGCTTTCGCGGGGATGCCGAGCGATCGCAAGGCCCGCAATCTGCGGCGACCATAAACAATCTTGTAGTGTCCGGGTTTGTCCGCGATGGGGCGCACCATAATTGGTACTTGTTGGCCGTGTGACTTAATGCTCTCAGCTAGCGTCACAACATCAGCATCGGTGAAAGAGAGACGGTCCTTGGGGCCGTTCTCTTCAATGACATCAACGGAGATTTCTCTTACCGCGTTGCTCGCGACATCCTTCAAAGTGGATTTAACGCCGCTCATTGCGCCGGTATTCGGGAATCGTGCCTTTTGTTCTCCGGCTGGTGCCGCAGTGCCGGCCGCATCGGGTGGGGGAGGGGGCTGGAATAGGTTTCTACGGGCCATTAGTCAGTTTTCCTTCCCCAAGCTTGCTGGATCGTCTTTTCGAACTCATCCGCGACGCCATTAACAGACTCTAATATGCGTGTTAGTGTCTTCTTTACGACTTGCGAGGGATCCAGCTCATAGATGGTTTGCTGCGTCATCCCAGCGTCTGAGATCGCTGTCGATTTGAGCATCGGGGTGGTCAACACTTGATCCAAGAGAATAGACCTCAAGAAACCCGCCATTTGTGACTGTGGTACGTCGGTTGGTTCATATCGAGCGATCAAGAACTTAAGGAAATTCCAGTCGATGGGCCCCGCCGCCTCTTCGAGAGTTTGGACAGTTTCTCCAGCCATTTCAAGGAATTGCGCCATTGATGCAACATCCAACATGCTGGGAACAACCGTGATTAGAAGGCCGGTAGAAGCCAACAAAGCTGTCATTGTTGTGAAGCCAAGTTGAGGCGGGCAATCAATGATGACGAGATCGTAGTCTGCTTCGACCTCGTCGAGAG
>NZ_JBAUHO010000119.1:0-19603 GCF_049680325.1 Planktotalea sp.
TGTTTGGGGCATAGAGGTTTGATATGACACAACGCCCCAATGAAGATACCCCGCAAGGCTTGGCTTTTGCGCTAACCGCATATTTCCTATGGGGGTTTTTGCCGCTTTACATCAAACTGCTTTCGCACATTCCGCCTGTTGAAATCCTTGCACATCGGGTGATCTGGTCGGTGCCGATCGGGCTTGCGGTTCTTCTTGTTTTGCGGCGGACCAAGGATTTGCTCGCAGCGCTTCGCACACCGCGTATGCTTGCGATGGGCTGTGTGACTGCTGCATTGGTGTCCCTGAATTGGGGCATCTACGTCTGGGCGGTAACTGCGGGCTTTGCGATGGAGGCTGCGCTTGGCTATTACATGAACCCGCTGTTCAGCATTGCGCTTGGAGCCTTATTGCTGGGCGAAACGCTAAGCCGTGCCCAACTGATTGCTATCGCACTGGCCGTAGTCGCCGTTGCGGTACTTATTTTTGACGGTGGCGGCGTGCCTTGGGCCGCGCTTGGCATGATGTTGACCTGGGGCTTTTATGCGCTGGCCAAGAAGCAGCTGCCGATTGGTCCAAATCAGGGCTTTCTGCTGGAAGTTCTTATCTTGTTGCCATTTGCGCTTGGCTATGTGGCGTATTTGAGTGCCAGTGGTGCGTCACATTTTGCGTTGGCTCCCAGCGCCGATACCTGGCTGTTGCTCGGCTGTGGCGTGATTACGGCCGTTCCGTTGATGATTTACGCGAACGGGGCCAAGTTGCTTCGACTTTCGACGATTGGCATCCTTCAATACATCGCGCCGACGATCATCTTCCTGATTGCGGTCTTTGTGTTTGATGAACCCTTTGGCCGTGCACGTGCCATTGCGTTTCCAATGATCTGGCTCGCGTTGATTGTCTACACAACCTCGATGATCCGGCAGATGCGCCGCGCCTAACTCAGCGCAGCTTTATGCTTGAGAAAGGCCGGATCTGTGGCAACGCGGGCATTCATGGCTTCGCGCAGCGCGCCGATGCTTTTGTGTGGGCGCATCACGACTTCGAATGTTTCAATCAACCCGTCATCATTCAAAGTAATCAGATCAACGCCAACGGCGTCCAGATCGCCAATCTTGCATTGAAATTCGAGCGCCCAGTCGTTGCCATCGCCCATCACGCGGCGGTATTTGAAATCGCTGAACACCTGCCCGACGTGGCCCAGCACCGCGGCAACGGCATCACGGCCTGTCCATGTCGCAAAATATGTGGGTGGCATGAATTTGACCTGCTCTGCCAAAAGCGGTGCGATGGCGCTGGCATCGCCCTTGGCGACGACGGATTGCATGTTGGTAATCGTTGGGTGCATGAAGCGCTCCTTTGCTTTTAGCCAAGCCTAGAACGCATTGTTGCAGCTGAGAAGCGTGACCTTGGGTTGAAACCTTTGCGCGCATCTGAGACGAGGGCGCATGAGCTCTGATTATAAACCACCGCAAGACCCGTTAGACATCGTGCATGACGATCATGAGATACTGATCGTGAACAAGCCTGCGGGTTTGCTGTCGGTGCCCGGGAAAGGCGAGCATCTGGCCGATTGCCTGATCGCGCGCATTCAGGCGGTCTTTCCGCAAGCGCTGTTGGTGCATCGACTTGATCGCGATACCTCAGGGGTCATGGTTTTTGCACTGACACCGCACGCGCAGCGTCACCTGGGCCTTCAGTTCGAAAAGAGGATGACGCAGAAGACTTATGTGGCACGCATCGCAGGGCGGCTGGAGCCGAAGACCGGCACTGTTGATCTACCGCTTATTGTAGACTGGCCAAATCGGCCTTTGCAGAAGGTTTGCCACGAGACAGGCAAAGCGGCGCATACTGATTGGCGGGTGATGCGTTATGGAGAAGCTGAGACGCGGGTCAAGCTAAGTCCGAAGACGGGGCGAAGTCACCAGTTGCGCGTTCACATGCTGGCGCTTGGGCATCCAATCCTGGGCGATCCGTTCTATGCCAGCGGCGCGGCGCGGGAACATCCCCGCCTGATGCTGCATTCCGAAGAACTGCGGCTCCGGCACCCCGACGGCGGCCAGAATCTGAAGTTTCGCACGAAAGTGCCTTTTTAAGCGACGGAAGTTTGCTGGCCGCACGTAAGACATTCATTGCTAGGCTTCATAGAGGAAATGATGAATGCCACGTTTGAGTTTCTTGAGCCCGTATTGGCTCTGGCTTGTTTTGGCTTTGCCCGCGTTTGGCATGATTGCCGAATTGTTGACGTCAGATAACGCGCGGATCGTGCATATTCTGGTGCATCCGTCCGGCGAAACCTCGGCCCGTTTACTGATTATTACCATGATGGCCACCCCCCTTGCGATGTTGTTCAAGGGATGGCGCGGGCCACAGTGGCTAAAGAAGAACCGTCGCTATTTCGGTGTCGCCGCATTTGCTTATGCTGCATTGCACACTGGTCTTTATCTGGTTGATAAATCGACACTTGAGCGGATCGTTTCAGAGCTGCCGAGGCTTTACATTTGGACAGGTTGGATTGCCTTTGCAATCTTCATTCCGCTTGCTGTGACGTCGATGGACTATTTCGTTCGTGTCATGGGGCCGCGTTGGAAAACGCTACAACGTACGACCTATGTTGCAGCAATCCTGACGTTGTTGCATTGGGCCTCGCTTCATAATTGGGAGCAGCCCTTGGGCGCAATTGTCCATTTCGCCCCGCTTGCGATGCTGGAGGCTTACCGCCTTTGGTATTGGTATCTGCGTCCGAGCAAAGCGAAGGCTTTAGCATAGGACAAATAGAAAAAGCACCGAAGATGGCTTCGGCGCTTTTCACTTGCATCAAGAGTTTGTTCTTAGCTGTTCCAGCCAGAAACTGCTTTGATCTCAAGGAATTCCTCTAGACCAAAGATACCGCCCTCACGGCCATTGCCGGACTGCTTGTAGCCGCCAAAAGGCGAGCCTTGTGCAAAACCCTGACTGTTGGTTTCAACCATGCCAGAACGCACACGACGTGCAACGCGGCGGCGTTTATCGTCGTCCGGGGTCTGGATGTAGTTGGTTAGGCCATAGGGCGTGTCGTTGGCGATTGCGATTGCCTCTTCTTCGGTGTCGAAGGGAATGATCGACAGGACAGGACCAAAAATTTCTTCCTGCGCGATGCGCATATCATTGGTGACGTCAGCAAAGACCGTTGGTTTGACGTAGTAGCCACGGTTCAAACCGTCAGGACGCCCAAGGCCACCTGCAACGAGTTTTGCTTCGCCCATGCCAACTTCGATCAGACCTTGGATCTTGTCGAACTGCATTTTGGATACGACGGGGCCGATGTGCTTGCCTTCCTCTGATGCAGGACCAACGCGGGTGTTGTTTGCGACCTCTGTCGCGACCGCGACGGCCTGATCGTAAACAGAGCGTTCCACAAGCATGCGGGTTGGTGCGTTACAGGACTGGCCCGAGTTGCGGAAGCAACGATCCGCGCCGTATTGCATCGCCTTCTCGCCTGCGTCAGCGAAGATGATGTTCGCGCCTTTACCACCCAGTTCAAGCGATACACGCTTGAGTGAGTCTGCCGCCGCCTTCGAGATCAGGATGCCTGCACGGGACGAGCCTGTGAAGCTGACCATATCCACATCGGGATGCACGGAAAGTTGCGAGCCAACACCGACGCCGTCGCCATTGATCATGTTGAACACGCCTGCGGGGAAGCCTGCCTCATGCATGAATTCTGCGAAGAGCAGGCCAGAGAGAGGTGCAATTTCGGATGGTTTGAGAACAACTGTGCAACCGGTCGCAATTGCTGGAACTGCTTTCAGAACAATCTGGTTCATTGGCCAGTTCCAAGGCGTGATGCACGCTACGACGCCAATCGGTTCTTTCAGCGTTTTTTCGTTGGCGGTGAAATCGCTTTCGAATTCGAAATTGCGAAAGGCTTTGATAAAGCCTTCAAGATGCCAGCTGCCGGCACCAACCTGCTGGGCGCGGCTTAGGTTGATCGGGGCACCCATCTCCATGGACATGGCTTGTGCCATTTCTTCCTGACGCGCATTGTAAACCTCGAGCAGCTTTTCCAATAGCACAAGGCGCTCTTCTTTGGAGGTCTGTGACCAGCTGTCAAATGCACCCTTGGCAGCAGCGACGGCCGCATCCGTATCAGCCTGAGAGCCCAAGGAAATAACGGCGCATTTTTCTTCGGTCGACGGGTCGATCACGTCGAAGTCGTTGGTTACGGCCGGGTCAACCCACGCGCCGTTGATGTAAAATTGACGATGTTCTTGCATTGGATGTCTCCCATGAAATCCGCAGTTACGAAGTGTTTGGCTTCGTAAATCAGCGGCACTCTGTCACCCCCGTTGCTTTGGTGCAAGAGAGGGGATGTAACATGACTTCGAACATCTTAGATAACGATAGGTCATATTCAACTAACTGAATGAAAAGGAGACCATCATGGGTCTGCGCATTAACGATACAGTTCCAAACTTCACCGCTGAAACCGATCAGGGCACGATCCAGTTCCATGACTGGATTGGTGATAGCTGGGCGATTCTTTTCTCACACCCCAAAGACTTCACACCTGTTTGCACCACAGAATTCGGTGCGGTTGCACAGCTTTCCGACGAATGGGCAGCGCGTAATACGAAGGTTATCGGTCTTTCTGTGGACGGCGTTGAAGAGCACAAGCAATGGAAGGGCGACATTGAAAGCTATGCGGGTGCCAAAGCGGGCTTCCCGATTATTGCGGACGAAGGTCTGGCCGTTTCCAAAGCATTCGACATGCTTCCAGCGGATGCATATATGCCGGACGGCCGGACCCCTAATGACAGCGCAACAGTGCGTGCTGTGTTCATCATTGCACCTGATAAAAAAGTGAAGCTGATGATGATCTATCCAATGAACGTAGGCCGTAACTTTGCCGAGGTTCTGCGAGCTTTGGACGGTCTGCAAACAGCCGAGCGCGAGGGTATCGCAACGCCAGCGAACTGGACAGTCGGCGAAGATGTTATCGTTCCAACATCGGTAAGCGACGAAGATGCGATTGCGAAATATGGTTCAATCGACAAAGTCTTCCCATACCTGCGCAAGGCCACGCTGAAGGGCTAATGCCTTTCGCATGCAGTATTCTGTCAACGAAAAAAGCCCGGCACGAGCTGGGCTTTTTTATGAATTGTTCGGTGAGTTCTTAAAATTTGACCCCTGCCAAGAGGGAAACTTTTGGCAAGGGTCGCGGCACTTTCCGTGAGTGTAGGTGCCGTATCAATGGAACCTGTTTGCCTGCGAAAGCGGAGCAAAAAACGGGGAAAAGCATACCACTTCGCCCCGTATGGAATTCCTTACTCTGCGTCGAGCAAACCGGACTTGAACAGCAGACCAGCTGCGACCGCGCCAATGATGGGGGCGACGATAAACAGCCAAAGCTGAGCGATCGCTGTACCGCCCGCGAAGAGCGCAGGCCCGATTGAACGCGCGGGGTTTACGGAAACGCCGGTCACGTTGATACCGACGAGGTGGATAACCACCAACGCAAGACCAATCGCAAGACCTGCCATCGCAGAGGGTGCGCCCGCGCCTGTTGATCCGAGGATAACAACAAGGAACAGGAAGGTTGCAACGACTTCAAAGATAAACGCAGCACTCATGGAGTATTCGCCAAGATAACCAGCGCCCCAACCGTTTTGGCCAAGTCCGTTTGCAGCAACCGAATAGTCCGCTTTGCCTGTTGCGATTGTCATCAACACCAATGCGCCTGCAATGCCGCCAGCGACTTGTGCAATCATGTAGGGGATGGCTTGTGCGATTGTCATGCGGCCAGAAGCGACGACGCCCAATGTGACCGCGGGGTTGATGTGGCAACCAGAGACGGACCCGATGCCATAGGCCATGCCGACAAGAGCAAGGCCGAATGCAAAGCTGATGCCTGTCAGGCCAATGTCGCCGCCTGCGATGACGGCTGCGCCGCAACCGAATAGTACGAGTGTGAATGTGCCGATAAATTCGGCCAATGGTTTCTTCATGGGATGTCCCTCCTTGTTTTGTGAGGGCATCTTTAGCGTGGTCAGCGCACAAAGAACGGGGAAAAGGATGACCGGACTAACCCAACAAAAAAGCCCCGGCGTTTCCACCGGGGCTTTCAACTTTTAGATCAAGTTAAGATCAGTCGTCAGATTTCTCTGCCGCTTCTGGCGCAACTTCTTCACCAGTTGCTTGATCGACAACTTTCATGGACAGGCGCACCTTGCCACGATCGTCGAAGCCCAAAAGCTTAACCTTAACGTCCTGACCTTCTTTAAGAACGTCGGACGGGTGGTTCAGGCGACGGTTCTCGATCTGAGAGACGTGTACCAGACCATCGCGCTTGCCGAAGAAGTTCACGAACGCGCCGAAATCAACGATTTTCACAACTTTACCGTCGTAAACCTTGCCTTCTTCAGGCTCGGCCACGATGGACCAGATCATGTCGTAGGCTTTCTTGATCGACTCGCCATTTGGCGACGCGATCTTGATGATGCCTTCGTCGTTGATGTCCACTTTTGCGCCAGAGACTTCAACGATCTCACGGATAACTTTACCGCCAGAACCGATGACTTCACGGATTTTGTCCGTTGGAACCTGCATGGTTTCGATGCGTGGTGCGTGCACAGAGAATTCCTGCGCGCCAGAGATGGCTTTGCCCATTTCACCAAGGATATGCAGACGACCGTCTTTAGCTTGCGCCAAAGCCTTTTCCATGATGTCAGGCGTGATGCCCGCAATCTTGATGTCCATCTGTAGCGACGTGATACCGTTTTCAGTACCTGCCACTTTGAAGTCCATATCGCCGAGGTGATCTTCGTCGCCAAGGATGTCAGACAGGATCGCGTAGGAACCGTCATCTTCCATGATAAGACCCATCGCAACACCAGCAACCGCAGATTTCAGCGGAACACCCGCGTCCATCATCGACAGGGAGCCACCACAAACAGACGCCATGGAAGACGAACCGTTTGATTCTGTGATCTCGGATACAACGCGAACGGTGTATGGGAAATCAGTGGCAGCCGGCAGAACCGCCTGAAGCGCACGCCAAGCCAATTTGCCGTGACCGATTTCGCGGCGACCGGGAGGGCCCACGCGACCAGCTTCACCAACCGAATAGGGAGGGAAGTTGTAGTGCAGCAGGAAGTTGGATTTGAAGTTGCCGTGCAGCGCGTCGATGAACTGCTCGTCGTCTCCGGTGCCGAGTGTTGTGACAACGAGGCCTTGTGTCTCGCCGCGTGTAAACAGGGCAGAGCCGTGTGTACGTGGCAGGATGCCTGTCTCGGATACGATCGGACGGATCGTTGTCGTGTCACGGCCATCAATACGCTTGCCCGTCTTAACAACGTCGCCGCGCAGGATGCTTGCTTCCAGACCCTTCATGGCAGAGCCAAGGTTCGCATCTGCAAGCTGCTCTTCTGACAGCGCTTCCTGAATTTTTGCGCGCGCAGCGGCAACGGCTGTTGTGCGCTCTTGCTTGTCAGTAATCGCGAAGGCAGCACGCATGTCTGCTTCGCCAGCAGCCTTAACAGCAGCGGAGAGATCGGAATAATCGACAGGTGCGAAATCAAACGGCTCTTTCGCGCAATCCTCTGCCAGGTCAACGATAAGGTCGATCACAGGCTGGAATGCTTTATGCGCGAAGTTAACGGCGCCAAGCATCTCTGCCTCGGACAGCTCGTATGCTTCGGATTCAACCATCATGACGGCGTCTTTTGTGCCGGCAACAACAAGGTCAAGACGCTGCTCTGGGTTCAAACGCAGGTCCTGCATGTCGTCAACAGACGGGTTCAGCGTGTATTCGCCATCAACGAAACCAACACGTGCACAGGCGATTGGGCCCATGAATGGCGCGCCGGAAATTGTCAGCGCTGCAGAGGCTGCAATCATCGCTACGACGTCCGGGTCGTTTTCAAGATCGTGTGACAGAACAGTACACATCACCAGAACTTCGTTCTTGAAGCCGGGGACGAACAGCGGGCGGATCGGACGGTCGATCAGGCGGGCTGTCAGTGTTTCTTTTTCTGTCGGACGCGCTTCGCGCTTGAAGAAACCGCCGGGCACTTTACCCGCCGCATAGTATTTTTCTTGGTAGTGCACGGTCAAAGGAAAGAAATCCTGACCCGGCTTTTGCTTCTTGGCAAATGTAACAGCGGCCATAACCGATGTTTCACCAAGGGTGGCGATGACACAGCCATCCGCCTGACGGGCAACTTTACCCGTTTCCAGAGTGAGCGTTTCGTCGCCCCACTCCATCGTCTTCGTCGTTACGTTAAACATGTATCGTTTCCTAGTTGGAAGCACTCCCGGCGTTCCGGGTCTTCCGTTCAATTAGTGGCCCCATTGCCACCGGCCTTATTCATCATGTCATGCGCCAAGGCCAAAGCGTCACGTCTCAGATACGGCGCGCTTATAGGAAAAGAAGGTGTTTGGGAAGGGGTGTGATGGTTAGGCTAGATGAATCTGGGGGGCGCATCGCCCGCCAAAACCACGGGAGTTAGTCCCATACTAAGGCCTCGTCCAATTCTATGCGCCAAAGCGGACCATGACCGCGCAGTTTCTGAATCTAGGTTCTGTGCCAGAACCTCGTCGAAAAGCGCAAGCCAAATGGAAAAATGCTCAGCATGGACATTGCCTGCCGCTTTGTGGACCTGCATTGGATTGCCTGCATAAGAGCGTTCTAAAAGGATGGCATTACGCCAGAAAGCAGCGATTTTTGCTTCATGGGGCGTCCAATCGCTTACATGGGCAGCGAAAACAGGACCAAGCGCGGGGTGAACGCGCACACGTGCATAAAAGGCGCGCGTGACCTGGTCGATCTGCGCAGCAGTAATCGGGAACCGCGCGAGCATTCAGACCACCACAATCCAGACGATGATTAATGCAACGACTAGATAGATCAACGTATTAATCATCCAACGAATTAGGCCCGCGTCAGACGAAGGATCGATGCCCATTTTTTCGCATATCTTTGTTCCAGGCCAAAGGACCATTTCGGCGAAATTCATGTGGTGCTTCCTAAATTCGTATTTCAGATGCGTAATTATTAGGGATTTTAAATGCGCATTGCAAATGCTAATTATGTCGCATGCAGTTGGATAAATTCTCAGATTACGCCTTGCGCATCCTTATCGCACTAGAGGCACATGCGCCTGACAAGCTGGCGACCTCTGGCATTGCGCAAATGTACGGGGTTTCTGAAAACCATTTGTCGAAAATTGCAACGCAGCTGGCCAAGAACGGGTTTGTTGTTTCAGAGCGCGGGCGTGGTGGGGGTTTGACTCTGGCAAAGCAAGCACGTGAGATCAGCATTGGCGCGGTTTTGCGCGCTTTGAAGCGGGATCAGCCTGTTGTCGAATGTTTTGGAAGCAACAGCACTTGCACGATCTTACCCGCCTGCGGTTTGCGTGCACCGCTGCTGGAGGCGCAAGAAGCGTTTTTCAGTGCATTGGACGGATATTCGCTTGCAGATGTGGCCAGTGCGAAAACCCCGTTGAAGATGTTGCTGGCATTAGATTGATGTTTGGCGCTTAACCACCCAGTTGAGGACGCAGCGCTTGGTAGATCACGGCGGTCGCCACGTTGGCCAAGTTGAGCGAGCGAACCAGATTGCTTCGCATGGGTAAATGGAACATCCGGTCGTCCATGTCGGTTAATATTTCAGCAGGCAGTCCTTTAGATTCGCACCCGAAAACCAAGTAAGCATCGTCTTGGTAGTCCGGGGCATAAAAGCTTTGCGCGCCGTCTTCTTCAAAGAAATATATGCTGTCTCGTGGCGGATTACGGTCGGCCATAAAGCTTTGCCAATCGTCATACTCGGTTAGGCGAACGTGCTGCCAATAGGTCGTGCCCGCCCGGCGAACGGACTTCTCATCAAGAGAAAAACCATAGGGTTTTATAAGGATCAACTCCAGACCCAGCGCCACACAAGATCGACCGATTGCACCCGTATTGTAGGGGATCTCAGGCGTTACCAAGACCATTTTCAAACACGGATCAGTCATAGGTTCTCGCCTCTTCTGGGCCTGTATGAAATCAGGTTGTTTTTTGTCAGTATCATTACAGCAGCGGGTTAAATACAAAAACGCCTGCGTCTTTCGATGCAGGCGTTCTCACTATTCAGTTAGGTTGTACGCTTAGCGGCGCAGACCCAGACGCTTGATGAGGTCTTGGTAACGTGCCTCGTCCTTGCCACGTGTGTAGTCCAGCAGCTTGCGGCGCAGAGCGACCATTTTCAGCAGGCCACGACGACCGTGGTTGTCTTTTTTGTGAGTCTTGAAGTGCTCTGTCAGCGTCGCAATACGCGAGGACAAGATAGCAACTTGTACTTCTGGTGAACCTGTATCGCCTTCTTTGGTGGCGAATTCTTTCATCAGACGTGTTTTTTCTTCAGGTGTAATCGACATCGGGGTCTCCTTTAAGAGTTAAGGGTTGATGGCGCAGGCCGGGATGTCGTCCAGCAAGGCCCGTGGAGAATCGCCCCACCGCATGTGGGGATGGGCGCGTTTAGGTCAGATTTGAGGGAAAAGAAAGCGAAAAAGCCTGTCTGGTACTAGGTACGTTCGATCAGGCTGATATCTGATAAAGATGGTGCATCGCCTGCTATATTTGCAACGGTTTCACCGTCCGCTTGCACGAGCCAGTGACCGTTCGTGTCCGGGTCTTGAGAAATGCTGATTTCCGGGGCTAAGGAATTCGCGTCATAAAGCACGACCAGCGTATCTTGTCCGCTTTCAAAGTCCCAGATTTGGGCATGCTCCAAGAGTTCGCTGTCGAGGACTGTAATGTCTGCGCCATGTCCACCAGAAACCTGATCGCCTGCTCCAGCAAAGATGGTGTCGTCGCCGTCCCCACCATTTAGAAAATCAACGCTGTCCCCATTTGTTTCGCGGCCGTCTAGCAGATCATTTCCATCGCCAGCCATCAATAGATCGCCGCCCTCACCGCCATCAAGTGTATCGTCACCTGCGTTGCCAACGAGCGTATCATCGCCGCGCCCGCCCCTAAGCGCATCAAAGCCTTCGCCGCCAATGAGGCTGTCATTTCCGCTGCTGCCAGAAAGATCATCTTCACCGACATTGCCGATGAGCGTGTCATTTCCGCCGCCCCCATTAAGGGCATCATCACCTTGATCGCCGAAAAGCGCATCAAAGCCTGCACCGCCAGTCAGCGTGTCATCGCCGCCATTGCCATGTAGCACGTCGTTGCCCGTACCGCCGTCAATCGCATCGCTGCCTCCGCCCGCCATGACGTTGTCATCGCCACCATCGCCAGCAAGGGTATCAGCGTCGTTAGTTCCAAACAGCAGATCGCCTTCTTCGGTGGTTTCATTTTCAATGGTTTGCGTTGCACCATCTTCATCGACATAGGATAGAAAATCGGTGGAAACATCGCCCATCTGAGCGGTATTTACCTGTTCCAGTTCATCATTGTTGTCGGCCAGCTCGTCGTCGCCTTCTGATGTGCTGCTTGGTTCGATCAACATGATTGATCCAAGCGCCAGCATGCCCAAAAGTCCTGCAAGAATCAGCATCATCCACCTCGAAACGCGTCCATAACGACGTGTGCCAGTTCGAGGGCGTCCGATCAAAGCTAATTAGATCAATTGGTTAACGCCCACGCGGTGTGGATGAGGGAATTTCGATCCAATCGATCAGTTGTTTGGTGAAGTCACCAATGATCGGGATGAACTCGAATTGCGCAAGCCACCAGACAAGCAGGGAGACAAGGATCGAAGCGCCTAATACAGAACCCAAACCAAAGGCAAGGCCACGGGTGAATTGAAAAAGAACCAGTCGCCACAAGGAGTTATTGATCCGGATGAAGCGATGGTTGTTGAGTGTTTGAAGCTCAGATGTCAGCTTGTCCAATTGGTCTTGGATCGTATCATCCATTGGAAGTTTCCCAGAGTTTTGGTTGTTCTGAATAGGCGATGTAAAGCGGGTGTTTGGGATGGCCCGCTTTGCTAAGGCCGAGGTGATAAAGCGGTTTACCAAGAGTGCGCAAAACCTGCTCAACCGCTGCGCCGCGCGACATATGTGCGCCGTGCGTGCCCCAGGCTGCGATGATTTGATCTGCTTCTGCGCTTGCTTTGAGAATCGCGGCATCATTGTCAGAACCAATGGGATCGCTTGCGGCCTTCATCTTGCGCGGATCGGTGTCACGCCAGGCGAATATGTTGGTGACTGTGAAGCTCCCGAAATCGAGGGCGCGGGCCCGGCGCTCGCAGCGCTCGACTGTCGGATCATTCTGTACTTCAGTCGCTGTTGAGGGGTTGAGCATAATGAAGTGCACGCGCCGGCCTGACCTGTCCCATTCACGCGACAGCGAATAACGATATCGCTCGCAATCCGAATAGACAGCGGTCGACGGGGCATCGCCCTTTGTGTGGCTTCGAATAATCATAGCGGTGTTATGCCCGAAACGGCTGGCGGTGCAAAACCGTTTACACTGGCGTGCGCACGAACACGCGCGAGGGGTGCAGCTCGCCAGCTTTGTAGACGCCGACTGCTACCGCTTCACCATTCAAGGATGCCCAAGCTTCATCACCGTATTCAACGCCATCTGCGGCAAAGACCATTCCGGGATTGCCGTTGCGCAGCTTTGCGGCGCCTTCTTCGGTGCAGCGCAATTCAACCAGATCATCCAGACCGATTTCTAATGGCTGGATGAAAGCGTCCAGTTCGGGTTTGCGCGCCAGTTCGTTCACCTGATCGAGCGAAACACCGTTTTCAGCGTCAAAGGGTCCAGACCAGATACGGCGCAGTTTCAGCACGTGACCATAGCATCCCAGCACAGCCCCGAGGTCACGCGCGATAGAGCGGACATAGCCGCCTTTGCCGCAGGTCATTTCCAGTTCGACGTGATCCGCATCGATACGATCAACGAGCAGCAATTCTTCCACCCAAAGCGGACGCGCTGCCAGTTCTACATCTTCACCGTCCCGCGCCAGTTTATAGGCGCGTTGGCCGTCGATCTTTACCGCAGAAAATTTTGGTGGAACTTGCTGGATATCGCCAATGAAGCCCTGCAAGGCTTCGGCTATTTGCGCATCATCGGGGCGCAGATCGCTTTCATTTATAATTTCACCCTCGGCATCATCTGTGTTGGTCGCTTGACCCAAACGCACGGTAAACCGATAGGCCTTGAGCGCGTCAGTGATGTAGGGAACGGTCTTGGTGGCTTCGCCCAAGGCAACCGCGAGAACGCCAGTTGCTTCGGGATCAAGCGTGCCTGCATGGCCCGCTTTCTTGGCATCGAGCGCCCATTTGACCTTGTTCACGACCGCAGTCGAGGTCAGCCCGGCAGGCTTGTCCACAACGAGCCAGCCAGAAATATCGCGACCTTTGCGTTTACGTGCCATGGGGGTTCCTCGAATATATGAAAGCGCCGCGTAACGAATTGACGGTCGGGCGTCAATTACTCGGCTGGAACAACCGTGCCAACAATTGGGCCCATTGGCTCGCTTAGCCAGCTAACGCCTGAGTATCCGATCTGCGGCGCATAAAGGCGCGAGATATTGCCATCGAAGTATAGCGCATTCGGGGTCTTTAACGCATCGCGAAAATACGAACCGAACTCATGGAAGGTCACTGCGTTGCGCGAGATAACAAAAGTTGCCTTTCGCTGATCGGGGCTGACCCCAACACCATTTCGGACATAACGCGACGTGCTATCAATTAGAAAACGCGGGTGCAGGGCACCGCCAATAACAAGCATTGGCCCGGACTGGCTCGCATATTTGCACTTTGGTGGCTTTTTGGCGAAAGATCTCGATTCAATGACAGCGAAACTGTTTTTGCCAATGCAGAACACGCCATTTGGCAAAAGGCCGAAATTCCCTGGTCCATCAGAGGTAATCAAGCGCTGGGCTTGCTTGCCGTTTTCCAGATAAAGTCCCACTGGACCGCGATCTTCATGATACATGCCCGCGTTCATGCCGAACGAGAGCTTTTTGCCTTCCAAGGCAAGCACAGAATTGACCGAAGAAAACTCGCCGAGCTTTTCGCCCTTGGAATCATTCAGGAAGAGCCGCAACTCATCTGTTGCCAGATCAACCTGGCAAAGGGCGTATCTGTTGCCAGCATGTTCGGTTTCGCGGCACTCGGCTGCGTGCAATGCGCCGGATAGGCAAATCAGCAGTGCTGAAAGCCTCCAGATCATTCTTCTTCGTCTCCGTCCTCGGCAGGCTCTAGATCACGGCGCACGCTTTCTTGCGACAATAGGCGGCGTGTTTCATCGATTCTGTCGAACGTCTCATCAAGGCGGAAACGCATGTCCGGCGAATGCTTCAACGCGAGCTTCTTGTTAATCAAGTGACGCAGCTCGCCCTTGTTTTTGGCAAGAAGGGCGACAACATCACCTTTGCTGCTGCCGCCGAGGGGCAGTGCATAGACGGTTGCCACACGCAGGTCAGGGGTGACGCGAACCTCGCCTACTGTAATCGACATGCGATTGAGATCGGGGTCATGCACATCGCCGCGCTGAAGGATCTCAGACAGCGCGCGACGTATCAGTTCACCAACCCTAAGTTGGCGCTGCGATGGGCCGGAGCCACTGGAAAATGATTTCTTAGCCATATGACCCATCTAAGCGCTATCGCTGCCTTTGCCAAGCTGCGGCTTGCGCGTTAAGGATGGCCAAAGAGACAAGGAATTTCCCGATGAATGACATCCCCGGTATCGTCGTCACAGGTGCATCTGGCCGTATGGGTCAAATGTTGATCCAGACAATTCAAGAAAGCCCTGCTGCGCGGCTTGTCGGCGCGCTGGAACGCAAAGGCCATGACTGGGTTGGTCGTGATGTTGGCGCTGCGATGGGCGGTGCGGAAATTGGGGTTAAGGTTACTGACGATCCACTTGAAGTGTTTGCGAAGGCACAAGCGGTGATCGATTTCACAGCTCCAGCCGCATCGGTCGAGTTTGCAGGTCTCGCGGCCCAAGCACGCGCGGTTCATGTGATCGGAACAACGGGATTCGAGGATAGTCATCTCGCTGCCATCAAAGCCGCATCGCACCACGCCACAATCGTTCGTGCGGGGAATATGTCGCTTGGTGTTAACCTGTTGACGCAACTGACAAAGAAGGTCGCAGCGGCGCTGGATGAGGATTTCGATATCGAAGTCATTGAAGCGCATCACAATATGAAGGTTGATGCACCGTCTGGCACAGCATTGATGCTGGGCGAAGCCGCCGCAGAAGGCCGCGGCGTTGCCCTGGCTGACGTGCGCGACAGTGGGCGCGATGGCATCACAGGCGCGCGCAAACGCGGTGATATCGGCTTTACGGCCATTCGCGGCGGCGACATTGTCGGCGAACATGATGTTCTATTTGCCGCCGCTGGCGAGCGCATTGTGTTGCGTCATATGGCGACAGATCGACGTGTTTTTGCACGCGGTGCGCTAAAAGCTGCGCTTTGGGGGCAGGGTAAAGCGCCCGGCGAATATGATATGCTGGATGTGCTAGGGCTTTAAGCGGCTGACATCAGAAATCAATCGCGATCCCTTTTTTCTCCCAATCGCCAAATCGCACTGGTTCAGGGCCGTTGCGCCCGCCCAGTTCGGTTGCAAGGTTTAGCGCCTTTGCGTTCTTGCGGCGGTCTTCTGCTTCGGCCAGGGCGCGTTTTGCGGCCTCGGGTAGCTCATTTGAATCGCTCATGCAGGCACTCCTTTCCATGGGGTTGCACCCTTGATATACGCCGCCGGATATAATCGGCAAGCATCGCAAAGGGCGACACAATGGCAGATAACGGTGTAGCAGCGCGCCGCGCGGCAGCAGGATTGCTCGGGCAGGTCTTGGGCGAGCAGCAAATGTTGTCTGAAGCGCTAGGCGCGCCCTATATTCAGAAGCTGTCGTTTGAGGACCGCGCGCGGGCGCAGCGCCTTGCGACAGAAACGCTTCGCTCGCTTGAGCGTGTGGACCGCATTCTGAAGCCTTTCATGCGTAAATCACCCCCGCTTGCCGTGCATAACGTACTGCGCATCGCCGCCTATGAGCTGTGCACGGGCGGTGCGGCGCATGGGGTAGTGAACGATGCAGTCAGCAGCGTTGGTGCAAACAAGCGCACAGCCCAGATGAAAGGGCTTACCAATGCAGTGCTACGCAAAGTGGTCGAGAAGGGACCGGAAGAGTGGGCGAAACTGCGCGTTCCTCGCCTGCCAAAATGGCTGCGCGGACCTTTGGTGCAAGCCTACGGCGCTGAAAACATTGGTGATATCGAGCGCGTTCACTTTGCCGGGGCACCGCTCGACTTGACGGCTAAAGGGGATGCGAGCGCTTTGGCGACTGCGGTCGGCGGCACAGTTTTGCCTACAGGATCAGTCCGAATTCAGGACGCGGTGCAGGTTTCTGCCTTGGCTGGATACGCGGAAGGCGACTGGTGGGTGCAAGATGCAGCTGCGGCGTTGCCTGTGAGCATTCTTGCGCCAAAAGCGGGTGAGAAGATTATTGATCTATGCTGCGCGCCGGGCGGTAAAACGATGCAGATCGCTGCGAGCGGTGCAGAGGTCACAGCCGTTGATACATCTGAGCGCCGTATGCAGCGCGTTCATGAAAACCTGGAACGCGCAAAGTTAAAGGCCGAACTGGTTGTCGGCGATGCTTTGGAGACATCAGGGCAGTATGACGCGGTTCTGCTTGATGCGCCCTGTTCTGCAACAGGGACGATTCGCAGGCACCCCGATTTGCCCATGGTCAAAGACGGTTCCGAATTTGGCGAGTTGATCGAGCTGCAAGCAAGGATGCTGGCCCATGCGATTACGCTTTTAAAACCGGGTGGGCGTTTGGTGTTTTGCACCTGTTCGCTTTTGCCGGACGAGGGCGAGTGCCAGATCGAAGACTTGCTAGAGATGCATCCCGAACTACAAATTGATCGCGAAGCACTGGGTGTTGCGGGGATCGATCCAAGCTGGATAACCGACGAAGGCGGCTTGCGGCTGCGACCCGACTATTGGGCCGAACAGGGCGGTATGGATGGATTTTACATCGCACTGCTGCGCAAACCCGCCTGAGTCGTTTTTTCAGCGGTGACTTTACCTGCCTTGCACGGTAGGGTGCCTTAAAGAAAACGCGCCGAAAGAGCGTATAAGGCAGAGCAGATGTCCAGAGGTAGCAAATGGTCGGCGCGGGTAACCCGTGCCATGCACCGCGTACACGCGCGGCTTGTCACCCGCCAAACGGCGGCGACCGGCTTTGTTTCGCAGCCCGAACCGCGCACGATTGGCAGTTTTGCGAAAGGCAGGCAGTTGTCTGCGGGCAATATCATGTTCGCAGGCCACCTGATTGAAGCGCCTTCGCAAAGCCTGTGGCAAATCCCTACTCCAGATTCCGCATTTGCCGATGAAGCGCACGGCTTTGGCTGGTTAGATGATCTGGCAGCAGTCGGTGACGCCGTAGCGCGCGAAACGGCGCAAGCTTGGGTCTGGGATTGGATCGGAACATACGGGCGTGGCAAAGGTCCGGGCTGGGTTCCTGGTTTAACGGGGCGCCGTTTGATCCGCTGGATCAACCATGCCCTATTCTTGCTACGTGGTCAGGATGCGGATGCATCCAAATTGTTCTATCGCTCGCTTACCCAGCAAACGAAGTTTCTTGCGCGCCGCTGGCACAAGACAGAACCCGGCCTTGCGCGGTTCGAAGCGCTGACAGGGATGATCTACGCAGGGCTGTCGCTTAGCGGAATGGAGGCGCATGTCACGCCAGCAGTCAAGGCATTGGCACGGGCATGTGCTGACCAGATTGATGCCGAAGGTGGTTTGCCAACGCGTAATCCGGAAGAACTGCTGGAGGTCTTTACGCTTATCACATGGGCCGCAGTCAGTTTGCGTGAAGCGGGTATCGTACCGCCTGCCGCACATCTGGATGCTATTGAACGGATCGCTCCGACGCTACGCACTTTGCGCCATTCCGATGGTGGACTCGCCCGCTTTCACGGGGGCGGGCGCGGCATTGAGGGGCGCTTGGATCAGGCCTTGCTCAATTCAGAAGTCAGACACGCGCAGCCAGACGGTTTGTCCATGGGATTTGCGCGTTTGTCAGGTGGCCGCACCAGCCTGTTGGTTGACGCTAGTGCCCCGCCAAAAGGCACCGCATCGCACAATGCCCATGCGTCCACATTGGCATTCGAGCTGACCTCCGGGCGGCGACCGCTGATTGTGAATTGCGGCTCGGGCAAGGTTTTTGGTGAAGAATGGCGCCGGGCTGGCCGCGCTACTCAGTCCCATTCGGTGCTTTCGATAGACGGCTATTCTAGCGCGCGGTTCGCGGCGAGCGGCAGCAAGAAGCGCAAACAGGAACTGCTGGTCGATGCGCCCAGACATGTCCCTGTGCAAGTGAGCGAAGCCCCTGACGGTGTGCGCTTGCAAGCGGGTCACGACGGGTATGATAGTACACATGGTTTGACCCACGCACGCACGCTGGAGCTAACCTTCAACGGGCGTGGCCTCGCGGGCGAAGACATGTTGGTCGCTTTGGAAGAGTCTTCCAAAAAACGCTTTGACGCCAAAATGGACGAACTCAGGCTACAGGGTATCGCTTTTAGCATTCGATTTCATCTGCATCCAGAAGTGGACGCGGCGCTGGATATGGGCGGATCGGCTGTTTCTATGGCGCAGAAGAGTGGTGAGATATGGGTTTTCCGTCATGATGGCGTAGCAAAATTAAGTGTTGAGCCAAGCGTTTATCTGGAAAAAGGGCGACTTCAGCCGCGCGCGACAAAACAGATCGTTTTAACTGGCCGCGCAATGGACTATGCGACGCGCATCCGGTGGTCGCTCTCGAAAACGCAAGACACTGCAGTTGGCGTGCGAGATCTCGTACCGGATGACGATATGCAATTTTAGATTTCAGGACCGAAACTGCCATGACTGACCTTTCCCCTATCCGCCGCGCTTTGCTTTCTGTCTCTGACAAAACAGGGCTGATTGATCTTGGCCGTGCGTTGTCTGATCGTGGTGTCGAATTGCTTTCAACCGGGGGAAGCGCGAAGACACTGCGTGATGCGGGTCTAGACGTGCGCGATGTTGCGGATGTGACGGGTTACCCTGAAATGATGGATGGGCGCGTGAAAACACTGCACCCGGCGGTTCACGGCGGATTGCTGGCGCTGCGCGATAACGCGGCCCATGTCGCCGCTATGGAAGAGCACAACATCGGCGCGATTGATTTGCTGGTTGTGAACCTCTACCCGTTTGAAGAAACGGTCGCCAAGGGCGGCGATTATGAGGATTGCATCGAGAATATCGACATTGGTGGACCTGCAATGATCCGCGCCGCGGCCAAGAACCATGCATTCGTCAGCGTGGTTGTGGATGTTGAAGATTACGACGCGCTTTTGTCTGAACTGGATGCAAACGACGGTCAGACGACATATGCGTTCCGCCAGAAATTGGCGCAAGCCGCCTATGCGCGCACAGGTGCCTATGATGCCGCCGTTTCTACATGGATGGCAAGCGCACTGGGCGATCCTGCACCGCGCCGCCGTGCCTTTTCGGGCACATTGTCCCAGACATTGCGTTATGGTGAGAACCCGCATCAGACAGCGGCCTTCTATACGGATGGCACAGAGCGCGCAGGCGTGGCGACTGCCAAGCAGCATCAGGGTAAAGAGCTGAGCTATAACAACATCAACGACACGGATGCAG
>NZ_JBAUHO010000120.1:0-6685 GCF_049680325.1 Planktotalea sp.
CCTGTACCCGACGGACCAACGTGAACGGGCCGACCCAGTGCTTCGAAGACGACGGCAACATCATCAAAAACGCCGCGCTCGCCACCGACCATAATCGCCAGACTGGCGTTCTCGGCCCCTTTCGTGCCGCCGGATACCGGTGCGTCCAAATGGGCAACGCCTAGGCGTTTCAACGCAGCGGAATGCGCGCGCGCGTGTTCAGGTTTCGCACTACACATGTCGATCCAGATCATCCCTGCTTGCAAAGCCGCGCGCACCTCTTCGTCCGCAAGCAACGCCTGCGTGGCAAAGCCGTCAGTAAGCATCGATATGACTACATCCGCACCCGTAATTGCTGCGCCCGCGCGCGCTGCTGTTTTCGCGCCCTCTAACACCAGCGGCGCAGCACGTTCAGGACTTCGGTTCCAGACTGTCAGATCAAAGCCCGCCGCAATCAAATTTCGCGACATCGGCGCGCCCATCAAACCGGTGCCAAGAAAAGTGACCTTGTGCTTTTGCCTCATCTGAAACCGTCCTTCGTTACGTTATTATCCAGGTAGGATATGGTCAAAACCAAAACTCTAACATACGCTAGCCGAAACACGCCAAGAGCCCAATCCAGATCCACTCATCTACCTAAAATACCGCACGCTAACCAGCATAGCGAACGCGCTGCTCACAGGGCAAAGACATGGGCAAACGGGCTGGAAACGCCTATTTTCGACATCCAAAGCAAGGACATCCAATGAAACTTCTTCGATACGGCCCCGTAGGGAACGAGAAACCGGGATTACTGGACAGTGCAGGCTTGTTGCGTGATTTGTCCGAACACATCAACGACATCACAGGCGACATGCTGGATGACGCAAGCCTTGCCAAGCTACGCGCGATTGATCCTGCCAGCCTGCCGATCGTGGAGGGCGAACAACGCCTCGGCGCCTGCGTTGGTAACATCGGCAAATTCCTGTGCATCGGCCTTAACTATTCCGATCATGCGGCGGAAACAGGGGCCGCAATACCCGAGCACCCGATCCTGTTCTTCAAGGCCAACTCTGCAATCGTTGGCCCCTATGACGATGTGGTCATGCCGCGCGGCTCGACAAAGACCGATTGGGAAGTGGAGCTAGGCGTCGTTATTGGCAAGACAGCGAAATACGTCACCAAAGAAACCGCGCTAGAGTATGTCGCGGGCTATTGCATCGTGAATGATGTCTCTGAGCGGCACTTTCAGGCCAATCTGACGGGCCAATGGACCAAAGGAAAGTCCTGCGACACCTTCGGTCCAACCGGTCCCTGGCTGGTGACGCGCGATGAAATCGAAGACCCCCAGAACCTTGATATGGCGCTGGATGTAAACGGCAAGCGCATGCAGACGGGCAACACATCAACGATGATCTTTAGCGTTGCTGAAATCATTGAACACCTTAGCCAGCTGTTTACGCTACATCCTGGCGATGTCATTTCCACAGGTACTCCGCCTGGCGTTGGCCTCGGGATCAAGCCTGAACCGGTCTTCCTCAAAAAAGGCGATGTGATGGACCTGACGATTCAGGGCCTTGGCCATCAGCGCCAGAACGTCGATCAGGATGCCTGAACTCCTGCAAATCGGTGGCATCACCGAAACGATGAAAGCGCGGCTTCAAAAGGTGTTCACCATCCATCAACTGGATGATTTCGATCCTGAAACAATCGAGTATGTGATTACCAATGGCCATGATGGCATCAAACCAGATCTCATGGCCGCGCTGCCCAATCTGAAACTTATCAGTGGGTATGGTGTCGGCTACGACGCCATCGACGCAATCGAGGCCGCGCGCCGTTCCATTGTCGTAACGCACACGCCAAACGTGCTGAATGAGGAGGTGGCGACAACGGCAGTTTTGCTAATGCTCGCCTGCTACCGCGAGGTCCTGCGCGATGACGCCTACGTGCGTTCGGGCGACTGGGCCGCAAAGGGCAGCGCCCCGCTCACCCGCTCTGCCGAAAACCAGACTGTCGGGATTTTGGGGCTCGGACGTATCGGGCAGGCGATCGCCGACAAGCTTGCCCCCTGGAATGCCAAGATCATCTATCATTCCCGCACCCCGAAGAACGTTGGCTATCCTTACTACGACGATCTGACAGAAATGGCTAAAGCCTGCGACACGTTGATCTGTATCACCCCGGGCGGCCCTGCAACGGCCAAAATCGTAAATGCAAAAGTCTTGGCGGCCCTCGGGCCCAACGGCACATTAATCAATGTCAGCCGTGGCTCGGTCGTCGATGAAACGGCGCTGATTGAAGCCTTGCAAAACGGCACGCTCGGCTGGGCGGGGCTGGATGTGTTTGACGCAGAGCCCGCCGTCCCCCAAGCGCTGCGCGATTTGCCTAACGTCGTCCTCTTGCCCCATGTCGGCAGCGCTACCGTTGAAACGCGCGCAGCTATGGGCGCGCTGACGGTGGACAACTTGCTGCAACACCTCAAGGATGGCACCGTCGTTACGCCCGTGCCTGAATGTGCCCATTTATAAAGCCACAAGGCTAAGGCATGCTTGGCCTCACAGGACCTTGCCCAAAGGCAAACATCCGGGAAGCCCGGCAGGCAGAACCAGCAAAGCGCCGGCCGCATATAGGCTTTTTCCCAGATTTGGCGTGTCCGATTTGATTGCGATCCAATGCGCCCCACCGCCGACAATTGCCATGTCCGCGGGCAAATGCGTTGTGAAATCAGACGCTGGAAACAACGCTACTGCGCCTGGTGCCGCATCGGTAAAGTACATCACTGACACCTGTAGCGCGAGCCACCCAGCGACGACCGCCGCCACGGATACGATCCAAGTTCTAATAGTCATGAATGTGTTCCAGGCGGTTGACCCGGCCGTCAATCCCGCGAAGCGCGATTGCCAGCTTGCTGACAGGAAGTAACACCAAATGGCGTGTATCGCTGTAACCCTGACGTTCAAAACTATAAAGGGCGTTCTCAAACGTTGGCTCGTCTGAGGTCATCGAAAACAGGATGTCGTCATTTCCAGCGATCTCGACAAACTCGCCGCCAGCTTGGGCCATTTGGAATAACAGTTCCGTCAACGCGCGATAGCGCGGCGTGTCGATTTCAATTCCTTGAGAACCCCGGTCGTCGATCACCTGAACGCCTTCATAAGCGCTCAAATCCGTCGCACTTAACCCCGATACGATCATCCGCAAACGCAGCGCATCAGGCTCCATATTAGCGACCGCCGCTGCGATAACCTGTGCATATTTGGCCTTTACGCCGTACTCGATACCAAGCGCAAAGCGACGCTCGCGGTCACGGAAAACCGCCGTTGCCGCATCGTCTAACGCTGCTGCATCGGTTGCAAAATCCCACCTGTACCACGGCACTTGTCGCAAAAACTGGCTGTATTGCGTCGCTTGTTGCGCCGAAAGATCATCCAGCGGCGCACGTGTATTGCCGCGCAGTGCCGTTGCAATGCGCCCTATCGTTTCCTCATAAAGCGCCTTCGCCAAAAGCTCAGCGGTAAAGCTGACACCAATCGTATAGATCGTCTGCTTGAACTCAGCCGGAAAACCGCCATGTGGCTCCGATGCTTTGGACAGGCTGCAAAGCGAGGTCCAAAAGCCGCCAATGGACGGCAAAAAGCGATAGTCATGCGGATCACCGCTGCGGATCACTTGCGCATAGTCATCATAGGCATGAACGATGTGCCATTCTGGATAAGTCAGAAGCGTGCGTCCTTCGGCCCTGTGATGCTCTGCAGGAAGCATCGCAGTATAGCTGGCCGCCTGCCCCGCTGGACGACAGGCAAGCTCGACGTAGCCGACAGGCGCAATGAGACCAACAATCAGAGCCAGTAGCGAAAGGCCGAGCCACTTGAAAAACCGCTTCATACATCCCGCCCGAACCTGAGCCCTGCAAACAATGCAATGCCCCCAAGCGCGATGTGCGGCAGGTTCGCCAGCACACGGAACAAGGTGAACGACAAACCCTCGGACGGATTGGTGAAAATCCCCATGTCCAGGTATCCGTAACCCGTGAAGAACCCAAAGACACCGTCGCCAAGATAAAGCGCGCCAAAGATCACCAAGAATATCTTGCTGGCGCGCGCACCCAGAAACGCGGCGCTTAGCGCCCAAAGGGCGGATACCAAATGCAAAGCGTCGTCAAACAGATCAAGCGCGAAGATACCAAAGGCAAGCCCGTCGTCATCCGTGATACCCGGCACGTAATTCAAAGCCGCCGCGCCAAGCAAAACAAAGAAATACGCGATAGCGGTTTTCCGGATCAAAGTCATAGCGCCCCCAAATATCTGTCCCAAAGGTTGTTTCGCAGCAGCAGATCAGGGTCCAAAACCCGCTTGGCCGCTGCGAACTCGCCAGCACGTTCGTACCCTTTCACAAGCTGATCTAGCCGCGCGTGCGGGCGGTAGGGCAAATAATATGTCCCGCCGATTGACGTCACCCCGTCTATCAGCGCCTGCGTCATGCGGCGCATATCCGCCTCGGCCCGCGCAGTCATTTCCTGACTGAACGACATCACCGCCGCGATACGCGGCACCGGCGCAAAAGCCAGCCAGCTATCAGGGTCCGTATCAACATAGCGAAGCGTCACGTTCAGAAATTCCTGATAGGACGAGGGGATCACCGCACGGCACACCTGAACAAACTCGGCAAAGCGATCTGGCGAAACGAAATATTCGTGCAAAATATCGGTGCGATCTGGATTGCGATCATCCAAAGTTACGACAGGTTCGTTGATAAGGCTGTTCCGCGTCGCAGGTCCGCTGGCAAGGCTTCGTGCCAGATCTGTTTCAAACCACCAGCGCACATGCTTCATCCGCTCGTTACCCAATTGCGCGCGGTAAACACGGCTGGCAATCTTGGACGCAGCGCCCGAGCCACCCGCAGCGGGCAGGTCGCTTTGATCCTCGCTTGGGCGATAGGTAATCATCAGCGCGTCCGACATAAAGTTCTCTCGATCAACGCTAAGGCGCCCATAGGCCATCGTGACGTTGTCATCTGCAAGTGCTTGCACGAAATGCGCGCCAAAGTCCTCGGCGGGCATTTCGGCATAGCTCGGCTCCAACCGCTGGTTTTCGGCAAGGTCCACGTCCATTTGCGTGATGATCCCGCTCAACCCGTAGCCACCCATAGTCATGCCAAACAATTCGGCGTTCTCGCTACGCGAACACGTCACCAAGTCACCATCGGGCATGACCATCTGGAAGGATCTGACCGTACTGCCCATCGGCCCTTCTTTTACAGGCCAACCATGGGCGTTCACGCAAAAAGTTGCGGCGATGCCAAAGTCATTGTTGGACTGCATCACGCGCGGCCCCAGCCCGATTGGATCGGCGATAGCAATCACATCACTCCAACGCGCCCCTGCATGCGCGCGCATTTGTCGGTTGGTCCTATCCACCTCGACGAACCCGTTCTCAAAGGTGATCGCATGCCCGTTGCGCGGAATGGCCTGCCCGCCCATCGAATGACGTGCCGCGCCGACATTGACGGCCCGTCCGTTCGCGCGCGCCTCGGCGAGTTCCGCTCTGATCGCTTTAACAAGCTGCGCGCCGGGGTCTTCGCGAAGGGTGATATGACGGAAAATCGGCGTCTCGCTTAGCCCGCTGGCATCGTTCAACACGCCCTTACCACCAGTGGGCTTAATAAACCGCGTGCCATCAAGCGTCGGGTTAGATGGGGACAGCGCTTTGGTGGCAAAGCCGCCAAGCAAAGCGCCCCCACCAAGCAAAGCCGCGCGCCGTGTGAATGTTTTCAAAGCCGCCAAAATCGCACCCTCGTTATGAACTTAACACTATATATCAATATCTTGAGCTGATATCCAAAGTATGGTTTCCCATACCTTGCACAATTCCCAGCCCCACAGTGCATTTCTAACGCGTCAGGTAGAACATGCAATCTGACGTTTTGCGCTAATAGCGCGTTCGGCTATTCGATCCAGCATAACGACTGGCTTGATAGGATTACCCGCTAAAGTATGCGCAGCCTGCCAAGTCTTGACCGCACCAGATCATTGCTGGACCTGAAGCGTCACCTGCATGGATTCCTGAGCATCGCCCATCCGCATGCCCGAAACAGGCGCTGCGTCGATTGAATCGCGTCCTACTGCCAGTTTGACATAGCGCTCATCGGGCGAAATCCCGTTCGAAATATCAAAGGCGACCCAGCCTATTCCCTCGATGTGGGCTTCGGCCCAAGCGTGGGTGGCGTCCTGATTGATGCGGTCATCCATCATCAGGTAGCCGCTAATGTAGCGCGCGGGAACACCGGCATGGCGCAGGACGGCGATGAAAATCTGCGCGTGATCCTGACAAACGCCGCCTCCAAGCGCGAGCGCTGCTTCTGCTGTGGTCGTCACATCTGTCACAGCGCCGCCATAAGGCACGTTGGCTAGAATTTGCGCCGAGAGCGCATGGAGTTCGGCCAAATCACCCGCAGGATTGGTGACCATTCTGGACAAGGCCGCAATTTCTGTTCCTGCTTTTGTGCGGTTGGTGGTTTGCCTGAAATGCCACAAGGGGGGCGCACCGTAAATTCGCCCGTAAATGCCGTTCGTTGCATGTGTCTCGACCTCACCCGACACGGTAAGTGAAATCTGCATAGCTGTTGAATGTCATTGAGAACTGACCCGGTAGCCCCATAAATTGTCACTGAGAATTGACCCATGTGAACACATGGCCCTGACGTTTTTGTTCGGGGAGATTTGGAG
>NZ_JBAUHO010000121.1:0-27930 GCF_049680325.1 Planktotalea sp.
GCTCGGATTCCATGGGTTTGACCAACAAGGTTTCACTATCGGCGGCTGAAATGCCGGGGAAGGGCACCGAAACAAAGAGAGCAGGTATTTCGATATCCGGCTCACCCTCTTTGGGTAGACCCCAATAGGCAAAGCCCCCAACCAGAAGGGTGAGGGCGATAAAGGCTAGAACCATGCGGGCCCGTTCAGCGGCCCAATCGACGATACCAGTCATTCCTTTGGCTCCTCAAAGGTGGGGGTCACGGCGACGCCATCCACCACATATTCCTGTCCGATCGTGATGACATCGGCCTTTTCTGGCAGGCCGGACACCCAAACCCCTTTGGCCGTGTCGCGCAACAGCTTGAGCGCAACAAATTCTGCGCGGCCATCGCCGCTTATCGTTCTGACACCCAGGTCGCCATCATCATTCAGGGTTAGCGCGGATTGCGGTAGCAAATGCGCCTTGGTGCCATCAGCGGAAACGATGATTTCCGCCGTTTGACCATCGCGGATGCTAAGGTCTTTGTTCGGCACCTGGATTTCTACACGAAAGGTCCGCGTTGTTTGATCGGCAGAGCGCGACAGGAACGTGACGCGGCCCTGAACCTCTTGGCCCCCTGCAAGGCGCGCACCCGAAAGGGCACCGATTTCGATGCGGTCCACTTCGGTTTCCGGAACGAAGCCAACCAGCTTGATCGGGTCAAGCTGCAAAACCGTCGCGCAAAGCCCGCCCGGTTGCAGCAAGCTACCAAGTTCTGATGTGTCGGTTTCCAGCAATCCCTCGAATGGTGCCGTGACTTGCAGGCGGTCGATGTCTTTTTGAACAGCCGCAATCGCGGCCTCTGCGCTTTGAATCGCAGCGCCCGTGCTTTCCAACCCGCTTTTTGCAGAGGCCACTCCAGCCTCGGCAGCGCGCACGCTCGCTTGGGCCGAAGCAACGCGCGTTTCGGAGGCAAAGCCGCCCTGGCTTAGTTTCGAGGCAGCGTTGTCATTGATTTTGGCCTCATCGAGACGGGCCATCGCCTCATCCACGCGGGCTTGTGTTTCGGGGATGCGTGCCTTGGCCTCGGCCAGACGTGCTTCTGCTTCGGCAAGGGATGCGCTGCGTGTACCAGCATCAAGGTGGCACAAAAGCTGACCATTGCTTACGTAGGTCCCTTTGCGCAATGGCTCTGAAATCACCTGTCCAGACGTTTCTGCGCGCACCTGAACCATTCTTGCCGCTTCGGTCTGGCCGCGCAGAATGACCGCGCTGTCGATTTGCTGCGCAACGGATTTCACCGCGTAGACACGAATGCTATCACTCTCAGCGTCCGCTTCATCCGGTGCCGTGGCGGTGACCACGTCAGAGGCCTCTGTCGTTGATTGCGGGTCTTCGGCCGCGTCTGCTTGGGCGAATGACAAAAGCTCGTCGCGCTCAAATACGAGCAAATACAAGAAGGCCGTCACCAGCACTGCGGTAATAATTGGAATGATTTTCATCTGGGACAGTTCCTAACACATCTTATCAAACGGCCGTGCAAACCTATCAGTTGGACATAGCGAGATAGTTTAAAAGTTCAATATCACATAAGTATTTAGCTAAACTCACCAGTTCAGTTTGATCCATTTGCGTCACCAAAGCCACATTTATTCATGCGCCAAAGTGCGCGCAATAAATGGCAAGCGTATGACCAGCCCTTGGCAGGGCTGTGACATCGCGATAAGAGAGGCAAAAAGCAGGGGTTTGAGGCGTGAGTGACACCGACAGTTTTATTGAAGAAGTAAGCGAAGAGGTCCGCCGCGACCGTTTGTTCGGGTTGATGAAGCGCTACGGCTGGATCGCGATCGTCGCTGTATTGGCCTTGGTCGGCGGCGCTGCCTGGAATGAATGGAACAAAGCGCAGGCCCGTGCCAAGGCACAAAGCGCAGGCGATGCAATTCTGGCTGCGCTTGAAGCGGATGAGCCAGGCGCGCGCATTACCGCACTACAATCCGTGCAAGATCAAGATATTACACAGGGCGCGAAAGCCGTCGTAGCGCTTTTGCAAGCTGCGGAGCAGGGGTCAGACAACGATCCTGCCGGCGCGCAAGCTGCGCTTGAGAAAATTGCGAGCGATGGCAGCTTGCCAGAGATCTATCGCCAGATTGCATCGTTCAAAGCGGCGAGCCGTTCTGATGGTGCGCTCAGCGCTGAAGAGCGCCAGATTCGCTTTGAGGCGCTTAGCGCGCCCGGCATGGCGCTGCGCTTGCTTGCGCTCGAGCAAATGGCGCTGCTTGATATAGACGCGGGCGACACCGAAGCTGCGCTGGAAAAGCTGCAAGGGATCGTTGTTGACGCAGAAGTCACAGCGGGCTTGCGTCAGCGCGCGACACAACTCATTATCGCGCTAGGCGCGGAACCGGAAACTCTTGTCGGTCAGAATTAAGCCGATAAACCGAGCCCGCGACAGACGGGAAGCACTTTCAAAGGGGGCTTTGAGCAGTGACGACAGCTAAATGGATCATGGCAGGTGTGGCAGCAGCAGTGCTGGCAGGCTGTGCCGAAGAGGACATCATTCTACCTGGCAAACGCGAAGATTTGCGCGCGCCCTTCGGGGAAGTGTCCGATGATCGTGTGCGCACCGAAAGCACCGTTCAAAAGATTTCCCTGCCAAAGCAGGTGAGCAATGCCAACTGGACGCACCGCATTGGTAGCCCGGAGACGCGCACGTCCCATCCCGCACTGGCAAGCCAACTGACAGGCGTGCAGTGGTCCACCAACATCGGTGAGGGCGACAGCCGACGTCACCGGATCACCGCCGATCCTGTGGTTGCTAACGGGCGCATCTTTGTGATGGACGCGAAAAGCACCGTCACAGCAGTCTCGCTTAATGGTGAAAAGCTTTGGTCCGTTGACCTGACACCGCCGCGCGATCAGCAAAACGACGCGGGTGGCGGCGGTTTGGCCTTTGGCGACGGTAAATTGATCGTGTCCTCGGGCTTTGGTAAAGTGCGTGCGCTTGATCCGGCAAGCGGTGCGGAAATCTGGCTGCAAGACCTTGATGCCCCGGCGACGGGGACACCATCCGTTTCACGCGGTTTGGTCTATGTGGTGTCTGGTGACAACGTCGCTTGGGCGATTAATAGCGATACGGGCCGTGTCGAGTGGCAGCTTGATGGTGCCACTGACGTGTCAAATGTTTCAGGCGGCCCTGCGCCGGCCGTCGGGGATGATCTGGTGATCTTCGCCTTTGGCTCTGGTGAAATGCAGGCGGCCTTCCGCAAAGGTGGTCTGCGCCGCTGGGATGCAACCGTTGCCGGGCAGCGCCGCGGCATTGCGGCCAGCACCATCAGCGATATCACGGGCGATCCCGTGATCGCGGGCAATACTGTTTTCGCAGGAAGCCACTCCGGACGCATCGTCGCGGTAAACGCGGACAGCGGTTCGCGCATTTGGACCGCAAAAGACGGTGCTTTGGGCCCGGTTTGGCCTGCGGGTGGTTCGATCTTTGCTGTGACAGACCGCAATGAACTGGTGCGCCTTGACGGCGAGACGGGCACGCGGATTTGGGGCACCAAACTGCCGTTCTTTGTTAAGGAAGATCGCCATCGCCGTGTTGAAATCGTTGCCCATTATGGTCCGATCATTGCGGGCGGGCGCGTGCTTGTCGCCTCCAACGATGGTTTGATTCGCAGCTTTGATCCGACATCGGGCGCACAGGTCAGTGCAGTAGAAATTCCGGGCGGCGCATCGACCAACCCCGTTGTTGCGGCTGGCACGCTATATGTTGTCTCCCGCAATGGGGTGCTGCACGCAATTCGCTAAAGCACAGGTGCACGGCGTCGTGCGCCTGATGAAGCCTCTTTCGCGCATCGCTGTTCTAGGTTAGAGCGGCCCTCTGAGCTATTTTTTGGAGCTTTTCAATGAGCTTTACCCTTGCCATCGTGGGCCGCCCGAATGTGGGTAAATCCACGCTTTTCAATCGCCTTGTCGGCAAACGACTGGCCTTGGTTGACGATCAACCAGGTGTGACGCGTGATTTGCGCGAAGGCGAAGCGCGCCTTGCCGACCTGCGCTTTACCGTTATTGACACGGCAGGGCTGGAAGAGGCGACGGACGAAAGCCTGCAAGGGCGAATGCGCCGTTTGACAGAGCGTGCGGTTGATATGGCTGACATCTGCCTCTTTATGATCGACGCACGCCAAGGCGTAACGCCTGCGGATCAGGTGTTTGCCGAAATTCTGCGCAAGCGGTCCGCGCATGTGATCCTTGCTGCGAACAAGGGCGAAGGCTCTGCCGCGGATGCAGGTGTGATCGAGGCCTATTCTCTGGGTTTGGGCGAACCGATCCGTTTGTCTGCGGAACATGGTGAAGGTCTGAATGATCTTTATTCCCAGCTAATGCCGCTTGCGGATGGCTTTGCCGAACGCGCCGCGGATCTGGCACCTGAAACAGACGTTGAGCTGGATGAAGATGCTGAATGGAACGAAGACGCGCCATTTGTCATGCCCACGGCGCGAAAGCCGATGCAGATCGCAGTGGTTGGACGTCCGAATGCGGGTAAGTCCACGCTCATTAACAACATTATGGGTGATGAGCGTTTGTTGACGGGGCCAGAAGCAGGCATAACGCGCGACGCGATTTCACTGCGTACCGAGTGGCTTGGCACGCATATCCGTATCTTTGACACGGCGGGTATGCGCAAAAAGGCCAAGGTGCAGGACAAGCTGGAAAAGCTGTCCGTGTCCGATGGTTTGCGCGCGGTCAAATTTGCCGAGGTTGTGGTCGTTCTGCTTGATGCAGCGATCCCGTTCGAGCAGCAGGATTTGCGCATCGCCGACCTTGCAGAGCGCGAAGGGCGTGCTGTGATCGTCGCGGTGAACAAATGGGACATCGAGGAAGACAAGCAGGACAAGCTGCGCGATCTGCGCGAGAGTTTCGAGCGGCTTTTGCCGCAACTGCGCGGCGCGCCATTGGTGACTGTGTCTGCCAAAACGGGCCGTGGTCTGGACCGTTTGCACGATGCCATCATGCGCGCTTATGAAACTTGGAACCGCCGCGTTCCTACAGCCGCGCTTAACCGCTGGCTTGCTGGCATGGTCGAGGCGCATCCGCCCCCCGCACCAGCAGGCAAACGTATCAAGCTGCGTTATATGACGCAGGCCAAAACACGCCCGCCGGGATTTGTGGTGATGTGTTCTCTGCCTGACAAAATGAGCGAGAGTTATTCGCGTTATCTGGTCAACGGTTTGCGCGTGGATTTCGATATGCCCGGAACGCCGATCCGTTTGTACATGCGCTCGCAGAACGATGCGAACCCATACAAGAATCGCAAGAAAGCTGCGCCGTCGAAGCTGCGCAAGCATTTGACGCCACATCACAAAGACAAATAGCGCGAAACAAACGTGAAAATCGTCGCAAGCTGCCGTGTTTCGGTGGCTTGCGCCCGTAATGTCGCTAGGCTGCCTTAAGGTTAACCAAAGGGGCTGGTGATGAAGCGCATTGCAATATTCTGTGACGGAACCTGGAATTTGGCTGATCGCAAGGATCAGCAAACCAATGTTGTGCAGCTTGCCCAAGCGGTGGAAACGACGGCGTCTGACGGGATCAAACAGGTTCCGCTTTATATTCGGGGTGTCGGGACGGGGCGTGGGTCGAACGCGATTTCGCGTACGACGGACAAATGGCTTGGCGGTGCGCTTGGCTGGGGGCTGGAGCGCAATGTCGAGGACGCCTATCGGCGGTTGATCTGGCTTTATGAGCCGGGGGATCAAATTTTCATCTTTGGCTTTTCACGCGGTGCCTATACGGCGCGCTCTCTTGCGGGCTTGTTGCGCAAAGCCGGGATTTTGCCGCGTGCGGATGTGGATAAAGTCGGCAAAGCGATGGAGCTCTATCGCATGCGCGGCGACGAAAACGCCCCGGATGAACACGGAATTCAAAACCAGCGTGCAGCGCTATCGCCGGATGTGGCGACGTCGCGGGATGATTTAAAAAAGCGCGATAAGCCTGCTAAATTGCTGCAAATTTCCTACTTGGGCATATGGGATACCGTCGGTGCCTTGGGTCTGCCGGGGTTCTTGGGGCTTGTCGCCAAGCTGACAAACAAGAAATACGCGTTTCACGATATGAAGCTAAGCTCTTCGGTTCTGTCTGCCTATCACGCGGTTGCGCTGGATGAGCGGCGCAAGGCCTATCCGCCATCGCTGTGGGAGAACCTGCCAACACTGAACACGCTTTCGATAAAGGGTGATGCGCCCTATCAGCAGAAGTGGTTTGCGGGGGATCACGGATCAATTGGCGGCGGCGGTGAAGTGCGCGGTTTATCTGCGTTAACCTTTGGCTGGATCGCGCAGGGGGCAATCAACCAAGGTCTTGAGTTGAATGCAGACTATCTGAAAAATATTGAAGGCCTGTGCAACCCTGCGGATCGTGTGAACAAAAACCCGCTTGGGATACTCTCGAAGATCGGGTTTTTGAATGCTGATCGTGAAGGGCCAAAATACGTCGCAGATGTTCACCCAAGCGTCATCGACAAGATTGTTCTGGGGGGCAAGAACAGCGATGGGGATTATCGCCCGGGCAGCTTACGCCGCATGTGGGAATTGCTGCCGGGTTTGCTGCCGCAAAAATAAGCAAAGACGCCCCCGGAAGATAAAGACGAGGGCGTCTAAGGCTAAAAACTGTTACGCGAGTTTGCCATCGCTGCCGAGCACTGTCTTGCCGCCAAGGTATGGGGCAAGAACGTCTGGCAGTTTGACCGATCCATCGCTTTGCTGGCCGTTTTCCAGCACCGCAATCAGGCAACGCCCGACGGCAAGGCCAGAACCGTTCAGCGTATGGACGAACTGGGGTTTGCCGCCATCGTCCGCCTTGAACCTTGCATTCATGCGGCGCGCCTGGAAGTCACCTGTCGTAGAAACCGAACTAATCTCGCGGTAGGCGTTCTGACCGGGCAACCAGGCCTCAATGTCAAAGGTGCGGCGCGCGCCGAACCCCATATCGCCCGTGCACAAAAGAACGGTGCGATAAGGTACGCCCAGCGCTTCAAGCAGACCTTCCGCACAGGCGAGCATACGCTTTTGTTCATTGTCACTTTCGTCAGGGTGGGTGATCGAAACCATTTCCACCTTTTCAAACTGGTGCTGGCGCAGCATGCCTGAGGTATCACGTCCCGCGCTTCCCGCTTCCGAGCGGAAGCAAAGCGTGTGTGCTGTCATGCGGATTGGAAGGTCTTTTTCGGCCAAAACATCGCCCGCAACGGAATAGGTCAGCGGCACTTCGGACGTTGGCACCAGCCACCAGCCATTTGTGGTTTGATAGCTGTCTTCGCCAAATTTGGGCAGCTTGTCGGTGCCATACATCGCTTCATCGCGCACAAGAACGGGGCTGTTGACCTCTGTCAACGCGTTCTTATCCACATGGGTGTCGATCATGAATTGCGCCAAAGCGCGGTGAATGCGGGCGACTGCGCCCTTTAGCATGACAAAGCGCGCACCTGAAATTTTAGCGGCTGTGTCGAAATCCATAGAGGCGGCGACGCCCGTGAGTTCAAAGTGTTCTTTCGCGGCAAAATCAAAGCTGGGCACATCGCCCCAGCGCTTTACTTCGACGTTGTCTTCCTCATCCGCGCCCATTGGCACGTCTTCGGCAGGCTGGTTAGGGATGCGTGCGAGCATGTCGGTAAGCTTGGCGTCGTTCTGCTTGGCTTCTTCATTCAGCGCGGCGACCGCGGCTTTCTTTTCAGCGACGAGCGCGCGAAGGCGTTCAAATTCAGCCTCATCACCAGAGGCTTTTGCAGCGCCCACAAGTTTGGAGGCTTTGTTCTGCTCGGCCTGTGCTTCTTCGGCGGCTTGAATTTTGGCGCGGCGCGCCGCGTCAACCTCCAGCAATTGCGCGGACAGGGGTGCATCCCCGCGGCGTGCGAGAGCCGCGTCAAATGCGGTTGGGTTTTCACGTATTGCGCGAATATCATGCATAATGTCTGTCCTTGGCCGAGTCGCAGTTTTGCGCGTTATGCCTGAGCCAGCGGCAAGGGTGAAGCAAGATCGCAATCCCTAAAAGACATTGCCGTGTTAGAGCGCGCTTTTCAAAGCCGCCTGTTCTTTTTGGTGGCGGCGGTATGTAATGATTTCATCCTGCACGAAATCACGAAAAACCTGAATGCGTTTGGATTGGCGCAGCTCTTCCGGATAGGCGAGGAACACAGGCACTTCGTTCGAGCTCAGATCAGGCAAGACGCGAACCAGATCAGGGAAGTCTTGCGTGACATAGTCGGGCAACATGCCAATGCCGAGACTGTTCAATGTGGCCTGCAACACGCCGAAGTAGTTGTTCACGGTCAACATGGACGGCACATCATACGCGAGCAGATGCTGAACCATCATCAAACCTGCGCTTACCTGGGCGGAGCGGGGATTTTGGCAGATCAAACGATGCTTGCCAATGTCTTCGATCCGCTCTGGTGCGCCGCGCTTAGCGATATATTCGGGCGAAGCATATAGCTGCATATGCACTGTCATCAGACGTTTGCGAATAAGATCGGCTTGACTTGGCTCTTTCATGCGAATGGCAACATCGGCCTCGCGCATCGGCAGATCGAGCACTTTTTCTTCGAGCATCAGATCAATTTTGAGATCGGGATATTTTTCATAAAGCTGGGGCAGGCGCGGTGCGAGCCAGAGCGAGCCGAAACCAGTTGTCGTGGTCACGCGCAATTCGCCAAAGACTTCTTCTTCGCTATCCTTGATGCGGGCCTCAGCGGCGTCGAGACGTTTTATCATCGCGCTGGTTGCATCAAACAGCAATTCGCCTTGCTCGGTAAGAATCAACCCACGGGCATGGCGGTGAAACAGGGTGGTGTTCAGGCTTTCTTCCAAGCCGCGGATCTGGCGGGATACCGCAGATTGCGACAAATGCAGGGTGTCACCCGCATGGGTCAGACTGCCGACATCGGCGACTGCGTGAAATATTCGAAGCTTGTCCCAGTCCATCCCGGCAATTTTCCTGCTGTTGGATTTAATGTTTGCGCAATCACTCCATACCTGAGCTAGAGCCACACATCAACGTGACGTAACGGGGAAAAATTAGATATACAGGTCAGCTTTTATGACCTAGATTTGTGGTAAGCTGATATTGCGTTTACCCCGGGAGGACTACGATGAGCCTGCAAAAGACATCACTGAACGATAAGTTTGATCTTGAGAAAGAGCAGGTTCTGCTAAATGGCACGCAGGCTCTGGTGCGTTTGATGCTGATGCAAAAGGCACGCGATACCCGGGCAGGTCTGAACACGGCGGGCTATGTGACGGGCTATCGTGGATCACCGCTTGGGGCGGTGGATTTCCAGATGACGCGCGCTGCGAAGTTTCTTGGCGCCGCGGATGTTAAATTTGAAGAAGGGTTGAATGAGGATCTGGCTGCGACGGCGCTTTGGGGCGCGCAGCAGGCAGAACTGCGCGGTGAAGGTAAGTTCGACGGCGTGTTCGGGCTTTGGTACGGCAAGGGACCGGGCGTTGATCGTACCGGCGATGTCATGCGCCACGCCAATATGGCAGGAACGTCTGCAAATGGCGGCGTGCTGATGGCTATGGGCGACGATCACACAGGCGAGAGCAGCACTGTGCTGCACCAATCCGAATTTGCATTGATCGATTCCTATATGCCCGTGGTCAGCCCCGCAGGTGTGCAGGAGATGATGGATTACGGACTATACGGCTATGCGCTTTCGCGCTTTGCTGGGGTATGGGTTGGCCTGAAAACGATGAAAGATACGGTCGAGGTCACATCTGTCGTCAATGGCGATCCGCATCGGTTGAGTTTCATCGAACCTGAGTTTGACATGCCAAAGGGCGGTTTGAACATTCGACTGCTGGATGACCGTCATATGCAAGAGGCGCGTTTGCTTGATTACAAACGCAAGGCCGCTGAAGCATTCAGCCACGCTAACAAGATGGACAAACGGGTTTGGGGCAAGCCCGGCGCGAAGATCGGTTTTGTTGCTGCCGGCAAAAACTGGCTTGATCTGGTGCATGCACTGTCTTTGCTTAACATTGATGCGGCGGAAGCAGAGCGCATTGGCCTGACCACATATAAGGTCGGGCAGACATGGCCGATGGATATGAAGGGCTTTTCCGAGTGGGCCGAAGGGCTGGACGTTATTGTTGTCGTTGAAGAAAAGCGCAAACTGATCGAAGTGCAGATCAAAGAGGCGATCTTTGACAATAGAAACGGACGTAGGGTTTACGGCGAAAAACGCGAAGGCGTTGAAATGTTCCCTGTGCGCGGGGCCTTAGAGCCGATCATGATTGCGGAGAACCTCGGTTCGATCCTGACGGATGAGGGCTGTGGCACCGACGGGATCAAGGCCGGGCTTGCCATGCTGGACGAGGCGCGGCGCGCGGATAACGCGCCCGAGCTTGCAGCGCGCTTGCCGTATTTCTGTTCGGGCTGCCCGCATAATTCATCGACCAAAGTACCGGAAGGTAGCCGCGCTTATGCGGGTATCGGCTGTCACTTCATGGTGCAATGGATGGAACGGGATACGCTTGGATTTACTCATATGGGCGGCGAAGGGGCCAACTGGATTGGCGAAGCGCCGTTTTCCACGCGCAAGCACGTGTTCCAGAATTTGGGTGATGGCACCTATAACCACTCTGGCATTCAGGCGATCCGCGCGGCTGTCGCTGCGGGTACGACAATGACCTACAAGATCCTTTATAACGATGCAGTCGCTATGACGGGCGGGCAGGGCAACGACGGGGGCCTTGATGCACCGCGTATCGCACGCGAAGTGGCGGCGATGGGGGTGAGCGATCTCGCGATTGTCTATGATGAAAAGGAAGATGTGCAGGCAAGCGCCTTTCCAAAAGGCATTGCGATGTTTGAAAGAGCCGATCTGCAAAAGGTGCAAGAGGATTTTTCCAGGAAAGAGGGCGTTTCTGTCATCCTTTATATCCAGACCTGCGCCGCAGAAAAACGTCGCCGTCGCAAGCGTGGAACGTTCCCGGACCCAGATAAACGCGTGTTCATTAACCCTGATGTCTGTGAAGGCTGCGGTGATTGCGGTGTGCAAAGCAACTGCGTATCCATTGTACCGCATGAAACCGAGCTTGGCCGAAAGCGCGCGATCGATCAATCCAGTTGCAACAAGGATTTTTCCTGCGTGAACGGGTTTTGCCCGTCTTTTGTGACGATCAAAGGCGCGACGCCGCGCAAGGCTGCGACGGCCAGTTTGAACCTGCCTGATCTACCGATGCCTGAACTGCCTGCGATCAAGGGCACACATAATGTGGTGATTACGGGCGTTGGCGGCACGGGTGTCGTGACGCTTGGTGCCTTGCTTGCGCAGGCGGCGCAGCTTGACGGCAAGGGCGCTGGTATGATGGAAATGGCCGGCCTCGCGCAAAAGGGCGGCGCGGTGCATATCCATTGCCGCATTGCGGAGCGGCCCGAAGATATCTCGGCCATTCGCGTGGCAACAGGCGAAGCCCATGCGCTTATCGGCGGCGATCTGGTGGTCAGCGCTGGCGCTGCGACGCTTGGCCTGACCAAAGCGGGGCAAACGGGCGCTGTTGTGAACAGCCACGAGATCATCACAGGCGATTTTACCCGCAATACGGAATTCAAAATTCCGTCCGAGCAACTTGCTTTGGCGCTGACGGCACGCCTTCGCGAAAAGGTTGACCTGTTCGATGCGTCTGAACTTGCCCGCGTTGTGCTTGGTGATGCAATCTTTTCCAACATGTTGGTGTTTGGCGCGGCTTGGCAGCGTGGATTGATCCCGCTCTCGCTGGACGCACTACAGGAGGCGATCCGCATGAACGGGGCGGCGGTCGAAAAGAACCTCTATGCCTTCGATGTCGGGCGTTGGGCGGTCCTGTACCCTGACGAGGCGGCCAAAGTGGGCGCGCCGAAAGTGGTGGCGCTGCCTAAGAGCGTCGATGAAATGATCGCGTTCCGCGCGGATCATCTGACGCAGTATCAAAGCAATCGCCTTGCAAAACGTTATCGCAAGCTGGTGGAGCGCGTGGAACCTGCGTCGCTGAAAGAGGCTGTTGCGAAGGGCTATCATAAGCTGCTGAGTTACAAGGATGAATACGAAGTCGCGCGCCTGCATCTAGGCACCGCTGAAAAGGCGAAAGAGGCTTTCGAGGGGGATTTGGAGTTCACCTATCACCTCGCACCACCTTTGATGAGCAAATTAGGTGCAAACGGGCGTCCGCTGAAGAAAGAGTATGGTGCGTCCATGCTAAAAGGGTTCAAGCTTTTGGCGAAAATGAAACGCCTGCGCGGAACGCCGTTTGATCCTTTCGGACGTACAGCAGAGCGTAAAATGGAGCGCGCGCTCATCAGGCAATATGAGGCTGATATGAAAGAGGTGCTGGGCGCCGTTACGCCTGCGACGCTAGAGCCGATTATTGCTTTGGCAGAGCTGCCTTTGTCGATCCGTGGCTTTGGGCCTGTAAAAGAAGCGAATGAACGCAAAGCGTCCAAACGGCGCGAAGAGTTGTTAAGCCTCATTCGGGCGGGTGGTGAAAAAATGGCAACAGCTGCGCAATAAGTGCCTGATGACGCTTGGTCACATTGCTTTTACTTTGGAGTGTTCTAAAAGACGCGCAGCATTCTGTTATAGGCCAGTGAAATGAACCAACACGTCGCTAGAGAGATCAGTTATGCCCACAGCGCACGCACGCGTGCAGGGCGCGTGGTTATCCGCACGATGGAAAACACAACGGGTCGTATCGGCCTTATCCGCCGCGCCAGGGGTTATGAGCAGGATGTGGCCAATGGCCGTGATTTTTGGGAGGTCATGGCAGAGCGCTATGGGCTTTCGCTGGATGTAATGTCTGGCGAACTGTCCAACATTCCAAAAAGCGGACCATTGATTTTGATCGCCAACCACCCTTACGGGATTCTGGACGGGCTGATGATGGGGCTGATCCTGTCACGCACGCGCGGTGATTTTCGCATCATGGCGAATAACGTTTTTCAAAAGGCCGAAGTGCTGAACCGCATCATTTTGCCAGTTTCTTTCGATGAAACGAAGGAGGCAATGCGCCTGAATCTGGAGACGCGCAAGACTGCGCTGGAGTATCTGGGGCAGGGCGGCGCGATGGGGATTTTCCCGGGCGGTACGGTATCGACGGCGACGCGCCCGCTGGGCATGCCGCTTGATCCGGGCTGGCGGGCCTTTACCGCGCGCATGGTTGCCAAGTCCGGCGCGACGGTTGTGCCGGTGTTTTTTGATGGGCACACCAGTCGTTTGTTCCAGATTGCAAGTCATTTGCATTCAACGCTGCGCTTGGGCCTGTTGATTAAAGAGTTCAAAAAGCGTGTCGATGAACCTGTGCGCGTTGCAATCGGCAAGCCTATAGATCCACGCGAAATTGAAGCACGTTCAAAAGACGCGCCAGCGATGATGGATTTCCTGCGACAATCCACGTATGAGCTGTCACCAAAGCCCCTTGACGCTGCGTGTTACGGGCATGAATTTGATAAGAAGCGCAAAGCGCAAGGTCGGGCATAGGGGCGTAAGCTCCTGAGCGAATAGGCGAAGGAAGCAAAATGGCCATTGGGATTTTTGATAGCGGGCTTGGTGGTTTAACCGTTTTGGATGCTGCGCGCACGCGTTTGCCCGACATGCCTTTTGTTTATTACGCCGATAGCGCGCATGCGCCCTACGGTGTGCGCAGCCCTGATGATATTTATCAGTTGACCAAATCCGCGGTGGAATACCTGTGGAGCAACGGCTGCGATCTGGTGGTTCTGGCCTGCAACACGGCTTCGGCGGCGGCTTTGCGCCGTATGCAAGAAGCGGGCGTCCCGGATGGGAAACGTGTTCTTGGCGTCTTCGTTCCGTTGATCGAAGCGCTGACAGAGCGTGAGTGGGGCGATAATTCGCCCCCGCGCGAAGTCGCTGTGACCGAAGTCGCGCTTTTTGCAACGCCTGCAACTGTGGCAAGCCGCGCATTCCAGCGCGAATTGGCCTTTCGCGCTATCGGCGTAGACGTAGAGGCGCAAGCCTGCGGCGGTGTGGTCGATGCCATCGAGGACGGTGACATGATCCTGGCAGAGGCCTTGGTGCGCTCGCATGTTGATGCGCTGAAACGCAAAATGCCAAAGCCGCAAGCTGCCATTCTGGGCTGCACACACTATCCGTTGATGCAGGAACAATTCCAGGCGGCCCTAGGCGAAGATGTGACGGTTTATTCGCAGGCCAATCTTGTTGCGGAAAGCCTTGCTGATTATATCACACGCAGACCCGAATTCATCGGTTCTGGCAAAACCCATCGCTATTTCACCAGCGGTGAACCCGCGCGCGTGAGCGACCGTGCAACCCAATTTATGCGACGAGAAATCTCTTTTGAAAAAGCCTGACACAAGAGACATTTCTTTAGAAAGATCAATAACATGACACAGAATATCGCAATCCTAGGTGCCTCTGGATACACGGGTGCAGAGCTGATCCGGCTTATCGCAACCCATCCCTCCATGCAGATCAAAGCGCTTTCGGGCGAACGTAAAGCGGGCCAGTCAATGGCCAGTGTTTTCCCGCACTTGCGTCATCTTGATCTGCCGGATCTGGTAAAGATCGACGAGATTGATTTTACCGACATTGATCTGGCGTTCTGCGCGCTGCCGCATAAGACAAGCCAAGAAGTCATTACCAACCTTCCGCGTGATCTAAAGATCGTGGACCTTTCCGCCGATTTCCGTCTGCGTGATCCTGAGGCCTATGCAAAGTGGTATGGCAATGCTCACAGCGCCGTAGAAATACAGCGCGAGGCGGTTTACGGGCTGACCGAGTTCTATCGCGATGAGATCGCTGGCGCGCGGCTTGTGGCCGGTACGGGCTGTAACGCGGCGACAGGTCAGTTCATGTTGCGCCCTTTGATAAGCGCAGGTGTGATCGGGTTGGATGACATCATTCTGGACCTGAAATGCGCTGTCTCGGGCGCAGGGCGTAGTTTGAAAGAAAACCTGCTCCATGCAGAGCTGTCAGAGGGCACCAACGCCTATGCCGTTGGCGGAACCCACAGGCATCTGGGAGAGTTCGATCAGGAGTTTTCCGCACTTGCAGGACGTGCAGTGCGCATTCAGTTCACGCCGCATTTGATCCCTGCGAACAGGGGCATTCTGGCCACGGGCTATGTGTCTGGCGACGCGCAAGTGATCCATGACACCCTGGTTAAGCAATATGCGGATGAGCCCTTTATCGAAGTGCTTCCATTTGGCGAAACACCCAGCACGCATCATGTGCGTGGTTCTAACTTTTGCCATATCGGTGTCACCGGCGATCGTATCGAGGGGCGCGCAATCGTGGTTGCGGCCTTGGATAACCTGACAAAAGGTAGCAGTGGACAAGCCTTGCAGAATGCTAATCTAATGTTAGATCTTCCAGAGGCGGCGGGGCTGATGTTGGCCCCTTGCTTCCCTTAAGTACGCGGAGAACGTCCAATGGCAATGACAGGTTTAAAGAAGAAGCGCCGCATTCAGGTGCTTGCTTTGGCGGTTGTTGCTTTGGCGCTGTCCACGGCTCTTATCGGTTATGCGATGCGCGACGGGATCAATTTCTTTCGCGCACCGAGCCAGATTATCGCTGAACCACCAGGTCCAACAGAGGTGTTTCGCATTGGCGGTTTGGTCGAAGAAGGCTCTATCGAGCGCGGCGTCGGCGAGGAAATCCGTTTCTCGGTAACCGATGGCGGGGCAAGTATACCTGTGACTTTCACGGGCGTTCTGCCCGACCTGTTTGAAGAAAACCAAGGCATGGTTGGCACCGGGCGTTACATTAACGGTGTCTTCAAAGCCTCTGAAATTCTTGCGAAACATGATGAAACCTACATGCCCAAAGAGGTCGTGGATGCGCTAAAGGCGCAGGGCGTTTATCAAGAGCCTGACACCTAAGCGTTCGCTCGACTAGCACTCTGTTAACCACCGAACGGCACTCTTAACCCCATCAGCTTATGTTGGGGGAAGCCATGGGTGCGAGCAGAGAAGTCAATGCAATTGCGCAGGCAATTGTGCAACGCGAAGGCGGGTATGTGAACGATCCCGATGATCCGGGCGGCGCAACAAATCACGGTGTTACCATTCATACAATGCGCCGTTTGGGGCTTGATCTGACAGGTGATGGTCGCATCAATACAGCCGATGTCCGCGTGTTGAGCCAATCGCAAGCGGTGGACATTTTTCTGTCCCACTATTTCGACGCGCCCAAGATCGGGCAGTTGCCGCAAGCCCTGCACGCCAGCGTGTTCGATATGTATGTGAACGCGGGCAGCAATGCGGTCAAGATTTTGCAGCGTTTGCTGGTCAAGATGGGGTACGAATGCGCTGCGGATGGGGCTATTGGTCCCTTAACGATTGCGGCGGCGATGCAAGCCTTTGACGCAGCGCCGCGCCATCTGGTTGATGCCTACGGGATCGAGCGGCGCAACTATTACTTCCGCCTTGCGGACAAGCGCGTCGCGAGCCGCAAATATGCCCGCACGCGCGCAGGCGGCAAGGGGGGCTGGATCACCCGCGCCGAAGAATTTATTTCACCGAAATATCACCTGAGCGCAGAGCAGTTTCAGCAAAGGATCGCAAAATGGGCCTGATTGATCGCATTTTTGGAATGGTATTTGGCAATGGCGGCAATCTGATCCGCGATACGGCTGAGGTCTTTGTGGAGAATGCCGAAAACGGCGCAATGCGCGAGGCGCGGCTGCGCGGTGATGCCCTTGCGCAATTTGCTGGTGAATTTGTGCAGGAAAAGCGCGGGCTGTTCGATCGTTTCATGGATGCGCTAAATCGTATTCCGCGCCCGGCCATGGCGCTTGGCACGCTTGGCTTGTTCACCGCGGCAATGGTTGATCCGATCTGGTTCGCAGCGCGCATGCAAGGCATCGCCTTGGTACCAGAGCCGCTCTGGTGGTTGCTTGGTGCGATTGTGTCGTTCTATTTCGGTGCGCGTCACCAGTTGAAAAACCAACAGTTCCAATCCCAGATTGCGGCGTCTCTGGCCATGACGCCAACGGTGATGCGAAATCTGGATGCACTGCAAAACCTTGAACCCGAAAAAGCAAGCGCAGAGCAAACGCGCATTGAGCCGACAGTTCACCGCCCGGTCGCGAACACCGCAGCGCAATACCCCGAGAATGCCGCCCTGCGAGATTGGGCGCGCCAATAAGGTCGTACCCGCGACAATGTGATCGTTTCGAGTGCGCGAAAACCATTGGCGGCGGGCAGGGCGCGCACTATACCCTGTCACATGATTACAGAACTCGGACACTTCGCCCTCATCCTCGCATTCCTGATCGCCATCGTGCAGGCCATCGTGCCGCTGATTGGCGCGCATAAACACTGGTACGGCTGGATGGCCGTGGCAGAGCCCGCTGCGAAAATGCAATTCCTGTTTACAGGCTTTTCCTTTGCCGCGCTGACCTATGCCTTTGTCACCTCTGACTTTTCATTGCGTCTGGTCTGGCTCAATTCCCATTCGGCAAAACCGATGCTTTATAAAATCAGCGGCGTTTGGGGCAATCACGAAGGGTCTATGCTGCTTTGGGTGTTGATCCTGACGCTGTTCGGCGCAAGCGCTGCATGGTTTGGCGGTAACCTGCCACCGACGCTACGTGCGCGTGTCCTGTCGGTTCAATCGGCCATCGCGGTCGCGTTTTTTGCGTTTATTCTCTTCACGTCCAACCCGTTCTTGCGCCTTGCGGTGCCGCCCTTTGACGGGCAGGATCTTAATCCGCTGCTCCAAGATCCCGGTTTGGCGTTTCACCCCCCGTTCCTTTATCTTGGCTACGTCGGCCTATCGATGGCGTTTTCTTTTGCTGTTGCTGCGCTGCTTGAAGGGCGCATTGATGCGGCTTGGGCGCGCTGGGTGCGTCCTTGGACCCTCGCGGCATGGATATTCCTGTCAATCGGTATAGGTCTTGGCTCTTGGTGGGCCTATTACGAACTTGGATGGGGTGGTTTCTGGTTCTGGGATCCGGTCGAGAATGCATCGTTCATGCCATGGCTTCTGGCTGCTGCATTGCTTCATTCCGCTATCGTTGTGGAAAAACGCGAGAGCCTGAAAAGCTGGACGATCCTGCTTGCTATCCTTGCTTTCGGTTTTTCGCTGATCGGGACATTCATTGTGCGATCCGGTCTTTTGACATCGGTCCATGCCTTTGCCAATGATCCCGAACGCGGCGTGTTCATTTTGATGATCCTTGCCTTTTTCACAGGCGGAGCTTTGATCCTTTTTGCTGCCCGGGCGTCCGCGATGGAGGCCAAAGGCGTCTTTAGCGTCGTTAGCCGTGAAAGCGCATTGGTCGCCAATAACGTGCTGTTGGCGGTGGCCTGTTTCGTGGTCTTCGTTGGAACGCTTTGGCCGATGTTTGCGGAAATGTTCTGGGATCGAAAGCTTTCTGTCGGGGCTCCGTTTTTCAATATGGCCTTTACACCTTTCATGGTGCTGTTGGGGCTCATTATGCCGATTGGCTCAACCCTTGCATGGAAACGCGGCAAACTAGGGCGCGCGGTTTATCAAATGCGCTACGCCTTTGCGCTGGCGCTGGCTTTGGCGCTTTTGGTTTGGGTTATGCAAACAGGGCGCACGCTGATGGGGCCTGTCGGTCTGTTTCTTGGTGCATGGATGGTGTTTGGCGCGGCGATTGATATCTGGTCACGCACGGGTCGCGGCGCAGGTCGCGCAGCGCGACTGCTTAGATTACCACGCGCGGATTGGGGCAAAGCGATTGCCCATGGCGGTCTTGGCGTGACGATGTTTGGCATCGCGGGCCTGATGGCATGGCAGCAGGAAGATATTCGCGTCGCCAAATTGAACGAACCTTTCACTGTCGGCGCATTCGAGTTGGAACTGAGCGCGGTTAACCGAGTTCAAGGACCGAATTACTTTTCGACAATGGGCGATGTGATCCTGCGCAAGGACGGGCAGCAAATCGCAACGCTGCATCCAGAAAAGCGCAACTATCCCGTGGCGCAAATGCCAACGACAGAGGCGGCGATTGACTATCGTTTCCTGCGCGACGTTTACGTTGTGATTGGCGATCCACAAGAGGGCGGCGGCTGGACGCTACGGACCTACATCAAACCCTTGGCCAACTGGATTTGGGGCGGTGTTCTGCTGATGGCGCTTGGCGGCTTCCTCAGCCTGTCGGATCGACGCTTTCGCGTTGCGGCGGGCGCATCCAAGCGGCGCGAACGCACGGTGGCGGCAGAATGAAACAGCTGTTGCTTGTGCTTTCGCTGGTGTTGGCGCTGCCTGCCTTTGCGGTTCAACCTGATGAAGTGCTCAGCGATCCCGCAATGGAAGCGCGTGCGCGCGAGCTGTCCAAAGGGCTGCGCTGTCTCGTTTGCAAGAACGAATCCATTGACGAAAGCAACGCCTCGCTTGCCCGTGATTTGCGAATTTTGCTGCGGGATCGGCTAACAGCCGGAGACAGCGATGAAGAGGCAATCGCCTTTATCGTCGATCGGTATGGTGAATTTGTGCTGCTTCGACCCACCGTCACAGGGTCCAACTGGTTGCTTTGGGGCGCTGGTCCGCTCATGCTTTTGCTCGCGACGGCCATCGGTTTTGGGTATTTGCGCAAACGCGCAGCGACGCCAGAAACCAAGGTGGACGCGCTAAGCGACGCGGAAAAGACACGTTTGGCAGAACTGCTCGGCGACGGGCAATGAACCAAGCCTACTGATTGAGGACGACCATGGACTATCAAACCATCACCTACACACTTGCCGACAATATCGCGACGGTCACTCTCAATCGTCCTGACGTGATGAATGCGCTCAGCACGCAAATGCGCGCAGAGATCACCCATGCAGTGCGCACGGGCGGGCAGGAAGCGCGGGTCGTGGTGATTACCGGGGCAGGGCGCGCCTTTTGTTCGGGTCAGGATCTGGGCGATCGCGCCAATGCAGCCAACATTGATCTGGAGCGTACGCTGCGCGACGAATACCAGCCCATGCTCGCGGCGATTACAGAATGCCCGGTGCCGACGATTAGCGCTGTAAACGGTCCTGCGGCTGGTGCCGGGGCAAACCTCGCACTTGGCGCAGATATCGTCATCGCCAAGCAAAGTGCGTATTTTGTGCAGGCCTTTGCAAAAATCGGGTTGATCCCGGATGCGGGTGGCACCTATTTCATGCCGCGCCAGATGGGCATGGCCAAGGCGATGGGCGCGGCGCTGCTTGCTGACAAAATTACGGCCACGCAGGCAGAACGCTGGGGCATGATTTGGGAAGTCACACCAGATGAAGACTTCGCCGAAACTTGGCAAGCGCGCGCCGCTCACCTTGCTGCTGGCCCAACCGCTGCCTACGCAGAGGCAAAAAACGCAATTCGCGCCTCATTCGAAAATTCTTTGGAAGAGCAACTGGCGCTGGAAGCCAAGCTTCAAGGCAAATGCGGCAAGACCCGCGATTTCAAAGAGGGTGTTCTTGCCTTCCTCGACAAGCGCCCCGCCAATTTCGAAGGGCGCTGAGGCACTGCTTCTCTGGTCCCAAAATACCTCGGGGGAGGCTGATCTGCGATCAGACGGGGGCAGCGCCCCCAACTCCAGCAAAAGCCAAGTTCAGAAAAAGTATGAAAGTGCAGGTTTCTGTTGCCAGGTACCTGCGAACCCCGCCTAAAGTCGCTAAACCGTAGGACTTAAGTTTTCAACGGTTAGGGTCGCTTACGCGGCCATCGCCATTGGAGCACGATTGTCATTTGCAATTGTACATTTTGGGCCGATACGGTGGCACCCAGCCGAAACAAAGCTAACCTCTTTAGACGTTCGTCGATCCTATTTCGACCCCATCCGCCGTCAAATGAACGGGTGATTGGTGGAGTCGCCGGGTACCGCCCCCGGGTCCGAACCGTTTATTACAAGCGCGTTTATGTCCATAGTTCTTGCGAACACCTCTAATATAGGGGGGCTCTATCGGTTTGCCAAGGTCAGATGCAGCGCAAGTTTGAAACACAGGGCAGCTTTGTGAAATAGGCGTATTTTAGGCCGTGGTCTGCGCCTTGCCGGTGCTCTTAGCTGCCATAACTTCCCCGAGCGAGCGGGTGTAAGCTGCCAATTCACCAAGCGCGTGTTCGATGCCATTGCTATTGCCTGCCTCACAGGCATTGGCAATCTGTTCGTGCAAGGTCACGATACGCTCGCGCGAGCGGGCGGTGAAGGTAATCATATTCATCAAGGGCTGCATCGCCTCAACCGCACCTGCAAGCTGGTATGACAGGACAGGATTGCCCGCGCCATCGACCAGGGCGCGGTGAAACGCGACATCGCTGGCGCACCAGCCTTCATCGGATAAACCAGGTTGGGTTTGGCGAAAAATTTCGGCGCGCATGGTGGTCAGATGATCTGCCGTGCGCCGCTCTGCCGCGAGCGGCGCGCATGCGCGCTCAAGCGCGAAGCGGGCTTCGCAGGCAGTTTCAAAACTGACAGCATTCATCGACAATAGCAGGGTAGAGGTGGTGATCTGCTGGCCATAGGCCTCTTCAAAGCTCAAGCGATTGACGAAGGCACCGCCGAAGGCGCCCCGCTGGGTGCGGATAAGGCTTTGCGCCGCAAGACGTTTAAGGGCTTCGCGTACCGTGGCGCGCGACACTTCGAACTGCTCTGCCATTTCCGCTTCGGATGGCAAACGCTCGTCAACGATCAAAGCCCCCGAAACGATCGCGTCGCGGATTGCTTCGGCGATTTGTGCCGAAAGGTCGGTTTTTGAAGTCGGATCAATTTTCATTTGTCAGACGTTTAATTGTCTGACATTAAATTTGCAACTTAAACTTTCACGAGATTCGCTGTGCTGTCAGACCGTATCAGAGCCATGGCCGCCCCACATTGGATCGCGCTTTTCGCGTGCATCCTTGCGGCGTGGGTTGTTCTTTATGCGATGGCGTTGCCAAGTGATCTGCGCGCGATGAGCCAGCTTTACGGCGCTAATTTCTGGGCATCGCTTTGCGTTGTAACCCCCGACGCAGCCGGGTTTGTGCGCGTTGTTTTGATGTGGGCCTTGATGTCTGCGGCAATGATGGCACCGACGGCGCTACCTGCCTTTGCGACCTATGATGATCTGTCCAACACGGAGGCGAGGACAGATTTCGGCCAGCTCGTTTTGGGCTATATCGTCGTTTGGATCGGCTTTTCTATTCTTGCGGGCGCTGCGCAGATGTTGCTTTTTACCGCAGGGTTGCTGGATCCGCTGGGTCAAAGCCTGTCGCGGATGCTCTCTGGCGCGTTGTTGATCGGGGCAGGGCTTTATCAGTTTACCCCGATGAAGGAAGCCTGCCTGAGCAAATGCCGCCGCCCGATGACATTCTTTATGCAGCATTGGGATGAAGGTCCGCTGCGCAACGGTGTGCGCCTTGGCCTTGTCTGTATTGGCTGCTGCTGGGCGTTGATGCTGCTCGCCTTCGTTGGCGGCGTGATGAACATCCTGTTCATGGGGCTTGCGACACTTATCATGGTTTTTGAAAAACTGCCCGATCTGGGCCGTTACATCACGAAACCGCTCGGGCGCGCGCTCGTCCTTGGTGGCTTGGCCCTTGGGGCCGGAATTTTCTGAGCAGAGGAGGCTCTTATGGCACTGGACACAAACGCTGAAGTCGGCACGATCCCTTGGACGATAAAGGGTGAGTTGATCCTGAATTGCAACTGTACGGTTTTCTGCCCTTGCGTGGTCAGCCTTGGCCAGCACCCGCCCACCGAAGGGCACTGCCAAGCATGGTCCGGTGTGCGCATTGACGAGGGCGAATACGGCGGCGTGAGCCTGTCGGGCCTAAATGTCGGCCTTTTCCTTGAAATCCCGGGCAACATGGGTCGCGGCAACTGGAAAGCGGCGGCTTTCATCGACGAGCGCGCAGATGACGCACAATATGAAGCGCTGGAGAATATCTTCTCTGGCAAGGCGCGCGGCACAACGGGTCTTTTCGGCGTGTTGGTTGGCGAATTTCTTGGCGCAGAACGCGCGCCGGTGGTGTTTGAAACCGAGGGCAAAGAACGTCGCCTGATGGTTGGCAAAAAGATCAAAGGCTCGGTTATTCCGGTTGAAGGCAAGGATGGCAAAGACATCGTTGTGACCAATACCGAATACTGGATGGGCCCTGATATTACTGTCGCCAAAGCCATTCAGGGCAAGGTGCGTGCCTTTGGCCGGGTCTGGGATTTTGATGGTCGCTCTGCGGAAATCTGCCAGATCGACTGGAAAGGTCCAAAGGGATGATAACGCCCGAGTATTGCCGGCTGATGGCACGTTATAATGCGTGGCAGAACCAGCTGCTCACAAAGGCGCTTGAGGCTTTGCCGGAGACGGAATTGAAAAAGGAGCGAAAGGCCTTTTTCGGTTCCATCTTCGCCACGGCCAATCATTTGCTTTGGGGCGATACGCTTTGGATTTCGCGTTTTGATGGCGGGCAGGGACCAGATGTGTCTGACCTGACGAAAGTTGATACGACGACGACCACAGCCTCGCTGACAGAGTGGAGCATCGCGCGGTTCAAAACCGACGCGCGGTTCAACGCTTGGGCGAAATCCCTTAGCAACACAGGGCTTGCGGGCGATCTGACGTGGTTTTCCGGCTCGGTCCAGCGCGATATTACCAAGTCGCGTGCCTCTTGTGTTGTGCAGATGTTCAACCACCAAACCCACCATCGCGGTCAAATCCACGCCATGCTCGGCGCGGCGGGCGGCGATATGTATGTCACTGATATCCCCTTTATGCCGGAGTAAGCCCAATGGCGCTCATTTCCCCTTCGCGGCGTCTTCGCCGCACGCCTTTCTCTGACGGTGTCGAAGCCGCTGGCGTCAAAGGCTATACAGTCTACAACCGCATGCTTTTGCCGACGGTATTCCGTTCCGTGCAGGAAGATTACCACCATTTGAAATCTGCGGTGCAGGTTTGGGATGTGGCCTGTGAGCGGCAGGTTGAATTGCGCGGCCCTGATGCCACGCGATTGATGCAAATGCTCACGCCGCGTGATCTGCGCAAGATGAACGTGGGGCAATGCTATTATGTGCCGATCGTTGATGAGACGGGGGGCATGTTGAATGACCCTGTTGCGGTAAAGCTGGATGAAGATCGCTGGTGGATTTCCATTGCCGATAGTGATTTGCTGCTTTGGGTGAAAGGCATTGCTTACGGCTATCGTTTGGATGTGCTGGTTGACGAGCCGGATGTTTCGCCGCTGGCTGTGCAAGGGCCGAAATCCGATGAGCTGATGGCGCGCGTCTTTGGCGATGCGGTGAAAGATATCAGGTTCTTCCGCTACGCCATGCTTGAATTTCAGGGGCGCAAACTGGTTGTTGCGCGCTCTGGCTATTCCAAACAGGGCGGGTTCGAGATTTATGTCGATGGCTCTGACATTGGCATGCCGCTATGGAATGCGCTGATGGAAGCGGGCAAGGATTTGGACGTTCATGCGGGATGCCCGAATTTGATCGAACGGATCGAAGGCGGATTGCTGAGCTACGGCAATGATATGACGGACGATAACACGCCGCATGAATGCGGGCTTGGCAAGTTCTGCAACACGGCTTCTGCAATTGGTTGCGTGGGGCGCGATGCGCTGCTTCGCGTGTCGCAGGAAGGCCCTGTGCGACAGATCCGGCCAGTTGAAATCCATGGCGACGCGGTGCCGCCGTGCGACCGGCTTTGGCCGTTGGTTGTGGGCGATAAGCAGGTAGGGCATATCAGCTCGGCAGCCTATAGTCCCGATTTTGCAACAAATGTTGCGATCGGGATGGTGCGTATGACCCATTGGGATGCGCATATGGAAGTAGACGTCATCACGCCGAACGGGGTTCAACCCGCAACGGTTTACGAGACGTTCTGGATTTAAGACGCAAGTAAGGGGCCAGCCCGTCGCCTGTCGGTTTGAACCGATGGCGCACAATCAGCGGCCTTGCAGAGTTTAATGGCAAAATGAAGGATGGAAGATATGTTTAATGCACTCGTGGTAAACAAGAACGACGAAGGAAAAACCAGCGCTGCGGTAGAGCAGATCGCGCTGGATGATTTGCCCGCGGGTGATGTGGTTGTGGCGGTGGAATATTCCACGGTGAACTACAAGGACGGCCTTTGCATTGGCCCGGGCGGTGGTCTGGTGCGCAACTATCCCCACGTTCCGGGCATCGATTTTGCCGGTACTGTCGAAAGCTCGGACGATCCGCGTTACAAGGCGGGCGACAAGGTTGTTCTGACGGGCTGGCGCGTGGGCGAGGCGCATTGGGGCGGTTATTCCCAGAAAGCGCGCGTCAAAGCGGATTGGCTGGTGCCACTGCCCGAGGGCCTTGATGCGCGCCGCGCGATGGCGGTCGGGACTGCCGGCTTTACTGCCATGCTGTCAGTCATGGCACTGGAAGATCACGGCATCAAAGATGGGCCGGTCCTGGTGACCGGGGCCGCAGGCGGTGTTGGTTCGGTTGCGACGGCTATCCTTGCGCATTTGGGACATCAGGTTGCTGCGGTGACGGGCCGCCCTGAAACAGCGGACTATCTGACATCATTGGGTGCTACACAGATCGTGGCGCGTGAAGAGTTGAACGAAACCGTCAAGCGCCCGCTGGAGGGCGAGACATGGGGCGGCTGCGTTGATGCGGTTGGCGGCGATATGCTCGCGCGGGTGCTGGGTCAGATGCAATATGGTGCGTCTGTCGCGGCTGTTGGCCTTGCGGGCGGCGCGGGTCTACCTGCAACGGTCATTCCGTTCTTGCTGCGCGGTGTGAACCTTCTGGGCATCGACAGCGTCATGCAGCCCTACGAGAACCGTTTGCGCGCTTGGGAACGTATCGCGAAAGACCTGCCGATGGACAAGCTGGAAGCGATGGTTCAACCTGCAGTGCTGTCCGATTTGCCGGCTTTGGGGCGTGATATCCTGAAAGGTCAGGTCAAAGGGCGCGTTGTGGTTGATGTGAACGCCTAAGCGCCAAAGGCTTGCCAAGGCGCGTGGTTTGACGCTACACGCCTTGGCATGACACAGAAAAACACATTGAACGCGTTTTATCGCCGGGCCACATAGCCGGGCGCGTTCGTGTATTTTTGAAAAAAATATCAACCGTCCCGAGGGGCGGTTTTTTTGTGGTTAGGCGTCTCTTGGGAATTGCAAGAAAGAGACGAAATGACGGACTTCACAATCAGACCCGCGCGCGCGCATGACGCGATTGCGATCGCAGAGATGGTTTCAGGACTGGCAGAGCATCATTCAGATGTCGCGCAAATGAGCGCGGAAGATGTGGTTTTCCTGTGTTTTGGCCCCGCGCCTTGGCTGACGCTGATTGTCGCCGAGACGGGCGATAAATTGCTCGGGTATGCTGCGCTGCAACGCAAGGTCCAGCTGCAGTTTGCACGCCGTTTGATGGAGGTGCATCACCTCTTTGTTACCAGCGATGCGCGCGGGCGCGGGATTGGATCGGCTTTGATCGACGCAAGTTGCCAACACGCCTGGTCAATAGGCTGCAAGGGGGTGACGCTTGGGGTGATGGAGCACAACAGCGCGGCGCAGGCGTTCTATCGCGCACACTGGTTTTCGATTGCTGAACCCAATGGATCGGTGCAAATGCTGCGCCGCTTTGACTTGCCCTTGGGGCAGGGCGCGCAATAGGGTGCGTCGTAATTGCGACACTCCTAATGAGGCCCATACATGAGTTACGATCCTGACAATATCTTTGCCAAAATCCTGCGCGGCGAAATCCCGTCCTTTAAAGTCTATGAAGACGAGGACACCTATTGCTTTATGGATATCATGCCGCGCACTGACGGGCATTGTCTGGTGATCCCGAAAACGCCGTGCCGAAATATCCTTGATGCCAGCCCTGAACAGCTGAGCGCCTGTATGACAACGGTCAATAAAGTTGCCAACGCATGCATGCGCGCTTTTGGGGCTGACGGGATCACGCTTCAGCAGTTTTCCGAGGCCGCAGGCGGGCAGGAAGTGTTCCATCTACATTTTCACATTTTGCCGCGTCATGAAGGCGTTTCGACGCGTCCTCCCGGGAAGATGGGAGATATGGATCAGATCAAAGCGCATGGCGCGGCGATTGCGGAGGCCATTGAAAACATGTGATAAATACAGGTTGTGATTAAATACTAGGCAAATGAAAAATCCGTGTTAGGCTTTGTTCACAATGAAGAGCAAAATAAAAAACGGGGATGGATTCGATGCAACCACCACTAATGGATCTGCCGATAAAAACCGCCGAAAGCGGTTTTTATAAAGGCTTTGCAAAAAATGTAACCGTCGCAGGTAAGCTGCTGGTCGGCGCGCTGATTATCTGGGCCGTTGCGTTTCCAACGCAAGCGGCTTCGGTATTGTCGGCGATCAATGGCGTCATCTTTTCGACGTTCAATATCTGGTATGTCTATGTGATGGCGTTCTTTGTCATCGTCTGCCTGTTTCTGGCGATATGGCCTGCTTCGGGGCGCTTGAAGCTGGGTCATGCTGAGGACAAGCCAGAGTTTTCCAATTTCTCATGGTTCTCGATGATGTTCGGGGCCGGGATTGGTATTGGCATGCTGACCTTCGCCACGGCCGAGCCGATGTACCACTGGGCCAAGAACCCTGATACGATCAGGGGCATCACAGAAGGCAGCACCGCTGAAAACGTGCGCGCGGCCTATGTCTGGTCCTTTACGCACTGGGGTTTGGCCGCTTGGGCCGCCTATGCGATTGTCGGGCTGAGCCTTGCTTATTTTTCCTATAGACGTGATTTGCCGCTGACGATCCGTTCGGCCTTGGCACCGTTGTTCGGACGCAGTCTGTCTGGTCCGCTAGGTCACACCATTGATGTGGTTGCTGTTGTTGCGACGGTGCTTGGTGTCAGTCAAACCCTTGGGTTTGGCGTCGAGCAGTTTGTGGCAGGGCTGAGCCGCATCGGATTTGGCGATTGGCTTTACACGGCGACCGAGGACGGTGGCCAGAAGGTTTCCATTGCCGCGATTGTAATCGCGTTGATCGTGATTATGGGGGCGTCGACGCTTTCTGCGCTTTCTGGCGT
>NZ_JBAUHO010000122.1:0-4585 GCF_049680325.1 Planktotalea sp.
GGCTTCATTTTGCCAGTTAAACTCCCGCCAACGGCGGAAAAATTCCTTTAAAAGGAATTTCCAAAACTCTTTCAAAGAGTTTTCACTCCCCGAGCATCCACCGCACTTGTGGCCAGAACGCATGGAACGCGAAGGCAAACATCACATCGTGCGGCAAATCCTGTCCTTTTGCACCGCGCACACGCACCGTGCCCACATCGCGCCCTTTGCCAATCTGGGCCGCATCCAGCGCAGAGGCCTGGCCCGCGCTCCATGTCAGCGTGACGCCCTCTTCAGCCACCTCACCCAGTTCCGCCAAACGCGTTAACGGCCATGCACGATCGCCAACGCGCACAACGCGCGCGAGCGCAGGAATACCATGCGGCGGCATCTCGCCATTATAAAGAAACGGTTTGGTAGAGCTGTCATAACTCACATAAGGATTGCGCCCGTACTGTCGCGGAAAATTGGGCTCTGCCATAACCAACCCGTTCGGATGGCGCGCGCGGTACTGATCCCAGCTTTCCATCCAACTCGAAAGTTGTGAGAGCTTAACCCCCTGTAGATCCCCGACAATCGCCTCTCCAATGGCTTGCTGCCACCAGCTTTCGGTTTCGCGGTCATACATAATCATGTCCGAGTTGCGCAGTTTGCCAGACACGCCAAAACTCAGCGTGCCTTGGGGAATGCGCCGATCAAATGTGATCCCGGAATTGCACAACGGGCAGAACGTCACCGCGACAGGAATGCCGCCGACCGTGTCATTGACGATCTCGTGCCACGTTAAATAGCGTACAGGATAGGCGCGCACATCGCCGTTGAAATCAACAGTGATGACTGGTTCGGCGCCATCGATGCGTGTTTCAGACGAGGCGTTAATAAATTCGGGATCACTTAGTGCTGGAATACCGTCTTTTGGGGGACCACCCGAAAGGATCTCGAGCCAATTGGAAACAGAGGTCTTTTCGAAATCGGTTTTGGGCCATTCAAACTTCCAGAAACTCGGATCAGCGCTGGCCGTGCTCATCGCCATCGCAAGTCCAAGCCCCAAAATTATCCTCTTAAACATGAAAACACCCTCCAGACAGTTGCCCGGAGGGTGCTTTAAAAACCGCCGCCTGCATAGCCCTGCACACAGCTTTGTTAGATCATGTCACTCGGTAATGGTCACTGTCTTCATCATATCAGGCTGACCAATCACAGCGCCATTCGCGCCCTTGCCCAGCTTGATAGCATCTACAACATCCATTCCGTCCGTTACGCGGCCAACGACCGTATATTGACCGTTCAGAAAGTCACCATCGGCGAACATGATAAAGAACTGGCTGTTGGCACTGTCAGGCGCAGATGAACGTGCCATGCCGATGATGCCGCGCTTGAACGGCTCGTTGGTGAATTCGGCTTTCAGGTCAGGCTTGGACGAACCGCCCATACCTGCGCGGCGCATGTCGCCGCCCATCTTGCCAAATTCAACATCGCCCGTTTGCGCCATGAAACCGTCGATCACGCGGTGGAACACCACGCCATCATAGGCACCGGACGCCGCCAGTTCGGAAATGCGCGCAACATGGTTCGGGGCCAGATCTTCGAGCAGATCAATGGTGATAACGCCATTCGCGCCCTCACCTGCGACCTCGATCTGAAGACCCGTCGCCAACGCAGGATTAACCAGAACCGGGCTGGCAATAAGTGCGAAAACGGCTGCTAGTTTACGCATCTGCGGCAACTTTCATAGACACCATACGATCCGGGCTCGCTGGCGGCTCGCCGCGCGTGATGGCATCGACATGCTCCATGCCGGACGTCACACGGCCATACACCGTGTACTGACGGTTCAGGAAGTGGTTGTCAGAGAAGTTGATAAAGAACTGGCTGTTCGCGGAATCAGGGTTCTGGCTACGCGCTGCGCCGATTGTGCCGCGATCATGCGGAATGCCGGAAAATTCGGCTGGCAGATCAGGCATGTCCGAACCACCTGTCCCCGCCATACGCAGGTTGAAGTCTTTTTCCATATTGCCGTTGGCCACATCGCACGTTTGCGCCATGAAACCTTCGATCACACGTTGGAACGCAACGTTGTCATAGGCACCAGAGCGCGCAAGCTCTTTCATCCGCTCGCAATGCTTAGGTGCGATATCGGGCAGCAATTCGATTGTGACGGTCCCGTCTTTAAGTTCAAGAAGGATGGTGTTTTCGGGGTCTTTGATCTCGGCCATTTGGCACTCCTTGGATGTAAGTCGACGCAATACCTAAGGTGCAATGCGCCGATTGCCAAGGCAGGCATTGACGATAGGGGCGCAAGGCGGCAAAGACAGGCTTATATTCTATACCCGCAAGGAGCAAAAAGATGAGCTGGACAACCTTGGATCAAATGGACCTTGCGGGCAAACGTGTGCTGACGCGCGTAGATATTAACGTTCCGATGGAAGATGGCGTCGTCACAGATGCCACGCGGATCGAACGGATAGTGCCAACGGTCAAGGATATCATCGCAGCGGGCGGGCACCCTATTTTGTTGGCTCATTACGGTCGCCCCAAAGGTCAGCGTGTTCCCGAGATGAGCCTTCAGCAACTTGTACCCGCATTAGAAAGCGCCTTTGGCTGCCCCGTTGTTTTTGCCGCCGATTGCATTGGCGCGGGTGCCGAGGCGGCGGCTGGGGCCTTGCAAGCTGGGCAAGTTCTGCTTTTGGAAAACACCCGCTATCATGCGCAAGAACCCGCGAATGATCCTGATTTCGCTGCTGCAATGGCGCGCCTTGGCGATATCTACTGCAACGATGCGTTCTCTGCCGCGCACCGCGCCCATGCCAGCACCGAGGGCCTTGCGCGTTTGCTGCCCTCTTGCGCGGGTCGTTTGATGCAACAGGAACTTAGCGCGCTGGAAGCTGCGCTTGGTACGCCAAAGCGCCCCCTTGTGGCAGTTGTCGGCGGCGCAAAGGTGTCAACCAAACTGGAACTGCTTGGAAACCTTGTTGCGAAAGTAGATCATCTGGTGATTGGCGGCGGCATGGCGAACACGTTTCTGGCCGCGCAAGGCATTGATGTGGGCAAATCGCTTGCCGAGCATGACATGACAGGAACTGCATTGGACATCCTGCAAAAAGCCAAAGCGTCGGGCTGTGAAATTATCCTACCCAGCGATATCGTTGTCGCGCGCGAATTCAAAGCTGGCGCAGCCAGTGAAACGCTTGATGCAGATGCATGTCCTGCGGATGCTATGATCCTGGACGCAGGTCCAGCGACTGTCGCACGGATCAAAGCCGTATTGGACAGCGCAAAAACGCTGATCTGGAATGGCCCCTTGGGTGCCTTTGAAATCGAGCCGTTTGACAAGGCCACAAATGCGGCGGCTGCCCATGCTGCTGCTCTTTCCGAGGCTGGTGCACTTGTTTCCGTAGCGGGCGGCGGCGATACGGTTGCCGCGCTCAATCAAGCGGGTGCAGCAGAGAAATTCACATATATTTCCACTGCTGGCGGTGCATTCCTGGAATGGATGGAAGGCAAAACCCTGCCCGGCGTCGCCGCGCTTGAAAACGGATAAAAGCCTTTGGCTATGATCGCTTTGAACGGTGGTCAGTTCAGCGTTCTGCGCCCTTTAACGCCGCGTGCAGCGCGCTAAAGGGCAATCCCACTTAGGCAGCAAAACTTGCTAATGTCCCGAATTGGAGTAACCTGAGGCTGATTTTATCAGCATCAGGATTATTTCATGTCCATTTTACGCAGCCTAGCCCAGTCTACCGCTCTCACCTGCGCTCTCGCTTTGCCGCTTCAAGCGCAAGACACTGTGGAAATGCCCGTCACGATTTGGGACGCGCTTTCGCTTGAAAACATTATGACGATTGTCGTGCAAAGCTTCATGCCTACGCTGCGTGTGCTCGCCGATGTGCGTTACGATCAAATCGATGTGGATCCCGTGCGCAATCGGATTGCTTTAGTGGGCGTCGATATCCGCCCCTATCTTGCACATGTAAAGGGCGATGCCTGCGCGATCACTGCCGATGAGCTTGTGCTCAGTGGCCAACCTGTTGATCGTGCTCAGGGGTATGCAGTGTCGTTTGCCATGGATGGTGCAGTGCTTGATTTTGACTGCCTACCTGACGAGGCGCGCCCGATAATCGGAATGCTGGGCGTCGAGAACATCCGCCTTGATCGCGCGACGATCAACGTGAATTACGATTTCGCCACCGGCGGTGCCATGGTGCATTTTGGGGCGGATCTGGACAAGCTGGCCTCGTTGTCAGGTTCGGCGGATCTGGATTACATCAGCTACCGCATGGATTTTGAAACCGAAGAGGTGATGCCAGCTGTTCATGTGAACCATGTGCAAATGACGCTGGAAGATCGCGGTCTTTATGCCGCCGGATCACGCATGGCACCTGCCGGCATGTTGACCCCGGCCGCGTTGGAGCAGATCATTCCGGGTGCGCTTTCAGAGATGTTCGCGGAGATGAACGGAGCGATCTCGCCTGATCTTTCAGCTGAACAGCAGGCGTTCATCACGCAGGCCGTTAGCGTTGCGCAAACCTTTGTTACCAACCCGACGCAGGTTGTTCTTGAAAGCACAGCTCGCGCAACTCCGGTGCGCCTAAGCGAAGAAGATTTGGAA
>NZ_JBAUHO010000123.1:0-23499 GCF_049680325.1 Planktotalea sp.
CACATTGTTGTGGGTCAGATCAAAGAGCTTGCGACGCGCATGCGCCCAGCAATATGCCAACTGGATTGGGGCGTTGTCCCGCAGATCAAGCACGCGGTTATATCCAGCATAGCCATCCACCTGCAGGATGCCCTCAAAGCCCTGCAATATCTCAGAAGCATATGTGCCAGATCGTCCTGGTGCATAGGTAAAGGCTACACCCGGCGGTTCTGGCCCATTCCAGCCGCGATCATCGCGGGCGAGCGCCCAGAAGTATCCCTTCTTGACCTTGCCACGTCCCGGATCAAGCACTGGCGCGGGCGTCTCATCCATGAAGAGTTTGGACGACGTCTTGAGATGCGCCAGCAGCGCGTTATGCACTGGCCTTAACTCATAAGCCGCTTTGCCAACCCAGAACGCCAATGTGGATCGGTCAATATCGACGCCTTGGCGTGCATAGATTTGGCTCTGGCGATAAAGTGGCAGGTGATCAGCATACTTCGACACGATCACACTGGCGATGGTTGCCTCAGTCGGCATGCCGCCTTCGATCAGGCGCGGTTTTGCGGGCGCTTGGATGATGCCAGCCTCACAGGACCGGCACGCATACTTGGGGCGGCGGATCACAAGCACGCGGAACTGCGCGGGCACGATATCCAGCCGTTCGCTGACGTCTTCCCCGATGATGTGACGCATCGCACCGCAACCACAGGAGAGGTCTGGTGCAATAATCTCTTCAACACGCGGCAAGTGCTTTGGCAGGACACCCCGACCAGCGCGGGGTTTTGACGCCACCTTTTTTGACGGGTCAATCGCTTCATCCTCGGCATGGACAACAGCCATGGCCGTCTCAATGTCCTCCAGCGCGAGATGATATTGATCTGGGTGACCCTTCTCGGACTTCGCGCCGTAGAGCGCGCGTTTGAAGTCGGCCAACAGCTTTTCCAGCCGAATGATGCGGTCTTCCTTGCGCTCAATGATGCCATCTTGGTCAGCCATCTTCGCCTGCGAGGCCAAAATAATAGCCTTGAGCGCATCGATATCATCAGGAAGATCAGCAGGGAAAGTCATAGGCGATAATTACCAAAAACCACGCTGACGTGCCCGCCCAAAATGTCACCCGAGTCATTCTGCCGCAGCTGGCGGACGGGTCTCTAATGCGGTCACGCGCCGCCAATCCAGACCCGCAAACAGCGCCTCAAATTGTGCCGGATCAAGCCGTAAAACGCCGTCTTTGATGGCAGGCCATTTGAACGCATTCTGCTCCAGCCGCTTGTAGGCCATGACTAAGCCAGTTCCGTCCCACCAAATCATCTTGAGCCGATCCGCCCGCTTGGCGCGGAATACATAGACCGCACCGTCGAACGGCTTCTTTTGCAGATGGCTCTGGACCAAAGCGGCCAAACCATCGTGCCCCTTGCGGAAGTCCACAGGCTTGGTCGCCACAAAGACCTGCACGCCATGCGAGGGGTGGATCACAGCGCGGCCACGATCTCGGCAATGCGCACGGCGCATGTGTCGCCCGTCAAGCGGATCGTAATGTCGCCCTTCATCACATCAAGTGTTCCGGAAGACGGGGACGACGGGCAAACTGGGCTCAACGCCTTGGGATCTTCAATCTGCACGGGCACAAAATCCATACCATCCAAGTTGGGCAAAACAAGCTTGCCCGTCCGCGCCATGCGCCGCCAATCTGAAACGCTGCTCGGTATCAAGCCATATCGCTTGGCCACCCCATTCACAGTCGCGCCCTCAATCAGCGTTTCCGCAACAATCCGCGCCTTCAGCTCTAGAGGCCAGCGCCGCTTGCCATCTGAACTGCGTGGTATCCTTGCGAGAAACTCGTTTGTAGCTTCCATAGAGGAACTCCCTTCAAATCTATGAAGGGCCAGAATCGCATATCAACAAACGATGCGAAATGTGGGGTCGAACCAACGGTTACTTTTCTGTTAGTGGTACGTTCAGCGCAAATTTTCTCGCTCTGTCTTCTGCGTCGTTCACTGTATTGCTGGCAGACATTTTCAGTGGGGCGGTCTGGAACGGCACAGGTGCTGACGAGGCCCAAACAGGCAGCGCAATGAACGATGCGTTACACGGACAGGGTGGTGCCGACACTGTTGAATGTCACTGAGAACTGACCCGGTAGCCCCATAAATTGTCACTGAGAATTGACCCATGTGAACACATGGCCCTGACGTTTTTGTTCGGGGAGATTTGGAGTGATCGACACGGGATTTTTGAGTGTCAAACGACGCTGGGCATTGCGTGACAAAATGCCGATACGTGAGATTGCGCGCCGCACCGGGCTGTCTCGCAACACCATCAAAAAGTATCTTCGTGAGGATGCTGTAGAGCCACGGTTCAATAGGCCACGTCGGCCGAGCAAGTTGGATCCTTACGCGGATCGTTTGACGGCATGGCTTTTGGCGCAGACGCGGAAGTCTCGCAAGGAGCGGCGCAACGTTAAGCTGATGTATGAAGATCCGGTTAAGCTCGGCTACGATGGGTCATACGAGCGGGTGGCAGCCTTTGCACGCGCTTGGCGGGCTGATCGGCATCGTGCCGAGCAAACAACGGGGCGAGGCACATTTGTGCCGTTGGTGTTCCAACCCCACTCTCACACATGCAAGCATGTGTTGCCGTGCAACGGGTGAGGCGTTCCAGTTCGATTGGAGCGAAGACTGGGCCACGATTGGTGGTGAACGCGTCAAACTGCAAGTTGCACACATCAAACTCTCGCATAGCCGCGCCTTCATTGTGCGGGCCTACCCTTTGCAAACACATGAGATGCTGTTCGATGCCCACTGGCATGCCTTCCGCGTGTTTGGGGGCGTTCCGGGGCGTGGGATTTACGACAGCGGGAATTGTCCGCCATTGGTCCGAGGACAATGGACGCGAAGACGGCCGTCGACCGTGTTGGTCGTGGCAAGCAGCGTGATGTCAATGCGCGCTTCCAATCCATGGCTAGCCATTACGTCTTTGAACCTGAGTTCTGCAATCCCGCAGCGGGCTGGGAACGAGCCTTTGTCCGCCATTGGTCCGAGGACAATGGCGAGTGGCCAGGTTGAGAAGAATGTCCGGGATGCACGCAACCGTTTGTGGCAGGTCATGCCTGTCTTCAAGGATCTGGAGGAACTGAACCAGTGGCTTGAAGACCGTTGCATCGCGCTCTGGTCGGAGACGGCGCACCGGGAATTGCCTGGTTCAATCGCTGATGCGTGGGAGGCAGAGAAGCCTCTGCTGATGGTTTTACCTCCCGCTTTTGGCGGGTTTGTAGAACACAGCAAGCGTGTGTCGCCAACATGCCTGATCACTTTCGAGCGCAACCGTTACAGCGTGCCTGCCAGCTTCGCGAACCGCCCTGTCAGCCTTCGTGTTTACCCAGAACGGTTGGCCGTCGTCGCTGAAGGTCAAACTGTCTGCACGCATGAGCGCATCATTGATCGGTCCCACCGCAAGCCTGGCAAAGTCATCTATGACTGGCGCCATTATCCGGCGCTCGCCATTGTCCTCGGACCAATGGCGGACAAAGGCTCGCTCCAACGTAAACCGGGGGCCCTGCGCAACGGTGCGCCGTTTACAGAGATGCCTCCCTTTCGGCATCTTTTCCTTTGGAAAAGAGCCTGCCGGGCAACGGACACCTTCCGTCGACTGCAGAATCACATGTTGCGCAAAGAAGGCGGAGATCGCGACCCTCTCGGGACATTGCTATGCAATGCCCTGCCGGGCAGTGGATGGTTGATATCCTGTCCTTGGTTTTACACCACGACGAAAGCGCTGTTCTGCGGGCCGTCGAACTGGCGTTGGAAGCGGGTGTGCCGACCAAGACGCATATCCTGAACCTGCTACACAGGCTGATAGACCCAAAGCAAACAGATCACCCAGAGATCGATCCACCCCCCTCTCGGCAGATTGCTTTGCAATCGCCTGTCGGGCAATGGATGCCCTCGCTTTGGAAACAGCCCCGAAGGCAAACGTGGATCGCTATGACGATCTGAGACAGGCCGGAGGAAAGCGCAATGCGTCATGATCCAGCGGGGGCTTCCATTGTCATTATGCTGCGCAGCCTCAAGCTGCCTCTCGCCAAAGGCGAGCATCTATAAATTGCGCACCTTTGGTGCGACATGGCGCATGCGGTTGATGATCTGGTTGCACAAGGTGCACCGGCGTTCGAGGCAGCACCCCCCATGTTGTCCCAACTGCTCAAGGCGGAAATGGCCGAACGGGAAGTGCGATCCATTGCTTACCACACCAAGGTGGCGCGCTTCCCATCATACAAGGACCTGACGGGCTTTGACTTCGCGTCGAGCGACATCGATGAGGCCACGGTCCGACAGCTCCATCGCGGTGAGTTCATCATTGTCCGGCAGGCGATTGCGTAGCAATCTGCCGAGAGGGGGAGAATGCGGAAAACGTCGTTCTGATCGGTGGGCCTGGCATTGGGAAAAGCCATGTCGCCACGGCTATCGGCGTCCAGGCCATCGAGCACCACAGACGCAAGGTGCGCTTCTACTCGACTGTCGAACCGGTCAACGCGTTGGAGCAGGAAAAGGCCCTTGGAAGGGCCGGGAAATTGGCTGAGATGCTTACAAAGAACGACTTGGTTATCCTCGACGAGCTCGGCTACCTGCCGTTCAGCCCGTCCGGCGGTGCGCTGCTGTTCCACCTTCTCAGCAGACTCTATGAGCGCACGAGTGTCATCATCACGACCAATCTCAGCTTCAGTGAATGGGCTCGGGTCTTCGGCCCCTCTCGGCAGATTGCTACGCAATCGCCTGCCGGGCAATGGACGCAAAGATGACAACAGCACTCCTCGAGAGGCTCACACATCGCTGCCACATCTTGGAGACCGGCAACGACAGCTACCGCTTCAAGGCCAGCTCAGAGGCTGCAAAGGAGGCCACAAAGGAGGCCACCACATTGACCAAAGCATAGCTACTGATACATAACTAAGAGCGGGTCAAATCTCGGTGACAATACCGGGTCAGTTCTCAATGACATTCAACAGGTTGCCGTCTGAATTAACTCAAATTGGTTTGGAGAAATCTAATGAATCGTATTGCAACTCTTTCTGCTGCTGCAGCTCTCGTAATCGCAGCTTCCGCTCAAGTAATCGCTCCAGCTGGTGCTGGTGCTGGTGCTGGCGCAGGCGGCGCAGCGGCTGGCGCAGCTGGCGGTATCGGTGCAGGCGCAGCGGCTGGCCTTGGTGGCTTGGCAGCAGCGGGTACAGCGCTTGCAGTTGTTGGTGCAACTGCCGTGATTACTGCGGTTGCTGCTTCGGAATCTTCTTCCGGCACAAACTAATCTGAAATCCATCACTTGATGGGTTTTACGGAAAAGGTCGGCTCGCGCCGGCCTTTTTTCGTTTCTGGCTTTGTGATCGCGCAACGTAAAAGGGCGGCTCAGGCATGAGCCGCCCTTTGTGTTTTTGCAGTGGTGTTGATTTACGCAGTAATCAAACCCATTGATTCAAGTTTCAGCAGAACCTGATGCGCGCAGTTGTCGACTTCGACGTTTGCGGTTTCAACGCTCAGTTCAGGGTTTGCGGGAACGTCATAGGGATCGGAGATACCTGTGAATTCCTTGATCTTGCCTTCACGCGCCAATTTGTAGAGCCCTTTGCGATCACGCTTTTCGCACTCTTCAATTGACGTTGCGACGTGAACTTCGACAAAGGCACCGAAGGCTTCAACATCTTCGCGAACCGCGCGGCGTGTTGTTGCATACGGCGCGATTGGCGCACAGATCGCGATACCACCGTTTTTGGTGATCTCGGAAGCAACATAGCCGATACGGCGGATGTTCAGATCGCGGTGCTCTTTGGAGAAGCCAAGCTCGGAGGACAGGTTCTTGCGAACGATGTCACCATCAAGCAGCGTCACGGGGCGGCCGCCCATTTCCATCAGCTTAACCATAAGGGCATTTGCAATGGTGGATTTGCCAGAGCCGGAGAAGCCCGTGAAGAAGACTGTGAAGCCTTGCTTGGAGCGTGGCGGCTTGGTGCGGCGCAGCTCTTTTACAACTTCCGGGAAAGAGAACCACTCAGGGATCTCAAGACCTTCAGCCAGACGGCGACGCAGCTCTGTTCCAGAGATGTTGAGGATCGTGACGTCGTCTTTGTCTTTGATCTCGTCAATCGCTTCGTACTGCGCGCGCTCTGCAACCCAAACCATGTGCTTGAAGTCGACCATTTCACAGCCGATTTCAGACTGGTTCGCACGGTAGAGCTCTTGGGCGTCGTATGGACCGTAGAAATCTTCACCCTGCGAGTTGCTACCGGGGCCAGCATGATCGCGGCCAACGATGAAGTGTGTGCAGCCGTGGTTGGCGCGGATAAGGCCGTGCCATACAGCCTCACGTGGGCCTGCCATGCGCATTGCAAGGTTCAGCAAGGACATTGTGGTTGTGGATGCTGGATACTTGCCCAGAACCGCCTCATAGCAGCGTACGCGTGTGAAGTGGTCCACATCGCCCGGCTTGGTCAGACCAACAACTGGGTGAATGAGCAGGTTTGCTTGCGCTTCTTTCGCAGCGCGGAACGTCAGTTCCTGGTGCGCACGGTGCAGCGGGTTACGTGTCTGGAACGCAACCACTTTGCGCCAGCCCATTTTGCGGAAGTAGGCACGCAATTCATTTGGCGTATCGCGGCGACCGCGGAAGTCATAGTGAACCGGCTGCTGAATGCCTGTGACCGGACCGCCAAGATAGATTTTGCCAGCTTGGTTGTGCAGGTAGTTCACGGCAGGGTGCGCATCGTCGTCCGCGCCGAAGACTTTCTCGGCTTCGCGGGACTTGTTTGGCTCCCAGCGGTCGGTGACTGTCATTGTCGCAAGGATAACACCTTCCTGATCGCGCAGGGCAATGTCCTGACCAATTTCAAGGGATGCTGCGAAATCTTCGCTAACATCAAGAGTGATCGGCATTGGCCAAAGTGAGCCGTCCGCGAGGCGCATGTTTTCAACAACACCGTCGTAGTCTGCTTCTGTCAGGAAGCCTTTCAGCGGGTTGAAGCCGCCGTTCATCAGCAGTTCCAAGTCGCAAATCTGGCGCGGTGTCAGATCGTGTGACGTGAGTTCGCCAGCTTCTACCTTCAGTTTTTGCGCGCTGTCATAGCTGACATATAGCTCGGGAATTGGGGCGAGGTTGTTTTGCATAAGTTTGGTCCTGTGTTTGAATGGTTCTAATCCGCTAGTCGCACCTGTCAGTTCGGCGTGAAGAGCATCATATTCGGCAAATTTCCGTGTCAGAAATTGATCTGTGAGGCGCATTTTTTCCGCTGCGCCGCGCAAAGTTATTTCATAAGCAAAGCGCTGGCGCTTGTCGGGGCCATTGCGTTCGCTGATCTTGATGAGACCTTTGTCAGCTGTCGTGCGCAAAAGCGCATTCAGGCGACCAAGGGATATGTTCAACGCCGATGCCGTCGCGCGCTGCGACGCTTCCGGCGCCAGATCGAGCTGGCGCAAGAGACGGAAGAGTTGATCTTCTTCCTGAGGTAACGATTTGATATCTGCGACGTGCATACGAGCTAACTCAAAGTGTGTTCATTCGTGAACAAACTTCGTATCGTTGATTCCTATTCGTGAATCAAGCCCTGTGATTTGCCGCAAATTCACCGTGGCAGAGGCGCAACGCGATACGCGTTAACGTTTGGCTGCAGCGTTGATTGTCGCGGACGCTTTTTTAGAAATTTCGGCTATCGTTTCATCGCTCGCAGTCGACAATTCCGACAGGGCCTTAATAACTTTGTCGCGTTTTGAAAGTTGAACAAGGAATTCAATATCGGTCTGTTTGGAAATCGCTAACGCGATTCCCAACGATGTGCGGTAACTGCCTTTGCGTAGTAAATTTCCGTCATCTAACTTGAATTCGAGAAAGTTAAGGCAAGCATCATTGCCTTTGCACTCGACCGGTAAACTACTTGTAAGGGCGGCCCGTGCGGCAACACGCATCGAGCGATCGTCACTTACCAACTCGGCAATTTGGCTGCGCACTGCGTCAAAGGGTTTGTCAGAAGAACCGATCTTTTCGTCTAGCGGCTCTTCACTACGGCATGAATAGGCCTGATTAAGTTGAATGATAAGCGGTTTAGGGAAATTTTCTAGGTTGTCAGCGTTCGCAATGAATTGCTGCTGTTCAAGGCAATCAGATTGTATAAAGGCGATTAAAACGTCCGACTCAAAGGCCTTCTTCTGGGTGTTCGTCGCTGTACAAGAACCTACTACGATAGCAATCGCAGTGAGAAAGACACCGATTGCTGTCAGTTTTGTTTCAAGCTTATTCTTGTCGGCTTCCTTGCACATCAATCTTCCCCTGCAAGGAACCGCTCTGCTTCAAGCGCCGCCATGCAGCCCATGCCTGCGGATGTAACCGCTTGGCGATATTTGTGATCCGTTAGATCACCCGCCGCAAACACACCGGGAATCGAGGTGGCCGTGCTATCAGGCTGCGTAACGACATAGCCACCCATGTGGGTTTCCAACGTGTCCTTCACCAATTCGCTCGCTGGTGCGTGACCAATTGCGATGAACACACCTTTGCAAGGTAGATCTGTGATCTCGCCGGTTTTCGTGTGCTTGACCTTCACACCTTCAACGCCGAGCGGCGCATCGGTGCCATAGACTTCTTCGATCTCATGGAACCAAAGCGTTTCGATCTTTGGGTTCTTCATCAAGCGATCTTCGAGGATCTTTTCGGAGCGCAGTTCGTCACGGCGATGCACGAGCGTTACCTTGGACGCGAAGTTGGTGAGGAACAGTGCCTCTTCAACGGCGGTGTTGCCGCCGCCGACAACAACAATCTCTTGCCCGCGATAGAAAAAGCCATCGCAGGTCGCGCAGGCAGAAACGCCGAAGCCTTTGAATTTCTCCTCAGAGGGGAGGCCAAGCCATTTGGCGCGGGCGCCTGTCGCAAGGATAACCGCGTCACATGTATAAAGCGTTCCGCTGTCGCTATTCGCCTTGAAGGGACGTTCGGACAGATCAAGGTCGGTGATGATGTCGCCAACGATCTCGCAGCCCATCGCTTTTGCGTGCGCTTCCATACGAAGCATCAGGTCGGGACCCTGAACTTCGCTATCGCCGGGCCAGTTTTCCACCTCGGTTGTCGTTGTCAGCTGGCCGCCCGGTTCGATTCCTTGTACCAGAAGCGGCTCCAGCATCGCGCGGCTTGCGTAAACGCCAGCTGTATAGCCAGCGGGACCAGAACCGATGATGAGGACTTTAGAGTGACGTGTTTCGGCCATGTGATGGGTGCCCTTTGCTAATTTCGAACTGGGTATAGCTTGGAATCAAGGGCGCTAAAAGCGCCAAGCGCGGCATTTACCGTTTTGGAGGAACCGATAGGTTGCGATGCGATCTTGATAATTTTCTTGCGCAACTGCGAAACATTATTGCGCAAGTTCGCGTGAACGTAGTACATTGGCAAAGATAATTTGGGGGAATACGGATGGCTGGTACGCGCCTTGATCCGATTGATCGAAAAATTCTGGCGGAGCTGCAAGCTGACGGGCGCATGACAAACGTCGAGCTGGCCAAGCGCGTCGGGATTTCTGCGCCGCCCTGTTTGCGCCGTGTTCGCACGTTAGAGGACGCCGGTTTCATCAAAGGATATCATGCCGACGTAGACGCGCGCGAGCTGGGCTTCGAAGTGCAGGTTTTCGCGATGGTCGGCTTGCAAAGTCAGGCAGAGGCCGATCTGAGCGCCTTTGAGGAACAATGCCGCAATTGGCCTTTGGTTCGCGAATGTCACATGTTGAATGGCGAAGTAGATTTCATCCTGAAATGCGTCGCGCCCGACCTGAGCTCCTTCCAGAAATTTCTAACCTCCGAGCTTTTGACAACTGGCAACGTTGGCAGTGTTAAAACGTCGCTCGTGATACGCGGTGCGAAGGATGACCCAGGCGTTCCCTTTGATGTCTTGGAAGAACGCCTGAGCCGAAGCGAATAGGTCTAGCTTTGCGTCAGGCTATCCAACGTGTCCTTGGACATGCGCGGGTAGGCGAGTGGGCCGAAGTCAGCGAAACTTTCGATGTCAGGGAAAAGTGACAAGAAAAGCGAGCGCATGTTTGTGCCAAGCAGTTCTTCGCAGCCACGTCCAGGGTGGTACGTTTCGACTGGGCGTCCGCTTGCGTAGATGGCTGCGTGCCGTGGTAGACGGATGTGAAACAGGCGCACAGGGCAGGGCGGCGTTACATGAAACGCGGAGTGCCCGTCATCCAGATCACGCACGGGTGTAAGCACATATTTAACGCCGATTATCTGCTCAAGCGAAGGGCGCGATTGAAGCAGGCGTGCATTTGGCCCAAGCATTAGATCACCAAGCGCGCCTGACTTGGAATAGCCATCTGCAAGCAAACGTATCAGGCCCGTTAGTGACGATTCTGGCAGTGATTGGGCGGGCACAAAACTGGTCGAGCTGATCCAGACAACAGGCGCGGGTTCACCGCCAACTGTATCTATCAAATCGCCAGGACATAGGTCTTCAACAGCGACCTGGCCATTTGGTGTAGACACCAATGTGCCGCGCGCAAAGGCCGAGCTCGTACCTTCAAAAAGGTCTGTGGCAGGCGCAAGGTGATGAGAGGTGCGCGCCGCCCCGCAAGGAAGGAGTGTGGCGATCTCAAATTTGCGCATGAGAGGTTGAGTGCGCTGAGATCGCTCGTTTGATTGAGCAAACCGATCAACAGTGACCGGGAGGGAGTATGTATTTTCGACCCGCAGGGCGGGAGAAAGCTGGTTAGCCATGAGTATACCTATCTAGGTATGTCACAACCGCGTCGGCCCCCACCGACAACGACAGAAGGACAAGTCGCTTCAAATCTGGATTATGGATGTCATGCCCACAGGGCGTGTGTCAAAATTTATGGAAATTTTGCCATTTTTTTTCACCAATCTTACTCGTTAACGCGGACTGTTTCGCCAGAAAAAGGCAAAGTCGCCACAATTCCGCCCTCAACCGGGCGATTTACATACAAGTAGCGCCGAATCGTAGCGCTACAGAGCGGCTCATTCAGAGCCGAATGCTTGAAAAGCTTAGGCCGACTTGCGTGGGCTTTCTTCCTTTGCGCGCTTGGCGATGAAGGCCGCGCGCGTCGCGCCACGCTCAAAAGGTAGTCGTGGCATGTCCGTCTTTGCTGTATTTACGACGGATGCGATAAAGCGTGCTTTGGGTTTCATAACAAATACTACCTACTGCTGTTTATTGTTTACGTGTTGGCTACGTTATTCGCCCCAGAATGGGGCAGCATGGTGGCAAGCTTTAGGTGGATTTTGGTTAATAGTGGGAAATCTGTGTGATTGTTTACAATCGAATAACAGAGATCAGCCGCCCATAGTCAGCTTCGCCGCGATGGGTGGTTCGGCGATAGGAGTAAAAGCGCGCCTCGTCGTCATAAGTGCAATGCCCGATCCATTCTGCGTTCTGCACACCTGCTTCGCGCAGCATATGCAGACCAAAGCCGGGAAGATTGAATTGCATGCGATCTTCTTGCCCGTTAGCGAAAAAGCGCGAAAACTCTGGGTCTTGGGCCACGAAATCCTCAAAGAACTCTGGGCCGACCTCATAGGCACGTTGCGATATGCAAGGCCCGATGGCCGCTGAAATATTTGAACGTTCAGCGCCAAGTGCCACCATTGCATCGACTGTCCTTGCAAGAACGCCGTCCAATGCGCCCTTCCACCCGGCGTGGGCCGCGCCAATGACACCTGCCTTTGTGTCGGCAAAAAGGACCGGTTGGCAATCAGCGGTGAGAATCCCGAGCGCGATTCCCTGTGTGTTGCTTACCATTGCATCTGCTTTTGGACGCTCGTTGCTTGGGGCGGCTACGGTCACAACATCGGCGCTGTGATGCTGGTGAACGCCTGCCAATGCACCCGCGTCGACATTCATTGCGCCCGCGACACGTGCGCGGTTTATCGCAACGATTTCAGTTTGATCTGATGAGCCGACACCACAATTCAGACCTGCGAAAATGCCAGAGGATGCACCGCCCTTGCGGGTGAAAAATCCGTGCTGCACCGCGCCTAGATTGTCTGCCTTGAGCAATTCTAACGTCATGTCTCGTATCCTGGAGGTGGAGCTGCGCCCTTTGGAAATAGCGCGACCGTCTTGAACAGAGTTCCCATTTCATCGGGATGCGTCAAGCGTCTGTGCGCAGCGACATGTTGATCGAGCGCTGCACCGCTTAGATTATGCGCCAACGCTTGTGCGCGTTCGGTGATGCCAAGACGTTCCAGAAAGATTCCCTGAGGCGTTATTCTTGAATGCGTGCAAGGCAGGTCCGTGACAAGCGCTTCAAAATCCACATGTGCCGTCAGATCACTTTGACCGGGCTTGTGCAGAGCATCAACGCTTTCATGTGCATGGATTGCCTGAAGCGTGTCTCCAAGCGAACGCCAGTCGCCGTAATCGAAAATCAACGCGGCTCCGCCGCTGGCTTGAATGCGTTCTGCAAGCGCGCACATAATGTTGGGTGCTGCGATGCAATGCTCGACCAGATCGCCGTCTTTGGTATCGTCAAGCCGATGCTTTAGTGCGCCAAGGGGTGCTGCTTCGCTTAACCCAAAGGTTAACGTATCTGCCTTAAGCCCGACTTGCCTTTCGCGCCATGCATCGCCATCGCGCACCATTTGGCGGATCGGCAAAGCGTCGAAAAATTCGTTTGCTACGGCAAAAACGGGCAGGTCCTGGGGCAAGCTATCGACGCCATCGTGCCAGACTGGTGTATAATCTGCGAGCGCGGCTTTCTGGACAGCGCGCATGCGCGTTGAGGCCTCGATCAGGTGAATGTCGCAAGCTTTGGCAAACGCCGGGACGGCGCGCAACGTGCGCAGGATATCCGCCATTAAAGTGCCGCGGCCCGGGCCGAGCTCGACAAGCGCGACTTTTGCGGGCTGGCCTTGATCCATCCATGCCTGCGCCAAAGAAAGTGCGATCAACTCGCCAAACATCTGGCTGATTTCAGGCGCGGTAGTGAAGTCGCCCGTCACGCCGAAAGGTTCGCGCGTTGTGTAATACCCGTGATCGGGATGGAACAGACAAAGCTCCATAAACTGCGCGATACTCATAGGGCCTTGGGCCGCTATCTGCGCTTTCAAAATCCCTTCAAGCGGGGTCATTCTTTGCGGGCTCGCAAGATAAACCAGATGCCAATCAGGATCATCGGAAAAGACAGCAATTGGCCCATGGTGAACCCATAGCCGTTTGATTGCAGTGCAAGGCCGAGAGGATTGCCCTCCGATATGAACAAGGCATCAGGCTGGCGGAAAAACTCGACAATAAAGCGTGCGATCCCATAGCCGGCAAAGAACGTCCCCATAACCACGCCCGGGGTTTTCAAAGCATGGCGGCGCCATGCAAGCCACAGTATGAAGCCGCCAAGCACAAGGCCTTCAAGAATGGCCTCATAGAGCTGGGAAGGATGACGTGCGCAAATTTCGATGAGTGGGCCACAGTTCTGGGCAGCGTCGCCCGGGAAGATAACGCCCCACGGCTGGTCGGTCTGGCGCCCCCAAAGTTCGGCATTGATGAAATTGGCAATACGTCCAAGCAGCAGGCCCGGCGCAACAGCCAGCGCCATCATGTCCGCAGCTTGGAGTTTTGCAACGCCATTGCGCGTGCAGAAATAAAGCCCTGCAACAACCACTCCCAAAAGCCCGCCATGAAAAGACATGCCGCCCTGCCAGATCATCAAGGCTTCAAGCGGATGGGCAAGATAATAAGCGGGTTGGTAGAACACCACATAACCGATGCGCCCGCCAACAATGACGCCTAGAATGACCGATGTGAGCAAGTCTTCGACTTGAGCGGTGGTCATTGGGGCCTTGTTTTCTGGCCAAAGCCGGGCTGTTTTGATTGCCATTAGCGCCATTCGCCAGCCGATCAGAATGCCAATGATATAGGCCAACGCATACCAACGCAGAGCAAAGTCGTAGCCCATAAGGGAGATCGAAAATATCTCTGGTGAAATGGGTGGGAATTCTATCGCTACGCGCATGTGATGTGCCTTATGCTCGATTGCGCCGAGTTGACGCCTTGTGACCTGCTGCTTTCAAGCCCATATATCATCCAAATGGAAGGCCGGAGGCAAATATGCAAACTCGAAACAAAGTTCTGGATGATATTTCGCAACTGATGACCAACGCGATGGGCGTGGCGCAGGGTGCAAAGACAGAAGCAGAGACCGCAATGAAGTCATTGATGGACCGCTGGCTTGCGGATCGCGATTTCGTCACGCGCGAAGAATTTGATGCGGTGCGCGCGATGGCGCAAAAAGCGCGCGAAGAGAACGAAGCGTTGAAAACGCGGCTAGCTGCGCTTGAAGCATCTGCCAAGTAGGCCAGCGCACCTCGTTTTGAAAAGCCAAACCCGCCGCATCTTGTGGCGGGTTTCTTTTTGTCCACAACTTATTGCGGTTATCCCCAACTTATAGCTTTACAGACCCTACGCCTGCGACCACGATATGTGGTATAGGATATCAACAACACCGCGATATCCGCGAAAAGCACCCATACCTAGGGGCAAAAGCCTCGGGTCGAGCAGCAGAACAGGGGCAGAGCATGGCAAATCTAGAGCAGTTTATCGAAGATGATATTCACCCGATTGATTTGGTGGAGCATCTTGCAGAGCATCATGAGTGGGAGTTTGATCGCATTCATGATGACCAGATTGCGATGTCTGTTGAAGGCCAGTGGCGCAATTATTCGATCACGCTCGCATGGTCTGGCTATGACGAAACCCTGCGGATGATTTGCACGTTTGAGATGGAGCCACCCAAAGCGACCTTGCCGCGCCTCTACGAGGCATTGAATGCAATCAATGATCGTTGCTGGGCGGGTGCCTTTACCTATTGGGAAGATCAGCAGTTGATGGTCTATCGCTATGGTCTTGTGCTGGCTGGTAGTCAGGTCGCTGGTCCGGAGCAGATTGATACGATGATTAGCGCAGCCGTGATGAGCGCAGAGCGCTATTACCCCGCGCTTCAACTGGTTGTTTGGGGCGATCGTAGCGTTGAAGACGCGCTTCAGGTTGCCATTGCAGAGGCCTATGGTCGCGCGTAACACTTTACCCGAAATGCCAGTTTCGGGGGATCAGATGAATTTAGAAGCGGTTGCACAGCGCGGGCTTGTCTTGTTGGGCTGTGGTAAAATGGGGTCCGCGATGCTGGCTGGCTGGCTTGATGGTGGCTTGCCCGCTGCGTCGGTCTGGGTTCAGGACCCGTTTCCTTCCGATTGGCTCAAGGCAACAGGCGTTCATATCAATGACGGATTTCCAGAAAACCCTGCTGTTGTTTTAATTGCCGTCAAACCCCAGATGATGGGCGAAGCCTTGCCCGCTTTGGCGGCCTTGCCAAAAGAGGGGACCGTTTTCCTGTCGGTAGCGGCAGGCGTTTCGATTGCCGCCTATGAGGCAGCGCTGGGCGCGGGAACCTGCGTTGTGCGCGCCATGCCAAATACCCCGGCGGCAGTAGGCAAAGGGGTTACAGCAATCGTTGGAAACGCCAAAGCAACGCCCGCTGATATGGATCTAGCAGAAGCGCTTTTGCAGGCGGTTGGGCAAGTGGTGCGATTGTCTGATGAAAACCAAATGGACGCAGTAACGGGCGTGTCAGGTTCTGGTCCCGCCTATGTTTTCTATATGATTGACACCTTGGCCGCCGCAGGTGTCGCTCAGGGCCTGCCTGCGGAACTCGCCATGCAATTGGCCAAAGCGACCGTCGCGGGGGCAGGGGCGTTGGCTGAGACCGCCGACGAAACGCCCGAACAATTGCGTATCAATGTGACCTCGCCCAATGGCACAACGCAGGCAGGGCTTGAGGTGTTGATGGCAGATAAGGGGTTGGCACCGCTGATGTCGGCGACGGTCAAAGCCGCGACAGATCGCTCGAAGGAGCTGGGGAATGGCTGAGATCAGTTTTGATGATTTCATGCAGGTCGATATCCGTGTGGGCCGCGTGATCCATGCTGAACCCTACCCGGAGGCCCGCAAACCTGCGATAAAGATGCAGGTGGATTTCGGCGGCGATCTTGGCATTAAGAAAAGTTCGGCGCAGGTGACAGCACATTACACACCAGAGGCGCTGATCGGACGGCAAGTTATGGCAGTCGTGAATTTTCCGCCGCGCCAGATTGGTAAATTCATGAGCGAAGTGCTGGTGCTGGGTGTGCCCGATGAAAAAGGCGAGGTCGTTCTCATTGCTCCCGATCAGGATGTTCCAGCAGGCGTAAGGCTGTTTTGATGAAGCTTTTGGTGACCCGACCATTGCCCGCCCCCGTTCTGGACGCAGCGCGCGCAGAGTTTGACGTTGAGGTGCGTGAAAGCACACTGCCCTTGGAGCATGATGAACTGCGCCGCGCCCTGACAGATTTCGATCTTGTCCTACCGACACTGGGCGATGCGTTCTCTGCGAATGTGTTCGAAGATGTGCCAAACCCGCGCGCAAAGTTGCTTGCCAATTTCGGCGTGGGCTACAATCATATTGATGTGGACGCGGCTAAAGCGGCAGGCATCGCCGTTAGCAATACGCCCGGCGCAGTGACAGATGCGACCGCTGATATCGCGATGACGCTTATGTTAATGAGCGCAAGGCGCGCCGCCGAGGGCGAGCGTTTGGTACGCTCCAGCAACTGGGAAGGGTGGCACCCGACGCAGATGCTGGGCCTGCATCTAAGCGGTAAACATGTCGGGATCGTCGGTATGGGCCGCATTGGTCAAGCCATCGCAAGGCGCTGTCATTTTGGATTTGGCATGCGCGTCAGTTATTTCAACCGCTCGGCCAAGACACTGGATTTCCCTGCGCAGCAGCTTGAAACGCTTGTTGCACTGGCCGGAAGTGTCGACGTTTTGGTGATTGCTGTTCCCGGTGGTAGCACACGCCATCTGATCGATTCAGACATTTTGAATGCGATGCAACCCCACGCCCATTTGATAAATATCGCGCGCGGCGAAGTGGTGGCGCAAAGCGCTCTTATCGAGGCCCTTAAAGCAGGGAAAATTGGCGGAGCCGGACTGGACGTTTATGAATTTGAGCCCACTGTGCCAAAAGCACTGAAGCAGCTGAACAACGTTACGCTTTTACCGCATTTGGGTACTGCAACGCTCGAAGTGCGTATCGGTATGGGGCATATGGCACTTGATAACGCTTTAGCCTTCAAGCAGGGTAAAATGCTGCCAAACCCTGTCTAAATCCGTCTTCCTCTCTCGAAAAATATCCCGGATGGGGTCCGGGGAAGGCAGGCCTTCCCCGGTCGGTCCGATGGGCAAAGCCCATTGGAAATCTTATGCACCCGTCGCATCGCGCCAATGACGACGGCAGAGCGAAACGTAGGTTTCGTTACCGCCGATTTGCACCTGTGCACCGTCCGTGAGAATCTGGCCTGAATCGTCTTGGCGCACGACCATCGTTGCCTTCTTCCCGCAGTGACAAATCGTGCGAACTTCTCGCATCTCGTCGCTAAGCGCCAACAGGGCTGCGGAGCCGGGGAACAATTTGCCGCGAAAATCCACACGCAATCCGTAACACATGATCGGAATTTTCAGATCATCAACGGCTCTGGCTAATTGCCAAACGTGCTCTTCACTCAGGAATTGTGCCTCATCAATGAAGACGCAGGCGCAGGGCCCTTGCGCGCGCCGGGCTTTCACTTTGGCAAAAAGATCGTCATCGCTTTCGAAGGTATCAGCGTCCTTCCCGATCCCGATTCGGCTGGCGATCTTTCCATCGCCTGCGCGATTGTCGAATTGTGCGGTGAGCAAATACACCTGCATGCCGCGCTCAATATAATTGTGTGCAGCTTGCAGCAAAACGGTGGATTTGCCTGCATTCATCGTGGAGTAGTGAAAGTATAATTTGGCCATACCAGCGTTTTGCCGAGGAATTGACGCTCTGGCAAGCTGGTGTGCAAGGTTTGGTTGAAAAACTGAATGGGCGTGTCAGGGTCAGCGAACTGACCGTCACACGCCCGATAATGATTACACCGCCAAAGAAGCGCCATATGCAGAAATACTTGTGGCGCATCTTGTTTGGTTTCACACCCCCACAAAGCGGGGAACTAGGCACTCTGTTGTTCCAAACGCGTCGGAACGGTTTACAAATGCCACATTAAAGCTAAAGGATGCATGGGAATGTAATTAGGATCTTCCCCCCAAGGTTTACGGGGGGCTCTTTGGGGATGGAATATGGCCGGAGTTGGCAGCTATCTAAAAAAGCACACTGAAGCGCTGGTAAAAGACGTGGGGATTGAACCCGCGTGTGAACTCACTGGAAAATCAAAGGCGACGCTGGGCCGATATTACTCTGATAATGACGAGCATGCAGATCGCTTTATGCCTGTTGACGCCGTTGCTGCGTTGGAAGAGGCGTCCTCCTATCCGCATGTAACTGCCGCTTTGGCAGAGCTAAAAGGCATCACCCTTTCTTATGATGAGCGTCGCAGGAATACCGCTAACAAGGGTGGCGTTAATCAGGATGTGATCGCGCTTAGCCAGCGATTTGCTTTGCTGATGGCAGAATATAACACGTCCATTGAGGACGGGATCATTACTGTGAATGAAGCAAAGCGCCTTTTGAAAGAGACGCTGGCAATTCAGCAAGTGCTTTTAGATATGAAATTGCACTTGGAAGAAGAGCAAACCTAATCAGGACAAAAAGCCGAAAAGAAAAAGCCCCGACCAATCAGTCGGGGCTTTTTGCATTCAAGTGCGCGTGTTCTTAGACGAAGAACTGTGCGCCATTTGCAGAAATTGTAGAGCCGTTGATAAAGCCCGCATCGTCAGAGGCAAGGAAGCTCACGCAGCGCGCGATTTCTTCCGGCTCTCCAAGGCGGCCCGCAGGAATCTGGCCAATGATGCTTTCGCGGACTTTTTCAGGAACGGCCATGACCATTTCCGTTGCGATGTAGCCCGGGCAAATGGCGTTGGCTGTGATGCCAGCGCGTGCGCCTTCTTGGGCTAGGGATTTCACAATACCCAGATCGCCCGCTTTGGTCGCTGCATAGTTCACCTGCGCGAACTGGCCTTTTTGACCATTGATCGAAGAGATCACAATCACGCGGCCGAACTTGTTTTCACGCATGGAAGGCCAGATCGGGTGGACTGTATTGAACACACCTGTGAGGTTCGTGTCGATCACCTGGTTCCACATTTCCGGTGTCATCTTGTGGAACGGGGCGTCTTTGGTGATACCCGCGTTGGCGACAACCACTTCGATCGGGCCAAGGTCTGCTGTGACCTGTGCAATGCCGGCTGCGCTATCTTCGTAGCTCGCGACGTTCCACTTGTATGTCTTGATGCCTGTTTCAGCAGTGAAGGCCGCTGCGGCTTCGTCGTTGCCAGCGTAGGTCGCGGCAACACTCATGCCGTCGGCTTGTAGTTTCTTGGAAATGGCCGCGCCGATGCCGCGCGATCCGCCTGTTACGAGTGCAACTCTACCCATGATATCTCTCCCATTTAGAAATTTGCGTTGGTAATATGATTACCCAACGACAAACGGCATAGCAATAATGTTTCGTGGTGAAATTGAGGCAGTAAGCAAAAAGGGCGCTTGAAGCGCCCTTTCACTGTTACTGCTTATGGACGCTCTAGGCACATTGCCACGCCCATGCCGCCGCCGATGCAAAGCGTTGCGAGGCCTTTTTTGGCGTCGCGGCGCTTCATTTCGAACAAGAGCGTATTGAGGATACGCGCGCCAGAGGCACCGATTGGGTGACCAATTGCGATTGCGCCGCCATTGACGTTAACGACCTCTGGGTTCCAACCCATGTCCTTGTTCACAGCGCAGGCCTGAGCTGCGAAAGCTTCGTTTGCTTCAACAAGGTCCAGATCTTCGGCCTTCCAGCCAGCTTTCTCCAGCGCTTTGCGGGACGCGTGGATCGGGCCGACGCCCATGATGGATGGATCAAGGCCCGCTGTTGCATAGGATGCGATGCGCGCGAGCGGCTCGATGCCGCGCTTTTCGGCCTCGTCAGCGGTCATCAACAATGCGCCAGCCGCGCCGTCGTTAAGGCCCGATGCGTTCGCCGCTGTGACAGAGCCGTCTTTGGTAAACGCAGGGCGCAGTTTCGCCATGGCTTCCATTGTTGCGCCGTGGCGGATGTACTCGTCCTGATCGACGATGATGTCGCCCTTGCGCGTCTTAACCACGAATGGAACGATCTCGTCTGCGAACTTGCCTGCTTTTTGCGCTGCTTCCGCTTTGTTCTGGGATGCGACAGCGAATTCGTCCTGCATGTCACGGCTGATTTGCCACTGCTGTGCAACGTTTTCAGCTGTCTGGCCCATGTGATAACCGTTGAAGGCATCCCAAAGACCGTCACGGATCATGGAATCAATGTATTTCATGTCGCCCATTTTGTGACCCGCGCGCAGATGCGCAACGTGGGGGCTAAGGGACATGTTTTCTTGCCCGCCGGCAGCAACGATTGCGGCATCGCCAAGCTGGATGTGCTGGGCAGCAAGGGCAACGGCGCGCAGGCCAGAGCCACAAACCTGGTTGATCGACCAGGCGGAAGATTCAATTGGCAGGCCTGCGTTAACATGCGCCTGACGTGCCGGGTTTTGACCCTGACCCGCCGTCAGTACCTGACCTAGGATCGTCTCGGAGACATCAGCGGCATCGATGCCTGCGCGCTCGACCAAGGCCTTGAGCATTGTCGCGCCCAGATCATGTGCAGGCGTGTTTGCGAAAGAACCCGTGAAGCTGCCAACGGCAGTACGAGCGGCGGATGCGATTACGATATTTGTCATGTGGTCCCTCTACCCAAGCGTGACGCAGACCTCGATGACAAAACCGCCTCTGATCCAATCGTGTGGGCTGGGCGATTCTGATGAGATCGACATTCCGTTGCGTCAATAGCCTGAGGGGACCTTACCTGTAAACGGACAGTGTGTCTCAGCCAGATTTAAGAAGGCGATGTTCCGCCAGATGCGTTGTTTGATGGCCAAGGTGGAACGAAGCTGACCTTAAGCGCTTGCCCTCAGTTGATCCGAGCTTTCGCTCCAGGGCGGGCGCACTGTTGGGGCACCGAAAAAGTAGCCTTGTAGGCAATCGATACCGTTTTGCGCTAAAAAGGTAGCATCATCTTCGTTTTCGACAAACTCGGCGACGGTGAACATGTCAAAGTGCTGCGCGATAGAAACAAGAGCCTGCAACAAGACCTGATTGTCGGGGTTATTCGCGACCCCGCGTACAAATTGCCCGTCGATTTTAATCATGTCGAAATAGAAATCACGCAAGTATCGAAACGATGTGTAGCCCGCACCAAAGTCATCCAAGGCAAAGCACACGCCTTGCGATTGTAGTTCGCCCATGAACGAAATGACGAGTTCGGGGACAAGCATTGCGGAACTTTCGGTGATTTCAAGGATGAGCCGCTCGCCGAGGGTCGGATCGGTGCGCAGGTTTCGCTCTAAAACCTTTTTCCACCGCCCATAACCGATGGAGCGTGCAGACATATTGATTGAAAGCCGTAGGTTGGGATTCTGGCGGAGCGCACGCATGCCTTTTTCCAATGCAAGGCAATCGATAATGCGGCCCATTTCCGTTTCTTCGATCACTGTGATGAATTCACGGGCTGGAATAATGCGGCCCGTTTCGTCCAGCACCCTGATAAGACCTTCATAAAAGGCAACGCCGCCGTGGGACTGCATCACAGGCTGATAGGCAAGCATAACCTGTTTGTGCTCAAGCGCGGCCCGCACCATTTCCATGGTAGAGCGATCCCGTTGGTTGATGGCCGCCGAAAGCGGATCGTCGTTGCTGTTTGGATCAAACCGGTTTCTACGCCCTTTCGCCATTTCAGGCCTCCTTCTGTCTACGGTTTGATAAGCGCGATTCCCCTAAGAACAGATTAATATTCCCATTTTGTTCTAATTTGATTAGAACAGAACGAGATTTTTAAGTGCGGGTGAGAACATGGGCGAAATTTGCGGCTGGGCCGATTCCGAGGCGATCTATATCGATTATCACAACACGGATTGGGGCGTGCCAGAATATGATTCTCGTGCGCTTTGGGAAAAGCTGATCCTTGACGGGTTCCAAGCAGGCCTTAGCTGGATCACAATCCTGAAAAAGCGCGAGAACTTCCGAAAGGCTTTCGAGGGGTTCAACCCGAACGTTATCGCCGCATGGGGTGAGGATGATATTGAACGACTGCTTCAGAATCCGGGAATTGTGCGGCATCGTGGCAAGATCGCGGGTACGATTGCAAATGCGCGCGTGTGGCAGAGCATAGAGCAAGAGCAGGGTTTCGATCGCTACTTATGGGATTACGTTGGCGGTGCGCCGATCCAGAACGCATGGACAAGCTTAAGTGAAGTTCCTGCCTACACAGACCTGTCCACGCAAATCTCTAAAGATCTGAAAAAGCGCGGTTTCAAATTTTGCGGCCCGACGATTGTTTACGCCTTTATGCAGGCCGTTGGGATGGTGAACGATCACATTGTGACCTGTCCCTGCCACGAAAAGGTGAAAAAGCTGGTACGTTAACGGAACCGCCTGTTGACTCGCCCCGAAGCCAGCGTATAAGCGCCGCTCTATTGGTGTTGGTGGCCCCCGCAAGGGGATGCCTGTCGGGACTTGATTTGCACATCTAGCGATGTTCAGGAAAAGACCAAAGGACAGCACCTTTCAACATTGTTATTGAAAGGATCCAGATCGTGACAAAACGCACATCTGCCAAGTACAAAATTGACCGCCGTATGGGCGAAAACATCTGGGGTCGCGCAAAGTCCCCGGTGAATCGCCGTGAATATGGCCCCGGCCAGCACGGTCAGCGCCGTAAGGCAAAGGTTTCCGACTTTGGTCTGCAGCTGCGTGCCAAGCAGAAACTGAAAGGCTACTACGGCGATTTGACCGAGAAGCAGTTCAAGAAGATCTTTAAAGAAGCGGATCGCGTTAAGGGTGATACAGGCGAAAACCTGATCGGCCTGCTCGAGCGTCGTCTTGATGCGGTTGTTTACCGTGCCAAGTTCGTTGCGACGATCTTTGCTGCGCGCCAGTTCGTGAACCACGGCCACGTCCGTGTGAACGGCAAGAAAGTGAACATTGCGTCCTACCGTGTTAAAGAAGGCGACGTTGTAGAAGTGCGTGATCGTTCCAAGCAGATGGCGGCCGTTCTCGAAGCGACACAACTGCCAGAGCGTGACGTTCCTGATTACATGGAAGTCGATCACTCCAAGCTGACAGCGACATTCACACGCACACCTGGTTTGGGCGATGTCCCTTACGCGGTTCAGATGGAACCAAATCTGGTTATCGAATACTACGCTCAGAACTAAGGTTCTCCGCGATAGAATAGAAAAGGCCCGCTCTAGTAGCGGGCCTTTTTTTTGGCCGTTGTTGAGGGGCTTGATGTCGGTTTTGCGGACCTTTCGGACCTTCGCTGCAAGTGCGCCAATGTCCGGTTCAGCGAACCGTTCAACAAACGGTCCTTTTTGGAACAACAGGCCCATCGTAGTAGCGGTCAGATTAGCCACTGTTTAGTCTTGATATTGTATGCTTATTTTCAGACTGTCGCCTAATGAATT
>NZ_JBAUHO010000124.1:0-3091 GCF_049680325.1 Planktotalea sp.
ATCGGGCGCATCGCATTTGTCAGGATCAAAACGTCATAACCACGCTCCAGCGACGCGCGGGTCATCTCGATCATTTCGGGGTTCATGAACGGCTCACCGCCCGTGAACGCGATTTCGCGCACGCCCCATTTGCGTTGTTCCAGTTGATCCAGATAATCGCGCACCTCAGCGGCGGTGATGTAAACCAACGCATCATTCTTGGGAGAGCTAAGGATATAGCAATTCGCACATTCGATATTGCAAAGCGTGCCGGTGTTGAACCAAAGGGTCTGCGCATTGCTCAGCGCGACGCTTGCGCGCTTTTCACCCTTATGCGTGACAAAAGGATCAGAAAATTTTTCCGCAGGCAGGGTCTGCACGTTCAGATCTTTCATGGATCATCCTTAACTTGGCCTCTGTTTTCCCTTAACCCGAGTGGCGCGCGCAGAAAAGTGCCCAAAGAAAGCCTGACACCATTGTGATGTTACAAAGCAGTGTTAGACATTCGAGAATGTTCGCGCTAAAGGATGCATGAACAGTAACTGTTAGCGCTAACGGCGCGATTTAGAACTTGGAGCGCTTTCATGGTTTCACGCGTAATTCCTGTTGAACCCTTTGATCTTGTCATCTTTGGCGGCACGGGCGATCTTGCGCGTCGCAAGATCTTGCCGGGCTTGTTTCGCCGCTATTGCGCGGGTCAAATCCCCCCGGAAAGCCAGATCATTGGCGCGGCGCGCGGCGAACATGACGCGGCCGAGTTTCGCGCAATCGTTGCTGATGCCGTTCGTGAATTTGGCGGTGGGCGTTCTTGCGAGGACGGCACGTTAGAAGAATTCTTGCAGCGCATTGATTATGTCACTGTTGATGCGCGCGGCGATACAGGATGGGCCGAGCTAGCAGGAAAAGTGCGCAAAGAGCTTGTGAATGCGTTCTATTTCTCGGTTGCTCCCAGCCTGTTTGGCGATCTTGCCGAGCGTTTGCACAGTTTTGACATGGCGGATGACGATAGCCGCATCGTGGTGGAAAAGCCGTTCGGGCGTGATCTTGCCACGGCCAAAGCGCTCAATGCGTCGCTTGCTTTGCACTTTGACGAAACGCAGATTTACCGCATCGATCACTATTTGGGTAAGGAAACCGTTCAGAACCTGATGGCTGTGCGCTTTGGCAATATGTTGTTCGAACCGCTCTGGAACAGCCAGTACGTGGATCATATCCAGATTACAGTTGCGGAAACTGTCGGTGTTGGCGGGCGCGGCGGCTATTATGACAAATCTGGTGCAATGCGCGATATGGTGCAAAACCATTTGATGCAGCTCTTGTGCCTGATCGCGATGGAGCCACCTGCGAAATTCGATCCTGACGCAGTGCGCGATGAGAAGTTGAAAGTCATTCGCGCGCTTGAGCCCGTTTCGCCCCATCACATCGTGCGCGGACAATATGGTGCAGGGCCGGATCAGCCAGATTATAGAACCCATGCGGAAGACCCCAGCAGCAAAACCGAAAGTTTCGTTGCACTGAAGGTTGCAATCAGTAACTGGCGTTGGGCGGGCACGCCGTTTTATCTGCGCACAGGTAAACGCCTCAAAGCGCGCACTTCGGAAATTGCTGTTGTGTTCAAAGATGCGCCACATTCGATTTTCGGGGCCGACGCAGGGCGACATAATAACGAATTGCGCATCCGCTTGCAGCCAAACGAGGGCATGACGCTTGATGTCACAATCAAGGAACCGGGCCCGGGCGGTATGCGGCTTGTGGATGTGCCGCTCGACATGAGCTTTGCAAAGGCGCTTGGCCCTGCGGCATCAGATATTCCCGATGCTTACGAACGTTTGATTATGGATGTGATCCGCGGCAACCAGACCCTGTTCATGCGCGGAGACGAAGTTGAGGCGGCTTGGGCCTGGACCGATCCGATCATCGAGGGCTGGCAAGCGCGCGGCGAAGTGCCTAAACCATACGACAGTGGAAGCGAAGGCCCGACCGATGCTATAGCTATGATTGCGCGCGACGGTCGCGTTTGGCGGGAGATAAAAGCATGAATTTCATCGAATACCCCGATTCAGATATGATGATGATCGATCTGGCCAACCGTATTGCCGGCGATCTGAACGCGGCGCTGCATCATGATGAGCGCGCCTGTCTGGCAGTGCCGGGCGGCACAACACCGGGGCCGCTGTTTGACGATTTATGCGCAGCTGACCTTCCGTGGGAGCGCGTCGATGTGATGCTTACAGATGAACGCTGGGTGCCGACCGATAGTGATCGTTCCAACACCAAACTCATTCGTGAACGCCTGCTGGTGAACCGCGCAGCCAAAGCCCGTCATTTGCCGCTTTATGCGCCTGCTGAAACACCCGAAGAGGTCTTGCCTGAACTAGAGGCGATGATCGCGCCAGAGCTGCCGATTGCAGTTTTGCTGCTGGGCATGGGCACTGATATGCACACCGCATCGATCTTTCCCGGTGCGGATAAACTGACCGAAGCGCTGGCAAGCAATGCGCCGATTCTGGTGCCGATGCGCGCGCCCGGTGCGCAAGAACCCCGCATCACGCTAAGCGCGCGGGTGCTGGATGGGGCGCTGCGCAAACATATCGTCATTATTGGTGCTGAAAAACGAGAAGCCTTTGAAAAGGCAAAAAGTTTAAAGCCTGTGGATGCTCCGATCAAAGCCGTTCTTAGCGGCGCAGATGTCCACTGGGCACCGTAAGAGGATAAAGACTATGTGGGATGATATCAAATCGCTCGACACGGGCGCGAATATTCTCGAGCTTTTCAATACCGATCCAAACCGCGCTGGCGCGTTTTCGGTGACAGCGCTCGAAATGCTGTTTGATTATTCCAAAACGGGTATCACGCAAGCCTCTCGCGACGCTTTGTTGGCCTTGGCGCAAACCGCCGGAGTCGCGGCCAAACGTGATGCGATGTTTGCTGGCGAAAAGATCAATGAAACCGAAAGGCGCGCAGTCCTGCACACGGCACTGCGCAACCTGGACGGTGACAGCGTCATCGTCGATGGCGCTGACGTCATGCCAGAGGTTCTGGCGACGCTGGATCGAATGGAGCGTTTCGCGAGCGATGTGCGCAGCGGCGCTTTCAAAGGGCAGGGCGGTGC
>NZ_JBAUHO010000125.1:0-5353 GCF_049680325.1 Planktotalea sp.
GACTTGGATTTGCAGCGATCCTGATGACCCTGCGGTTCTGGCGACTTGGCCCGCAAATCGTCGCAAAAGGGGCCTAACTCAAACGCCCGACTAAAACTAGGAGCGATCCTTCAGCAAACGGTCTGCTTTCTTTCGCACAAGCACAGAGCGCAGATCATGCATGGCCAAGAGCAAATCATCTGTCACCGCTTCAAGCTGCTCATCGCTGGCTTTTGCCTGCACCCACTGGGTTGTCAGGTTGAGATAGTCGACAGCGCGATGTATGTCATCAATATCGCGCTGTGCGAGCAATTCAGTGCGCTCTTCCATCCAGTTATGGATAACGCCGAGTTCTTCCTCGCTTAGGGTGCGATCCCCTTGTGGTTTGATTTCACCGTTACGAATGTTGATGGCCGCAATCTGGTCCATCTCGATACGCCGCTGGCGGTTCTCTGTATCCACGCGAAACACCAGCGCGCCGTTTTCTCGCACTCGAAAATAGAACTCGGGAAGTTGACCAGACATGTTCGCTCCTTAAATGGCTGCCCTCAGACCAGTGCTGCGCAGAATGTCTGGATGCGCGTGCAGGCCTCTTTGAGGGCTTCGTCCGAGGTAGCGTAGCTGACACGGAAGTTCGGTGAAAGCCCGAAGGCGGCACCAAACACAACGGCAACGCCTGTATCTTCAAGCAATGCGGTCGCAAAGACTTCGTCATTTTCGATGACTGTGCCATTTGGCGTTGTCTTGCCAATCAGGCCCGCGATGGATGGATAGACGTAGAATGCGCCTTCGGGTACGGGGCAGGTCACCCCGTCAATCGCACTAAGCATGTCGACCACAAGATTGCGACGACGTACAAACATCTTGTTGTTCTCTTCAAGAAAGTCTTGCGGACCATTCAGCGCCTCGACCGCAGCCCACTGGCTGATGGTGCAAGGGTTGGATGTGCTTTGCGATTGGATCTTGCGCATTGCACCGATCAATTCCTTTGGACCTGCCGCATAGCCGATCCGCCAACCTGTCATAGCATAGGCCTTGGAGACGCCATTGCAGGTAAGCGTGCGATCATAAAGCGCTGGTTCTACTTGGGCAGGGGTCGCAAACTCGAACCCGTCATAGCTCAAGTGCTCATACATATCATCTGTCATCACCCAGACATGCGGGTGGCGCATCAGAACATCGGTGAGTTCTTTCAATTCGTCGCGGGTATAGCCAGCACCTGTCGGGTTGGACGGTGAGTTGAAGATGAACCATTTCGTCTTTGGTGTGATCGCGGCTTCAAGTTGCGCCGCGGTGAGCTTGTAGTTCTGCTCGGCCGTTGCGGCGGCAAAAACAGGGGTACCACCAGCAAGAAGCACCATGTCAGGGTAGCTTACCCAGTAAGGGGCAGGGATCAACACCTCGTCGCCAGGGTTCATCGTTGCCATCAACGCATTGTATAGGATTTGCTTGCCGCCAGTGCCCACGGACACCTGCGCGGGCTCATACGTCAACTCGTTATCGCGCAGCAGCTTGGCGCAGATCGCTTGCTTGAGTTCAATGATCCCATCGGGCGCGGTATATTTGGTTTTGCCTTCTGCGATAGCAGCATTTGCCGCATCTTTGATGTTTTGCGGCGTGTCGAAGTCCGGCTCGCCCGCACCAAGGCCAATCACATCGCGCCCGGCAGCCTTGAGTTCTTGCGCTTTCGTCGTAACAGCAATGGTGGGTGAAGGCTTGACGCGCGTAAGTGTCGCAGAAAGGAAGGTCATTGGGCGCTCCGATTGTAATATGGCCATGTCCCTCTTAGGGTGCAGCTTGCACGCAATCAAGCGTTCTGCACACGCACGAACTGGAGATAGCTAAATGAACGACATTGATGCCCTGAATGCCACGCCTATGACGACCGATGATATGCCCGCCGAAGACTGGTACAGCCCCGAGGCCGCCACATTCGGCGACAGATTGGCCGCCGCGCGAGAGCACGAAAACATGAGCCAAGCACAGATGGCGCGCCGCCTTGGGATAAAAGCCAGCACTCTTCGCAGTTGGGAAGAAGACCTGTCAGAGCCACGGGCAAACCGCCTGTCGATGATCGCCGGTATTTTGAACGTTTCGATGATGTGGTTGCTGAATGGTGAAGGCGAAGGCCTGGACGCACCGCACGAAGCGGAAAACTCAGTCGATAAGGATCTCAACGTGATCCTGAAAGACATGCGCGAATTGCGTTTAACCATGGCGCGTTCGGCAGAACAGCTGGGACGATTGGAAAAACGGATGCGCACCGCATTGAAGGAAATGTGATGAGCGAAACAGCAGCAAATAGGATCAAACGGCTCAAGATGCGTTCGATGCGGCGGGGGATCAAAGAGATGGATATCATTCTCTCTGCCTATGCCGATGCGCAGCTTGAGGGGATGAGTGATGAGAAGATCATGCTCTATGATGCGCTGCTCGATGAGAACGATCAGGATTTATATTCATGGGTGACGGGGCAAACGACTCCCCCCGAACAATTTGATGCGCTTTTGACTGAAATCGGACAAACCTTTCAAAAATAAACTGTTTTTAGCTTAACCGAAAATTCGCAAATTTAATTCATTGTCCTCCCTGAGCAGTTAGGCGGAGACAAGAATGAGTATTCACAGCGTATTGCACACCGATCAAAGGTCGGGTGCGGATAAAGGTTTTATTTCCGGGTATCTAGAGGCGCTCGCGCTTGTAGAAAGATTGCACAGGCTGTTGCTTGATGTAATCAAGGACGAGTTCGAGCGCGTCAATGTGCTGGAAATCAATGCAGTACAGGCGCTTTTGCTTTTCAATATCGGTGACAATGAAGTCACCGCCGGGGAGCTGAAATCGCGCGGATATTATCAAGGCTCTAATGTAAGCTATAATCTCAAAAAGCTGGTCGAGATGGGCTATATGCACCATCAACGCTGCGAGATTGATCGTCGTTCCGTGCGCGTGAAACTAACGCCCAGCGGGCGGGACATCCGCGATGTGGTTGCGCATTTGTTTGAACGCCATGCGGACGGTCTTCAAAGCAAGGGCGTTCTTGGGCCAGAAGGCCTTATCGAAATCACCGGGGCGTTGAAACGCATGGAGCGGTATTGGACAGATCAGATCCGCTACATATACTGACGTTTCAGCGGTTCAAGGACAACGCCATCCCTTCAAGCTCGCGTAGCAGCTTTCGCACCATCGCGCGTTCGTAGTCATCAAACCCCAGCGCAACTTCAACAAAGCTGCTGGGGCCGTGAATTACATAAGCGTTGAAGTAAGAGGACAGCTCGCCAATTTCGGCTTGGCGGCTGTCACCATGATCGAGCGCATCGGCTCCGATGACCAAGGCGTTGATTGTAATGCCGTCAAATGCCGTTTTGTTCAGTTTTTGCGGCAAAGGCCCTGTATTCGCTTTGCCATCGCCAGAAATATCCAAGGTACGGACCCAGCACTCTGACTGGCGCGCCAATAGCTTTGCACCATAAAGCATGGCTGTTCCAAGGCCGGTGGATTGCTCTGCTGGCGTTCGCTGCGTTGACCTGAGTTGCGCGGCAAGCCCATTCAAGTCGCCCTCGGAAGTGATCGCGCGCCAGGGCACCAGCAGGGTTTGATCGGCTGGGCTGCTCCATTCATAAACGGCAAGGCGCACAGGCGTGTCGGGCATGGACAACAGGGCAGTGTGAACTTTGGGGTTGCTTAGCGCTGCGGCCAAACCATCAAGCTGCAAACGGTACTCCCGACTATCAACCGATCCTGACACATCCAGCGCGAGCGCCAGCGCCTGGCGGCAGCGTTCTTGGGCCTGTGCGGCGTGGCCCAACGTACCCAGCGCAAGCAAAAAGCAAACCGCGCGGATCATAGTCGCGGCTCTGTTGCCGTTTCGGGCACAGCCGCGCCCAGCATGAGGGTGCTGATCTCACGGTAAAGCTTACGCGCCATCGTACGCTCGAAATCAGCAAACCCATCGGCCACTTCCAGAAAGGCAAAGCGCCCCTTAAGCACTTCGTTTTCATAATACCATTCAACGTCAGGATCGCTGCCCGCAATGACAAGGCCATTAACCGTAACATTCTCGAAAGGAAAATGACGGTATGCCACCTGCGGACCAAATCCGTCGTTGTTTATGCCGTCCCCCGAAACATCCAAAACGCGCTGGGCACAGTCAGGGGCTCTTTTGAACAGGGCCGCGCCGTAGCCCAAAGAAAAGCCTATGGACGTGGGAAAGCGCGAAAAGCTTCGCTGTGATTGCGCGATCTTTGCCGCGACTTGAGCTATCTCGTTTCGATTGTTCAGAAGCGTCCAATCCACAAGCAGCTTTTGTTGATAACGCCCGCTCCATTCATAGACAGACAGGGCGACGCTGCCGCTTTGATCTTCAAGGATGGCACGCGTGACATCGTCAGACATAAGCGCGTTTGCCAATCCTTGTTGTTGAAGGGCGTATTCGTCCTCGGAGACGGAGGAGGACACATCAAGGGCCAAAAGCAATGCTAAACGACAGCGCGCTTGCGCCGGATCCGCAACGCAGGCGGCCAAAACGGCTGCGCAGATGAGCAGCCTGAGTATCACCAGTGGCCAACCGGCGGCATGCTGATCCATGGCTCGATAGGCTCCAGCGCCTCACCATCTTGCAGCAGTTCGATTGAAACATTGTCGGGCGAGCGAACAAAGGCCATGCGCCCATCGCGCGGCGCGCGGTTGATCGTGACGCCATTGTCCATAAGGTGCTGGCAGGTCGCGTAGATGTCATCGACCGCATAGGCCAAATGCCCGAAATGACGGCTGTCAGAGGGCAGCCCATCGTCGCCGTCCCAATTGTAAGTCAATTCAACAGGGCACTCGGGCTGCTCGGGCGGGGCCAGAAACACCAGCGTAAAGCGCCCTTGCTCGCTTTCCATGCGCCGCGTTTCTTCGAGGCCAAGCAGTTTGTAAAAGGCGATCGACGCGTCCAGGTCTTTGACGCGGACCATTGTGTGTAAATATTTCAGTGCCATTTCGGCCTCCATTTGATTCACCAAAAGAGTAGCGGGCGAATTGGAGGAGTCGAGTGGCTAAGCGCCAAAACCGATCAATTTAGATGCTAGAACGAGGATTGAATCCCGACGCGCACACCCAATCCTTGGCTTTCATAAAGACCGATGTTGGATTTGGTCTTGCTTGCGGTCAACGTAACAGCGGGAGAAAAGCCGAAGTACTCAATCTGGTTGAACACGCCCGTCACATCCAATGCGACAGTGGAGTCCTGACGTCCAAAACGTGTGAAACGCGAGAATTCGTGTGTTTTCTGGCTGAGCGACAGGCCGAAATCGACAGACACACCTGCAATTGGCTGTGCCACAGCATAGCGCGCGCCAAGTGTAACCTGTTGATAATCGAGGCTCGTATCAAG
>NZ_JBAUHO010000126.1:0-10580 GCF_049680325.1 Planktotalea sp.
CGACAAAGCCGTGGGGAAACTGACCAAGGATCGTGACGTACTCTTGGCCTTCTATGACTTCCCAGCCGAGCATTGGAAACATGTCCGAACGACGAACCCAATCGAAAGCACCTTCGCCACCGTCCGACATCGAACGGGCAAAACCAAAGGCTGCCTCAGCCGCAAAACCGGCCTTGCCATGGCGTTCAAGCTGATGATGTCAGCCCAAACCAAGTGGCGCAAACTCGATGGAGCCAACCGCATGCCAGAGATCATCGAAGGGATTGCATTCAAGGACGGGATCAAACAACTTAACCATGCCGCCTAATCACGCCGTCACCAACTTTCGGGCATAGCTCTTCAACAATCGCCGCCTGCTGGAGCATATCGGGAATATCCCGCCAGCTGAAGCAGAGGCAAACTTCTATGCAGCTCTGGAAAGATCAGACATGGCCGCGTAACTAAAATAAATCAGCCTCCGGCAAACCCGGTGCGGTTCACCAAAGTCACACGGTCTTATTCAAGCGTTATCCAGGCTCCACCCTCGCTTGATGATCGCTGGCAGGCATCAACGAAACGTACACCGTCCATGCCCTGTGAAATACCGATTAATGCGTTGTTTGAAGTTACTTGATCCGGCGTCATGATGGCTTCTGCTGCCTCGCGGTAAAGCGTTGCAAAGGCTTCCAGATAACCCTCCGGGTGACCTGCCGGTATGCGTGTGACGGCGCCAGCAGCTGGATGGGCCGACGCGCTCCCGCGTGTGATCTTGCGCGGTGCTTCGCCCAATCTGGTGACCCAAAGGACGTTGGGTTCTTCCTGCGCCCAGCGCAGGGATGCTTTGCTCCCGTAGATGGCCAATGTCAGGTTGTTTTCATTTCCGACGGCCACCTGGCTCGCCCAAATGTGACAGCGACCGCCGCCGCTTAACTGCAGGGTGACGCGCGCATCATCATCCACAGCGCGACCCGCAACATGGGATTGCAAGGTTGCGCTAAGGGACTGCGTGCGAAGGCCTGTGACAAAACTTACCAGATTATAGGCATGTGTCCCGATATCCCCGATCGCGCCGCCGCCTGATTGCGCGGGGTCCGTGCGCCATGCCGCTTGCTTGTTGTCGTCGGCGGGTGTTTCGCTCAGCCAGTCTTGCAAATATTCGGCTTGCACGATCCTAATGTCGCCCAAGTCGCCGTCGGCCACCATCTGACGTGCCTGCCGGATCATTGGATACCCTGTGTAATTGTGGGTCAAAAAGAAGGATGCACGAGAGTTCGCCGCCGCTTCCATCAAATCGTTGGCCTGCGCCAGCGTTGCTGTCATCGGCTTGTCGCAAATCACGTGGATATCCTGCGCCAGGAACGCCTCGGCGATAGGGCCATGCAAATGGTTGGGCGTCACGATTGCGACTGCATCGATCCCGTCAGGGCGTGCGGCCTCTGCCTTGGCCATCTCGCGATAATCGGCGTAGGATCGGCTTGCCGCGATGCCTAAGTCCGAGGCAGACGCGTGCGCGCGCGCAGGGTCCGAAGAAAAGGCACCTGCAACCAGCTCAAAGCAGCCATCGAGCCGGGCCGCAATTCGGTGGACACCGCCAATAAACGCGCCCTGCCCGCCGCCAACCATGCCAAGCTTGAGCGGTGCCATTTCAGAACCCCATCATTTTGCGCAGCGCTGCCGGATCGGATGTGCCGCCGGCAAAATCATCAAAGGCTTTGTCGGTTCGGCGGATAATATGATCCGCGATGAATGGTGCGCCCTCTGCCGCGCCCTGCTCGGGATGCTTCAAGCAGCATTCCCATTCCAGCACGGCCCATCCATCAAATCCATATTGCGTGAGTTTCGAGAAGATACTGCGAAAATCGACCTGTCCATCCCCAAGTGACCGGAACCGACCGGCACGATCCGCCCAGTCGGCATAGCCCGAATAAACCCCTTGGCGCCCCGTCGGATTAAATTCCGCGTCCTTGACGTGAAAGGCGCTGATCCGATCATGATAGATGTCGATGAACGACAGGTAGTCCATTTGCTGCAACAGGAAATGCGATGGATCATAGGTGATCTTGCAGCGCGGATGGCCGTCAAGCGCTTCGAGAAAGCGTTCATATGTGGTGCCGTCGAAAACGTCTTCGCCAGGATGAATTTCGAACCCGAAATCGACACCCTCTTGCTCGTAGATATCCAAGAGAGGTTTCCAGCGGCGCGCAAGTTCCGTGAAGGCTTCCTCAACAAGACCAGCAGGACGTTGTGGCCATGGGTAGAGGTAGGGAAAGGCAAGCGAACCCGTAAAACCCACCGCCCCCTTCAGGCCAAGGTGCCGGGAGGCCTTGGCGACCTTGGCAACTTGATCGACAGCCCATGCTTGGCGACCCTCGGGATTACCATGCAGATGCTCTGGCGCAAAGGCGTCAAAGGCTGTGTCATAGGCGGGATGCACGGCGACAAGCTGGCTTTGCAAGTGGCAGGACAGTTCGGTGATCGTCAGGCCATGCTCGGCGCAAATGCCTGTGACCTCATCACAGTAAGACTTGTTTGTCGCGGCCTTATCCAGATCAAAGATCCGCTTGTCCCATGTCGGGATCTGCACACCCTTATAACCAAGTCCTGCTGCCCATTTCGCAATTGAAGGCAACGTATTAAACGGCGCTTCATCAGAAATAAACTGCGCCAGAAACAAAGCCGGGCCTTTGATCGAATTGCTCATCTTTTTCTCCGTCCTTATTGAGTTATGCGAGCAATGTCCGTGCCTGCTCTGGCCCCAATGGATCGGGGCGCGTGCAGGTCGTTTTCATCGTCATGACTTGCCCCGTTTCACCCGCCTCCAGAATCGCGGTTAGCACTTCAACCACATGGCTCGCAAAGTCAGCGTTGCAGCGATGTGGTATCCCTGCCGCGATCGAAAGCGCCATATCAGCCAAGCCAGCACCACGATAGTTGGCATGCACTTCTTCGAAGTTTGGCACAGCAAACGGATGATCCCATGATTTCGGAACGGCGTCGCCGCTTCGTTCCGTCAAAGTAACCACGCCTCCGAACCAATTTGGATCGGGAATGTTCATTGTTCCTTCAGTGCCGTAAAGCTCCATGATCGGATGGTCGTTTTTCCAAACATCCCAACTGGCGAGCAAAGTGATAATCGCGCCGCTTTCGAACGACAAAATAGCGTGAATTGTCGTTGGCGTTTCAACGGGAACCGTTTCGCCATTGCGCGGACCATTGGAAATCGTGCGCGTGGGCGACGCCGCCCCTGTAAAGCTGGTGACCTTTTTCACAGGACCAAGCAGCTGCACAAGATTACAGATATAGTACGGCCCCATATCAAGGATCGGACCGCCGCCTTTGACAAAAAAGAAATCGGGGTTCGGGTGCCAATCCTCCATGCCAGGGCCCATCACAACGGCAGTCCCAGAGGTCACCTTGCCAATGGTGCCACTGTCGATGATCTCGCGGGCCAATTGATGGCTCGCCCCAAGGAAGGTATCAGGCGCGGACCCGATCCGCAGGCCTTTGGCTGTCGCAATTTCACCAAGTTCTTGCGCTTCAGCAAGGCTCAGAACAAAAGGCTTTTCAGAATAGACATGTTTGCCCGCCTGCAAGATTGCCCGGGATACATCAACATGCGCCGCCGGGATGGTCAGGTTGATGACGAGATCAATGTCATCCGCTGCAAGAAGAGCGTCGACCGTTTCAGCCCGCACACCAAATTCGACGGCGCGCGCGTTTGCGCTGTCCATGTTGATGTCGGCGACCGCGAGGATCGTGTATCCTTTGAACATCGACGCAAGCGTGAGATAAGCCGTCGAAATATTTCCGCACCCAATGATGCCAACGCCCAGATCTTTAGCCATTTATTGTCTCCCACAACGCTTTAAATGCCGCCGCAGATCGTGTTGCATAAGCGATTGGATCGCTTGGTTTGTCGTGCTCCAGCGCGTAAATCAGATCGCTGGACTGCGCATGGCAGGCCTTTAGATATGCCGACCAGTCCAAAATGCCCGCACCAAGATCAGACCAGCCGTCCTGCTCCAGATTAGTTCCCGCTTTGGCGATATCCTTGACGTGAATGGCCGTGATACGGCTGCCGTAGCGCGCAATGTAGTCCAGCGGATCACGCCCCCCGCGCACGATCCATGCGAGGTCCGCTTCCCATTTGATGTCAGGGGCATGCTCCAGCAGAATGTCCATTGGGATGCTAGCGTCCGGAAGTGCGAAAAACTCGAAATCATGGTTGTGCCAGCCAAAGGAAATCCCCTGTTCTGCATAGCGCAGCGACGCTGAATTAAGCCGCTTTGCAAGGTCAATATATCCGTCAGCAGTCGTCGGTCGGTCTTTTTCTTCAAGATAGGGCGCATAAACATGCTGCATGCCCATCGCGCGAACTATGCTCATTGTGGCATCAAAATCCGACTCGATATCGTCCAGCCCCATATGGCCAGACGGCATCGTAATTCCGTTTGCATCCATCGCAGCACGATAGGCTTTCGGGTCGTTGTAAACGCCGCCATAGCCTTCGACTTTTGTAATCCCCATTGCAGGTAGTTTGCTCAATAGTGCGATCTGATCGGCAACATCGCGCATCGAATAGAGTTGAAGTGATACAGTCATTTGAGTGCTCTCAGGATTAGAGACGTGTCTCTGTTTTCATGTCAAAAAGGTGAAGGCGCGCGGCGTCAAAGCCGATGGTCAGGGTTTCGCCTGACGTGAGGCCCGATTGGCCTTCGGTGCGCACACGCACGGATTGGCCCGCGAAATCGACCCAGACCAGCGTGTCCGAGCCCATCGGTTCAACAATATCAATCTCGGCGGGGCCACAGAAAGTGTGCCCTTCAGCGGCCTGCGCCGTCGCTATATGTTCGGGGCGAATTCCAAGCCAAGCGGCACCATCGCGTTGGCCATTGGGCCCGAATTCATAACCAGTGATATCGACGCTAAAGCCGCCGCAGCTAAAGGTGTTCCCTTTGATTTCGCCCTGAAACAGGTTCATCGCGGGAGAGCCAATAAAATCAGCCACATATTTGTTGCAAGGCTTCGCGTAGATCGTTTCAGGGGTATCGAGCTGTTCAATCATACCCCCGCGCATAATCGAAATACGATCGGCCAAAGTCATCGCTTCGACCTGGTCATGTGTCACATAGATCATCGTGTTCTTTAGCTTCTTGTGAAGCCGCTTCAGTTCGACGCGCAAATCCGTGCGCAACTTGGCATCAAGGTTTGAGAGTGGCTCGTCAAAGAGAAACACATCAACCTCGCGCACAAGAGCGCGGCCGATCGCAACCCGCTGACGCTGGCCACCCGAAAGCGCACCGGGCTTGCGTTCGAGCAGCGCTTCAATCTGCAAAACCTCTGCAACACGCGCGACCCGTTTGTTGATTTCATCTTTCGGCACTTTGGCGTTCTTTAGCCCAAAAGACAGGTTCCCGCGCACAGTCATCTGCGGGTAAAGCGCATAGGATTGAAACACCATGCCGATGCCGCGCTCTGACGGCTCTGCCCAGGTCACGTTTTGCCCTTTGATGAAAATTTGACCATCCGAGACTTCCAGAAGTCCTGCAATGCAGTTCAAAAGCGTCGATTTCCCACAGCCCGACGATCCCAATAGCACAAGGAATTCGCCTTCGTGAATGTCGAGGTTGAGTTGCTTCAGCACTTTCACAGCGCCAAAATTGAGGTCGAGATTTTTGATTTCAACTGAGTTTGTCATGTCGTCAGCCTTTGACTGCGCCAGCGGCAATTCCGCGGACAAAAAGTTTGCCTGAGGCAAAGTAAATGATGAGAGGGACCAGACCTGTGAGCAGCGTCGCCGCCATATTCACGTTGTATTCCTTCACCCCCTGGACCGAGTTCACGATGTTATTGAGCTGCACTGTCATCGGGTAAAGATCCGGCTTTGTGTAAATGACCCCGAAAAGGAAGTCGTTCCAGATGCCTGTGACCTGTAAGATAATCGCAACGACAAAGATCGGCAGCGCCATCGGCATCATGATCTGGAAATAAATCCGCCAGAAACCTGCGCCATCTACCCTTGCGGCCTTGAATAGTTCTTCAGGGATCGAGGCGAAGTAGTTGCGGAACAAGAGCGTCAGGATCGGCATGCCAAAGACAGTGTGTACCAGAACCAACCCTGATAGCCCGCCGTAAAGACCGAGTTCGCGCAGCAAGATCACGATTGGGTAAAGCATGATCTGGTAGGGGATAAACGCACCGAGAATGAGAATGTTAAAGAAGACTTCGGAGCCTTTGAACTTCCAGTTCGAAAGCGCATAGCCGTTGATCGAGGCGACAGCGATAGAGAGTGTCACCGATGGGATCAAGATCTGCACAGAGTTCCAGAACCCACGGCTAAGGCCATCGCAATTGATGCCTGTGCAGGCTTGGGCCCATGCTTTCACCCACGGCTCAAATGTGATCTCCACGGGCGGGCTAAACACATTGCCCATCCGAATTTCGGGCATGCCTTTTAGCGAGGTCACAACCATCACATATAGCGGCAGCAGATAATACATGCTGACCATCAAAAGCGTACCGTAAATGAAAATGTTATTGCGCGAAAAGCGGCGCTTCGGCTTGGGGCCACGTGGGCCTGTCATCGCATTATCCACGGTTGGTCCCCTTGAACTGCAAATAGATGTAGGGGATCAATATGATGACAACCGACAACAGCATCATCGTTGACGCGGCAAAGCCTTGGCCAAGGTTTTGCGCCTTGAACATATAATCATAGACATACATTGCCGGAACCTGAGACGAAAGACCCGGTCCGCCAGAGGTTTGAGCAACGACCAGATCATAGAGCTTGATAATGCCGGCGGCGATCAAAACGAGTGATGTGATAAAGACGGGACGCATCATCGGAATGATGACGAGCACATAGGTCTTTATGGTGCCGATGCCGTCAACGCGGGTGGCTTTCCAGATGTCTTCGTCGATCCCGCGCAAGCCGGCTAGCATGATGCACATAATCAAACCCGAGCCCTGCCAAATGCCTGCAATAAGCACGCCAAAAATCACGATGTCGGGGTTGTAAAGCGGATCAAAGCTAAAGCTCTCCCAGCCCCAGCTTCGCACGACGCCTTGAACGCCAAAATCAGGGTTCAAAATCCACTGCCACACAAGGCCGGTTACAATGAAAGACAATGCAAACGGGAAGAGAAAGATACTCCTGAACGTGTTTTCAAAGCGGATTTTGCGATCCAGCAATGCCGCGAGTGTAAAGCCAATCACCAAGGTCAGGACCAGTGAACTGACGCCATACCACATCAGATTCGTGATCGACGTTATCCAGCGGCTACTGCCCCAAAGCCGCTCATATTGATCGAAACCAATGAAGTTTTCTTTTGGCAAAAGCCGCGAGTTGGTAAAGGAATAGACGATTGTCCAAACGGTGCACCCTACGAAAATTACCAATGCAGTCAGGATCATCGGGAGCGCAGCGATTTTTGAGCTTAGATTTCGGGTCAGCCTGTTCGGCTTGCCTTTCGCGGGGCCTTCAAGAGCAGCCTCTTGATTAACCATGGACATCGTGATCCCCCCAGAAATGATTGTGATAACAAAAGTTGCAGTGGCCCACCCATTCACACAGGCGGGCCAAAGACAATCAGGCTTAGTCTGCGTTGTCGATGATTTCAGCGTAACGGGCTTGCGCATCCGCGGCCGACATCGTGTCGCCAGCCCAGAATTCGAGCATCAAATCTTCGATCTGTGTGCTTGTGTCAGCCGAAAGATTCATGTCACCGGACGGGAGGATGTTGCCCGATGCCAAGATGTCCAAGCCTTTTTGCATGCATCGGTTCGCGGCGGCCATATCGATGTCGCCACGAACAGGCAGGGAACCCTTTTTAAGGTTAAACGCCACCTGCACTTCCGGGCTAATCATCAAAGCGGCAAGTTCTTTTTGCGCCGCTGTGACTTCAGGATCGCTGTTAAGAGGGAAATAGAACGCGTCACCGCTCGTATCCAAAACCGCGTTGTTTCCTAAGCCCGGAAGGCATTCATATTCCACACCAGCCGTTTGACCCGCAACTTGGAATTCGCCCTGCGCCCAATCCCCCATGATTTGACCGCCAGCAGCGCCGGTGATGACCATGTTTGTCGCTTGGTTCCAGTCTTGAACATTGCCGTCCTTCGCCATGTCGCGGGCGGCAACTGCGGCTTCAAAGACTTTTGCATATTCAGGACCGGCAGCAACTTCTGCGTTTTTGTCTACGTTAACGGCGCGCCAGGCATCGCCACCTGCAATCGCAACAGCAATCACGCCAAATGCACCAGACTGCTGCCAACCTTGAGCACCCATTGCGAGCGGCAATTTACCAGCTGCACGCATGGCATCAGCAGAGGCTGCAAATTCATCCCAACTTGTCGGGGTTGCGACGCCAGCGTCAGCAAAGGCTTTATTTGACAACCACAACCACTGCCATGAGTGGATGTTTATCGGCACGCAGTAAATCTTGCCATCCAATGTGCAGGCATCAAGCAGACTTGACGGTTTGACAATGTCAGTCCAGCCACCGGCTTCGGCAACATCTGTGAGATCGAGCATGAGGCCTGCCTCGATCAGTTCTTCGGCTTGGCGACCGTGGTTTAGCTGTGTGGCAGCCATCGGATCGCCGCCCAAAATACGGCTAATAATGATAGGGCGTGCGGTACCGCCCGACCCTGCAATTGCGCCGTCCAGCCATGTATTACCAGTCGCATCCCAAGCCTTGGCCAACTCGGTGACAGCCGCAGCTTCGCCCCCCGACGTCCACCAATGCGTGACTTCTAGCTCAACGGCCGATGCTGCGGACGCGCATGTAAGCGCCGTCCCAATCAAAAGGGACTTCAATACATTAGACATTTTTTCCTCCCAGAAATTGCGGAAATTCGCGATAAACCTTGAGATCGCCATCCGTTGTAATCGATTACATAGTGAAATGAGCCCGTTTAACTTGTCAACAACTATTGCAATCGATTACATCACTCCATGTCTGGGATGGGACGCGATGATAGCAAAAACTTCAACACTTCAAGACGTTGCCCGTGTCGCTGGCGTTTCGACGGCGACCGTCTCGCGCGCGCTCTCAAACCCCAACATGGTTTCCGAATCAACGAGACGCCGTGTTTCAAAGGCCGTTGAGGTCAGTGGATACCGCGTAAATCGCGCAGCGCGGAACCTGCGAACCCAGCGTGCACATTCCGTCTTGGTCTTGCTGCCCGATTTGGCAAACCCGTTCTTTTCGACCATTCTGGAAGGCATATCGCTGAACCTTTCGCGCAAAGGCTACTCGATGCTTATTGCCAGCACGAAACAGGTTCATGGCAGCGGCGAGCGATTGGTTGACTACCTCGATGACGCACGTGCCGATGGCATGATAATTCTTGATGGGGCGTTAGAACCAGATGTCATAGCATCCCTGAAAACAGGACAGCAATCCAAGCGAGTTCTCTTTGCTTGTGAATGGATCGAAGAGCAGGAATTTCCATCCGTTCGCAGCGAAAACCGCCGCGGCACGAAGGCCGCTGTGCGCTATTTACACGATATCGGCCATCGTAAAATCGGCCATGTGACTGGCCCGGAAGGCAACGTGCTGATGCAAGCGCGCAAAGACGCGTTTGTCGAAGAGATTGCAACGCATCAGTTAGAGCAACACCCGGAGTGGATCATTCCCGGTGACTTTTCGCTGGCTGCAGGCTGCCGGGCTGCAAACGCGTGGATCGCGTTGGAAAATCGTCCAACGGCAATGTTTTGTGCCTCCGATCAGATCGCTATGGGGTTTATCTCAGAATTGTCGCGGCGCAACTTCAAAGTCCCCGACGACGTCTCTGTGATGGGCTTTGATGACATCGATCTCGCTGAACAATTCATCCCTCCGCTGACGTCAATGCGGCAGGACAGATTGCTCTTGGGCGAGACGGCTGCTGCAATGCTCCTGGAACGGCTCGAAAGTCCCGAAGGCACAGGCTCCGAACACGCCGCGGTCATTCCGGTGTCGCTCATCATTCGAGGAAGCACGGCTGCGCCGCGATGACAGCTTAAGCCTCAATGCCCGCGAGAATCGTTCGTTCCCGACTGTGAAACTGGACATAGGCGAACCAATAAGTCTGCCATTTGGTAGCTTATAAACACTCGAACCTGGGCCGTTTTCCTACCTGTTTCAGCATTTCAACAAAACGCTTCACCTAAGTAACGTATCGTTCTCCTTTTACTTGAGAACGACACCGGCCCTGCCCCCGTCAGGCCAAGATGCTATTATTAAACAATAAAATCAAAGCGCAATGCGCAGCCTAAAACCAGACACAGCGTCCAGCGGGCCTGAAGCGCTATCATACGTCGGTATGATGACGCTCAGACCTTAGGTGCATGGGGAAAATATCATTCCTCTGACCGATAGAGCCAGAGCTGCCCGCATGGTTTTGATGTTTTCAGCGCCGAACCAATCAGGATCGGAAGCACAACACAAACATCAAAGGAACGAACACATGTACAATCTGGTAACGTCTAAAATCGCACTTTCCCTCGCATCTTTTTCTCGTGACGAGAATGGCGCGACTGCAATTGAATACGGTCTTTTCGCAGCGCTCATCGGCGCGGTCATCGTGGGCTCTGTTGTGACGCTTGGCACAAGCAC
>NZ_JBAUHO010000127.1:0-4764 GCF_049680325.1 Planktotalea sp.
GTTCACGGGGGGCGGCAAGTTTTTCAACAACCTCGCCATGGCGCTGGTTGGTGGGTATCGCGGCGGCGCTGCCAAGGTATCAATCTTTGCATCAGGCTTTATGGGATCAATGTCGGGTTCGGTTATCTCGAATGTGCTGACAACGGGCGCGGTTTCTATTCCCGCGATGAAGAAAACCGGTTTTTCTGCCCGCTACGCCGCCGCAACAGAGGCCTGCGCGTCAACCGGGGGCGTGTTGATGCCGCCGATCATGGGGGCAACCGCATTTGTTATCGCGTCCTGGCTTAGTCGTCCCTACGTCGAAATCATGATGGCTGCTGCGATCCCGTCGCTGCTTTATTTCTTTGGCCTGTTTGTCCAGGTCGATGCCTATTCTGCGCGGCGCGGTCTGAAAGGGCTGGCAAAAGTAGACAGGCCCGCCATCTTGCAAACCCTGCGCGAAGGCTGGCTTTATATCGCTGTATTTGCGCTGTTGATCTTCCTGATGGTGGCCTTTCGCTGGGAAAAAACGGCGCCGTTTTATGCCGTCACCTTGTTGCTTATGGTCAACCAGTTCAACAAGAACGATCGCGTCTCTTGGCACGGGTTTTTGAACATCATCGTATCGGTTGGCCGAACGCTTTCCGAGCTGGTCGCCGTGCTGCTTGGGATCGGCATGATTGTTGGGGCCTTTCAAGCGACGGGCCTGACAGGGCCGCTGGCCAATGAGCTGGTGCACATGGCAGGCAATTCCCTGACGATGTTGCTCATCATGGGCGCTGTTACATCCTTTATCTTTGGAATGGGGATGACGGTCACGGCCTGCTATATTTTTCTGGCTGTGGTGCTTGCCCCGGCCCTTGTTCAGGCGGGTCTTGATGAGCTCGCGGTGCATCTGTTCATCCTGTATTGGGGCATGGTCAGTTTCATTACACCGCCCGTCGCTTTGGGTGCTTTCGCCGCTGCCTCGATGGCAGGGGCCAACGCTTTCAAAACCGGTTTTGAAGCCATGAAGCTGGGCGGCGTGATCTATGTAATCCCGTTTTTCTTTGTGCTGAATCCTGCGCTGATCGGCCAAGGCCCGCTTTTGGAAGTGGCAATTGTGCTGGTCTGCGCCTTGATCGGCGTCTGGTTTATTTCGGCAGCGCTGCAAGGATTTGTGAGCTTCGTGGGCCCCTTGAACTCTAGCAGCACATCGGCACTGATGCGGCTGTTTTTGTTCGTGGCCGGCCTGCTTGTTGCCGCGCCGATTGGCGGCATTTTGGGACTAAGCCATGCAGGGCTGACGTTTGCCGGATTTCTTCTTGCGCTGCCGCCAATGGCCGTCGCCTGGCGCGCCGCGCGCGCCTAGGCATTTCAAATCCGGGGCAGGGTTTCGCGGCTTAAAGGTCGACTTGAATAAGGTAGGGCGATGAGGTTGCCAGCCCTGTTTCAATCGCCAGTTCGAGCGCCTCGCATTCGCTTACACGGCAAGCCTCGACACCCATAGAGTTGGCCATGTCGACCCATTGCAAGTCGGGGCGGTCCAAAGACAGCATATCAATGGCACGAGGCCCGGGATTCTGGACGCCGACATTGCTCAGCTCGCCGCGCAGAATTTTGTAACTGCGATTGGCGAAAATCAAGATAGTCACATCGAGGTTTTCGCGCGCCATGCTCCAGAGCGCCTGAACCGTATACATCGCAGAGCCGTCCCCAATGAGCGCCATCACTTTGCGATCCGGGCAGGCGATGGCGGCCCCGATTGCGACAGGAAGCCCATAGCCGATCGAGCCGCCACAGTTGTTCAGCCACGTATGCCGTGCCGCGCCTTTGGTTAAGGGCGAGAACCCGCGCCCCGTGGTGACGGATTCATCCACTATGATCGCATCTTCGGGTATCGTGCGGGCGATCGTGGCAGCGAGCGTATCAAGGTTGATCGGCCCCTGCTGGCGCTCTGGCACTTCGGGCGCGGCGATATGGGCAGGCGGCGTCAGTCTGGCATTCGTTGCATCGCAAAGCGCGTTCAGGGCTGATGTAAGGTCTGTGCCCGCCTCGGCAAGCGGTAGGATTTCTGCGCCATCGCGGGTCAAAATCGCGGGTTTGCCGGGATAGGCAAAAAAGCCGATAGGCGCGCGCGCGCCAAGCAATACAATTCGTTTGTAGGGCTTAAGAACCTCTAACGCGATATCAATCGGATAGGGCACACGCCCGATTGCAACCCGCCCTGCACCACGTTCAAGACGCGCGTTGGCCCATTCGGACAAAAGCCCGCAGCCTGTTTGCGCAGCAATGCGGCCCGCCAGTTCCAAATTGCTTTCGCCAAGCGCATTGCCACCTAGCAATAGCAGACTTTCGGGGCCGTCCAGCGCCTGCGCCGCTTGGGTCAACAGGTCTTCGGCAAAGGGCGCGGGCGGTGCCCGATCAAGGGCTTCATGCGGCACCCCGCCGTCATCCCAAGCGGTGTCACTGGGCAGGATCAGCGTCGCAATCTGGCCCGGCGCAACCATGGCGGCCTGTACCGCCTCTGCTGCATCCTTGCCCACGGCGGCCGCCGAAGTAGACGTGCGTACCCAATGCGAGACGGGCAGGGCAATGCCCTCGATGTCAGCGGTTAGCGGTGCATCCAGCGCGATGTGGCTAGAGGCGTGTTCCCCCACGATATTCACCACGCCGGAACCGGCTTTCTTGGCGTTATGCAGGTTGGATACCCCGTTGGCCAAGCCAGGGCCAAGGTGCAGCAAGGTCGAGGCAGGCTTGCCCGCCATCCGGAAATATCCATCCGCCGCGCCGGTTGCGACACCTTCCTGCAAGGCAAGCACGGAACGCATGCCCGGGATATGATCGAGGGCCGCAACAAAATGCATCTCGGACGTGCCAGGGTTGGTAAAGCAAACCTCTACGCCGCTGGACAGGAGGCTGTGCACAAGACTTTCAGCACCGTTCATTTTAGGTTCGCTCATATGTTCGCTTTCTGCGTGCTCCAATAAGGAATGCGTAGCTCTTTCTTGAGAATTTTGCCGATGCTGCTGCGCGGCAGGGAAGAACGTATTTCGATTGCGGATAGACGCTGGCTTTTACCAAGCTTGCTATTGGCGTCGTTCAAAAGGCTCTCGGCGCTCTTGCTTGAGCCCTCTCGCAGCACCACAAGACCCAGCGGCGTTTCCCCCCAAGTGTCAGAGGGCACCCCAATCACCGCCGCGTCGATAACATCAGGATCGCCCAGAAGCGCCATTTCAAGATCATTGGCATAGATGTTCAAGCCGCCAGAGATAATCATGTCTTTCTTGCGATCAGACAGCACAAGAAACCCGTCCTCATCAAACGAGCCCATATCGCCCGAGCGGAAATAGACATCGCCCTCGGAATTGCGCCAGATGTATTCGGCCGTCAGATCGTCGCGCCCGAAGTATCCGGCCATCATGGTCGGGCCACGTCCGCAGATTTCGCCTATTTCGCCTTGCGGCACTTCCTGCCCGTCTGCGTCGATCAGGCGGATGTCATTGCCGGGGGCCAATTGGCCGACTGTGTGCAGCTTGCCGGGATGTTCATCGGCAACCAGTACAGTCACGCCGCCGCCTTCGGTCAGCCCGTAGTATTCGATCAATTTGCCCGGGAAACGCGCCAACACATCCCGCTTTACATCCGCGCGCAGCGGCGCGGAGGTTGAAAATTTGATCCGCATAGACCCCAGATCGAAACGATCAAAGTCGGGGACATCCATAATCCGTTTGTACTGCACAGGCACAAGCATCGTATGTGTGATCTTCTCATGCTCGACAATTTGCAGATACTGGCGCGCGTCGAACTTGGGCATCAGATAGACAGTCGAGCCGCCAAAAAGCGTTGGCACAAAGGAAACAATCGTCGTGTTGGAATACAGCGGTGTCGAAATCAGGGTGCGCGCGTTGTCATCATAGCCGTTGGGTGACACGCGATCCATCTGCGCCGCTCGCATCCAGTGATCCTGAATAATGCCTTTGGGTGTACCGGTTGTACCAGAAGAATAGATAAGATTGAAAGCATCGCTCATTTCAATCGGAACCATAGGGTCGGTGGTTGGCGCTTGTGCCAAGGCCGCCTCATAGCCTTCAAAAGCGGCATGTTCGAAATCAATCGCAAAGCGCTTGATGGGCAGCTCTGTTACAAAGCCTGCGACCAGTTCAAGGTATTGCGATGCAACAAATATCGCGGATGCGCCGCAGTCGGTCAGCATCTTTTGCAACGCGTCGGGCGATGCCATTGACGACAGGGGCGTCACGCAGGCTCTCGCCCGCAGGATACCCATAAACAGTTCTGCGTAGGGAATGGAATTGGGCGAAATAATCGCGATGTGATCGCCCTTGCCCAATCCCGATTGGATCAACAGGTTCGCAACGCGATTAATCCGCGTATCAAAGGCCCCCCAACTCAATCGGTCTTCACCACAAACCAGCGCCAAGCGCTCGGGATAGGCCGCGCCGTTCGCGCGGATACGGGACACAACCGTTTCCTTTGGCGGATTTTGCGTAGCGGGGGGATGAATAGGGATCATATCGGCCTAACCGTTGTGGAACCTAAGTGCGTGCAGCATGGCAATGAGATCACGAATTGGCAAATACAAGCAACATCAAGATGATGGCTTGTCGGGGTTGGACGATTTACTTTACGTCACTAAACTGTTTGCGCGCAGATGTCGGATTGCACGGGGATAAGATTGTCTGTGAGTGTTGCAACCAAGTAGAAATGTCACTGGGTTTGCAAAGCAGAAGTGTCACCATTGGGCGTGACGGTAGCAAGGCTTAGCAGCCCGGAGACCTCAAATAT
>NZ_JBAUHO010000128.1:0-2329 GCF_049680325.1 Planktotalea sp.
GCTTGAGGGTGTCGCACAGACTGACGAGGCGCGCGCCGCCAGCGTCAGCGGGGTTGAGCTTACGGCAAAGGGCTGCCCGTTTGCCAATCGCTGCATTCATGCCATGCGGGATCTGTGCGAAACGACAACGCCGCCTGACCTGGTTTTTCCGGACGGTCTGACGATTGCCTGTCATCTTGCTCCTGACGCGCTCCCGACCTGATGGCCCTATGTGACCAACGCCTGATAGCTCAGCACCCGCAACTGGCGGCGCAGGGTGTAGTGGCTCGACGGGACCAGTTGCGTCATCAGCATCACGGTCATCTCTTCCACAGGATCAACCCAGAATGCAGTTGAGGCCATGCCGCCCCAGGCAAATTCTCCGGGCGAGCCAAGGATCTGGGCGCGGTTTGGGTCCAGCATCACCGAAACCCCCAAGCCAAATCCGATCCCCTGCAGCGTGGTCTCGCTGAAATGCGTCTGCCCCCTTGTGGCCAGATCACCGCCCATGTGGTTGGACACCATCAGATCGAAAGTCTTGCGCCCCAGCAGATGCCCACCGGCATAGGCGCCGCGTGCCAGCATCATATCCGCAAACAGCTGGTAATCGCCCAGCGTGGAGACCAGCCCGCCACCGCCACTTTCGAGGGTCACGGCCCCTTCGGGATCATATTTTCCCGAGACGTTGTTCAGGTCCACATCATAAAGGGTCGCCATTCGGCCTGCCTGAGCGGGGCTCACAGCAAAGCCCGTGTCCTGCATGCCCAGCGGATCAAAAATTTGTTTCTTGAGAAACGCCGACAGGGGCTGGCCCGATATCACTTCAATCAGATGTCCCAGCACATCAGTAGACAGCCCGTAGAACCAGCGCGCACCAGGCTGAAACGCCAAGGGCAGAGCGGTAAGGCGCGCCACGGCGGCGGCCATCGTGTCGCCCGGCCAATCGAAATCCAACCCCTCGGCGCAACACGCCCGCTCAAGCGCATCGCCTTGCACATCGCCATAAACCAGCCCCGCCTGATGGGTCATCAAATCGTGGATGGTCACAGGTCTGTGCAGCGGCTCGGTATCCTCCAGCGGATGCCCTTCCCCACACCAGACCCCTGCTGCACCAAAACCGGGCAGGAAGTCCGATACCGGTTGGTCCAGTTGAAACGCACCCTGTTCATACAGCATCAAGGCCGCGAGTGTGGTGACCGGTTTGGTCATAGAATAGATGCGCCATACAGTATCGGTGCACACCTCTTTGCCGCCTGCGATATCACGCAGGCCCCTGTGCTGGACATAGGCCACCTGTCCTTTGCGGCTGATCTGAACCGACAGCCCTGCCAGCCGCCCTTCATCCACATGTGCCTGCATCCATGCACTGATCCGCGCCAGCCTGTCCGGATCGAACCCGAGATCTACTTGCAAACTTGGTATTGTCATGTGCCCCTCCATTTGCGCCCATCTGACGTCGCAATCGGGCGGGCGGCAAGCGAATGATTATCGTTCAATGACCCTACCAGAGTTATGCAAAGGTTGCCCATGAGGCAGAAAATTCCACATCTCACTTGGCTGCGCGCCTTTGAAGCCTCGGCCCGCCATCTGAGCTTTACCAATGCTGCGGCAGAATTGAACCTGACGCAAGCGGCGATCAGCAAGCAGGTCAAACTGCTAGAGCAATTCCTGCGCGAGCCGCTGTTTGAACGCAAACCGCGCAGTCTTGTGCTGACCAAAGTCGGGGCCGCATATCTGCCCAAAATCCGCGACGGGTTCGAACGTCTGGCCGCCGGAACCGAAGAGGTGTTTGGCAACAGACGTTCCGAGATACTGACGGTGCGTGCACCAGTCGGATACTCCGTCGCATGGATCGCACCGCGCCTGACATCCTTCATGGCCAAGCACCCGGAAGTGCCGATCCGGCTGGTCTCAAGCGTCTGGGGCGAAGAATTCGACAAAGAACGCTTTGATCTGGATATTCAGTACGGCACTGGAAGCTGGGCAGGCTTTCGCTCCGACCGGTTGACTTGGGAAGTACTGGAGCCGCTCTGTGCGCCGCATGTGCGACAGGACGGCCCACCGCTCAAGACCCCGTCCGATCTCAGGCATCACCGCCTTTTGCATGTACTTGGCTATGAGGAAGGCTGGGCCAACTGGCTGCGCGCCGCTGGTGCCAAAGACGTCAATGCGGGACAGGGCATGCAATGCGACACCTCTTTGCTGGTATTCGAGATTGCGGCGACGGGCGGTGGTATTGCCTTGGGCCGCTCATCTATGTCGCGGCCTATTCTGGACAGTGGCAGGCTGGTACGCCCTTTCGACATTGCATTGCCCTTGAAAGAGGCCTTTTTTCTAAACGCGCCAGAGG
>NZ_JBAUHO010000129.1:0-2543 GCF_049680325.1 Planktotalea sp.
GACCGTGAGATCATGCGCCATGATCCGCATACGCTGATCGAGGGTTGTCTGATTGCCAGCTTCGCGATGAATGCGAATGCCTGCTACATCTACATTCGCGGCGAATACATCCGCGAAAAGGAAGCGCTGCAAGCGGCGATTGATGAGGCCTATGCGGCTGGTCTGGTTGGCAAGAACGCGGCAAAATCCGGCTGGGATTTCGACATTTATCTGCACCATGGGGCAGGGGCGTATATTTGCGGTGAAGAAACTGCGCTGCTCGAAAGCCTTGAGGGCAAAAAGGGTATGCCGCGGATGAAGCCGCCATTCCCTGCGGGGGCGGGTCTTTATGGCTGCCCGACAACTGTGAACAACGTCGAAAGCATCGCGGTGGTTCCGACGATTCTGCGCCGTGGCCCCGAGTGGTTCGCCGGCTTTGGCCGCGCCAACAACGCTGGCACGAAGCTGTTCGCAATTTCTGGCCACGTCAACAACCCCTGCGTTGTGGAAGAAGCGATGAGCATTTCGTTTGAAGAGCTGATCGAAACCCACTGCGGCGGTATCAAGGGCGGCTGGGACAACCTTAAGGCGGTTATTCCGGGTGGTTCGTCCGTTCCATGTGTGCGCGGTGAAAAGATGCGCGATGCGATTATGGATTTCGACTATCTGCGCGGTGATCTTGGCTCTGGTCTTGGCACGGCGGCGGTGATTGTCATGGATAAAGACACCGATATTATCAAAGCGATCTGGCGGCTTGCGAAATTCTACAAGCACGAATCTTGCGGTCAGTGTACGCCATGCCGTGAAGGTACGGGCTGGATGATGCGCGTGATGGAACGCCTTGTGCGCGGCGACGCCGATCCTGCGGAAATCGATATGCTTTGGGATGTGACCAAGCAGGTCGAGGGTCACACGATCTGTGCGCTTGGCGATGCGGCAGCCTGGCCGATCCAGGGCTTGATAAACAATTTCCGCGACGAAATCGAAGATCGCATCAAAGCGCAAATCGCAGGGCGCACAACACGTGCGGTCGCAGCGAAATGATCCGTAGCGTAATCATAAGTGGCGCTGCACTGCTGGTGCTAGCAGGGTGTGAAGACCCGAAGCACGCTCAGCTATTTGACGGCATGCGTTACTCCGGGCGTTTGCAGGTCGAAAGCGAAAGCAGGCGCAACTTCACGGCGACGGTTACCCCTGTGTCTCAGGGCCTTGAGGGCGCTCGTGAAGCGGCGCGCTTTGAGGGCACAACACATTGTGTTCGCAAGTACGGTAGCTCTGATATCATTTGGACGCTTAGCCCGGATGCCGACGCGACAGCACTGAGCATCGAGAATGACCAGTTGACGGTTCAGGGGCGGTGCGCAGAATGAGAAATATCAAGAAAAACAGCGATGTTATTGCATATCAAACCTCCGGGACCCCATGTCTGGCTGGTGATTTGGCACAGTGCCAAGCCACACGAGTAGTTAGCATGACAGGAGTTTCACCATGCGTATGACATCTAAAGTTATCACATCCGTTTTCGCCGCCAGCCTTGCCCTTTGCACGCCGGCCTTTGCAAAAGGTCTTCAGGACGAGGTCGAGATTAACAACGGTCTTCTGGCTGTCGGTATCGCTGACGAAATTCGCAATCGCTGCGATAGCATTTCTGCGCGCACATTTACGGCGATCGGTTTTTTGAATTCCCTCAAGAGCGACGCGCGCGCAAAGGGCTATTCGAACGACGAAATCAATCGTTACACCAAAAGCAAAACCGAGAAGGCCAAGATGCGTAAGCGCGGCGAAGCCTATCTCGCTCAGAATGGTGCATCCACGTCTGATCCGGCCTCTATGTGCCGTTTGGGCCGCGCCGAAATCAAGAAACGTAGCCAAATTGGCGTATTACTAAGAGCAAAGTGAGACCTGATGTCTGACCTACGCAAGATCATCATCGACGACAAAGAAGTCGAAGTCGACGGGGCGATGACCCTTATTCAGGCCTGTGAAGAGGCGGGGGTCGAGATCCCCCGTTTCTGCTATCACGAGCGTCTGACCATCGCCGGCAATTGCCGGATGTGTCTTGTCGAGGTTGTAGGCGGCCCGCCCAAGCCGGCCGCCTCCTGCGCCATGCAGGTGCGCGATTTGCGCCCCGGGCCAGAAGGTCAGCCCCCTGTGGTCAAAACCAACTCACCAATGGTGAAAAAAGCGCGCGAAGGCGTGATGGAATTCTTGTTGATTAACCACCCGCTGGATTGCCCGATTTGCGATCAGGGCGGCGAATGCGATCTGCAAGACCAAGCCATGGCTTACGGTGTTGATTTCTCGCGTTTCCGCGAGCCAAAACGTGCCAGCGATGATCTTGATCTCGGCCCGTTGGTCGAAACCCATATGACCCGCTGCATTTCCTGCACGCGCTGCGTGCGCTTCACGACCGAAGTCGCTGGCATCACTCAGATGGGCCAGACGGGGCGCGGCGAAGATAGCGAAATTACTTCTTATTTGGGTGAAACGCTTGATAGCAACATGCAGGGCAACATCATTGATCTGTGCCCTGTCGGTGCGCTGGTGTCCAAGCCCTATGCCTT
>NZ_JBAUHO010000130.1:0-8904 GCF_049680325.1 Planktotalea sp.
GTTGGCGCGCACGTCGGGGCTGATACGGCCCTCGAAGTTACGGTTGCCAGAAAGGACAGAGGTCGCGACAAGATCGCCCTCGTGGATCGCTTTGCTCAGTTCCGCCTGAAGCGGGCCAGAGTTACCGATACAGGTCGTGCAGCCATAGCCAACAAGGTTAAAGCCGAGCGCGTCCAGATCATCCTGAAGCTCTGCTGCTTCAAGATAGGCGGTCACAACCTGAGAGCCGGGCGCGAGGGATGTCTTGACCCAAGGCTTGCGGTTCAGGCCCAGTGCTGCGGCTTTGCGCGCTACAAGGCCCGCGCCGATCATCACGTATGGGTTGGATGTGTTTGTGCAGGACGTGATGGAGGCGATAACAACTTTGCCGGATTCCATCGTGTAGTCTTCGCCAGCGACAGCCACTTCTTTGCCCATAGGACGCTTGAAGGTTTCTTCCATTTCCTTGCGGAAGGCTTCTTTCGCACCAGTCAGGGCGACGTAGTCCTGTGGACGCTTGGGGCCGGAAATCGCAGGCACAATTGTGCCCATATCGAGGCTCAAAGTGTCTGTGTAGATTGGTGCGTAATCGTCGCCGCGCCAGAAACCGTTCTCTTTTGCATAGGCTTCGACCAATGCGATACGGTCTTCGTCGCGGCCCGTTGTGCGCAGGTAACGCAGTGTTTCGTTATCAATCGGGAAGAAGCCGCATGTCGCACCGTACTCAGGCGCCATGTTCGCGATTGTCGCGCGGTCTGCCAGAGGAAGGCTGTCGAGGCCCTTGCCGTAGAATTCAACGAATTTGCCAACAACGCCCTTTTCACGCAGCATTTCAACGACCTTAAGCACGAGGTCGGTGCCTGTCGTGCCTTCCATCATTGCGCCTGTCAGCTCGAAACCGATGACTTCTGGGATCAGCATAGAGATCGGCTGACCAAGCATGGCCGCTTCCGCTTCGATCCCGCCGACGCCCCAACCCAGAACAGCAGCGCCGTTTACCATGGTTGTGTGGCTATCGGTGCCAACCAGCGTGTCAGGATAGGCAACCATGTCACCATTCTGATCGGTGTCGGTCCATACGGTCTGCGACAGATACTCAAGGTTTACCTGGTGGCAGATGCCCGTGCCCGGAGGAACAACGCGGAAGTTGTTAAAGGCAGACTGACCCCATTTCAGGAATGTGTAGCGCTCCATATTGCGCTCGTATTCGCGGTCCACGTTCATTTTGAACGCGCGCGGATTGCCGAATTCGTCGATCATGACCGAGTGGTCAATGACAAGATCAACAGGGTTCAGCGGGTTGATCTTTTGTGGATCGCCGCCAAGCGCCTTGATCCCGTCGCGCATCGCGGCAAGGTCAACAACCGCTGGCACGCCGGTGAAATCCTGCATCAAAACGCGGGCAGGGCGGTATGCGATTTCGCGTGGGTTCTTGCCACCTTTGGCACCCCATTGTGCAAACGCCTTGATGTCATCAACGGAAACCGTCTTGCCATCCTCAAAGCGCAGCATGTTTTCCAGAACCACTTTCAGCGCGGCAGGCAGATTAGAAAAATCGCCAAGCCCTGCTTTAGTCGCAGCGGGGATCGAATAATAGGCAATGGACTGGCTGCCAACAGTAAGAGTTTTACGTGTTTTGGAGCTGTCTTGACCGACGGTAATGGGCATAATCTGCCTCCTATCTAAGTCGTGAGAAAAGGGGTGTCTTGTGCGCTAGATGCCCCAGTTTGGCTAAGCAATCAAGGGGGTGCGGCGATTTTGTATACCATTGCACACCGAAAATTGCGGAAAATTGGAAACAGTCAGTCCCCTTTGCTCGCGGCGCTCTCGCAAAAGGGTGATTGGTTATTACAGTCCTTTCCTTCTATCACGTTCGAGAACGAACGAAAATGCGCGGACCCAGCACTATGAGAAAACTATCATCCCTTGTCGCGGCCCTTTGGATTGGGCTGTCAGGCGCGGCACAGGCGCAAGCCCAACCCGTGGTGATCGAGCTGTTTACCTCGCAAGGATGTTCGTCCTGCCCGCCCGCAGATGCATTGATGCATAAACTGGCCGCGCGCGGTGATGTGATAGCCCTGTCAATGCATGTGGATTATTGGGATTATATCGGTTGGAAGGATGAATTCGCTCGCCCTGAAAATACGGCGCGTCAGAAAGCCTATGCGCATGCGGCAGGTCGTCGTTCGGTCTACACGCCGCAAATGATAATTGGCGGTGTTGATTCCGTTGTTGGCACACATCCGATGGATGTCGCTGACATGATCGCGAAACATGCAAGGGAATCCAAAGATGTGTCGCTCAAGCTGGCGCGCACGGGCAAGCGCCTGATGATTGCCGCGAACGCGCGCCGCCCTGCAAAATACGATGTGAAGGTCGTCAATTTCACGCCCAAGCGCACAAGTGCCATCAAACGCGGTGAAAACGCAGGCAAAACCATCACCTATGTGAATGTCGTCTCAAACCTGAAAGTTGTGGGGAAATGGGATGGGCGCGCACCGCTTTCTGTCACTGCGCAGATTGGTAGCGGGCCGGTGGCCGTGTTCATTCAGCGCGCAGGTCACGGGGCAATCGAAGCCGCACAGATCGCCAATTAGCGTCAGGTGTTTTTCCAGCGACGATGGATCCAGAACCATTGATGCATGTTTTCGCTTACGAGTTGCTCTAGCCCGTTATTGACCGCTTGGGTCATGGTTTCCGCATCGCTATGTGGAATTTCATCCTGAACAATGATCTCGAAATCAAGCCCGTTTTCCTGCCTTACTGCATAGACTGGAATCAGCGCGGCGTTGAATTTCAACGCAAGTTCGGCGGTGACAAGCGATGTGATCGCGGGTTTGCCAAAGAAATTCAGTCGCGCGCCGCCGTGGGCATGCAAATCCGTGAGAATGCCAAGAACACCGCCCGATTTGATATGACGCACCATCTGCGTCATGCCTTTGCGGCCCTGCTCGAACATGGGTGTGCCGATGGTACTGATTGAGCGCACGTAATGGGCGTTGAAATAAGGGTTGGACATGCGCCGGTAGAGCGCGCCCATATTGTGCCCCTTGGCGATTAACGCGGCGCGGCTGACGTCGTAATTGCCAAAATGCCCTGTCACCAGAATGACGGGACGCCCCTCAGCGCGTGCTTGTTCGAGGGCGGCGTATCCCGGGCCCGTGATCGGAGCCGACCGGGCGCGTTCAACGAATTCCTTACCTGAGTAAAGTTCGATCAAAGTGCGACCCGCGTTGTTCGGCACAGCTTTGCACAAACGTTTGATCTCGGCCTCGGGCAGGTCGGGCAACACATGGGCAAGGTTCGCGCGGATGCGTTTCGGATAGCCTGCGAGCGGGGAAACGACATTTTCAACCAGCCAACCCATCGTGCGCACGCGTGCGCGATAGGGAAGGGACAACGCAAGCCCGATCAAGGCCCGCAAAAACAGGTTGGTGATATATTGCGAGACGCGTTTCATTCGGGCGGCTTACTGCGCTTGGCGCGCAGGCTCAAGCGTTAGGCGCGCGTGCAATGCCTGTTCCGATCATTGAATCGCGCGTCACGAGCGCGGCCAGTTCGGTTTCGCTCATATGCTCTGTGCCGCTTGGGCGCGCAGGAATGACAACATAGCGCATATCGGCGGTGCTATCGTGGACGCGCACTTTGGTATCTGCGGGCAAGGTAACGCCAAACTCGGCCAGCACTTTGCGCGGCTCTTTCACGGTGCGCGAACGGTAGGCGCGTGACTTATACCAATCAGGCGGCAGGCCAAGAAGGTTGCGCGGATAACAAGAGCAGAGCGTGCAGACGATGATGTTGTGGGTGTCGTCGGTATTTTCCACGGCAATCAGGTGCATTGGACCGACATCAAACCCCATTTCGCGGCTTGCAGCGGAGCCGTCTTTTAGCAAACGCGCTTTGAATTCAGGGTCGCACCACGCGCGCGCAACAACAGCCGCGCCGTTCGCGGGGCTGCGCCCATCCATCGTGTCGATCTGTGCGGTGATGTCTTGCGGCGTTGTGATTCCCTTTTCAACCAGCAGCTCGCGCACCGCGATTTCCATTGTCTGCCAATAGCTGAGCGGCGTGTCATCGTCCGCGCGGTAGGGGTGGCCGGAGGGCGAGAGGTGGTCGTGGTGGTCATGTGGCATGGTTTTGATCCTCTGGCTCAAGCCAATGCGCGTAGATTTCGGCTTCGATCATATCGTCGTTGCTTTCGGCTTGAGGTCCCCAAAGCTCACGGGCGTCAAACCTGACGCGGTAGAGCATCTGCTCTTCCGCGGGCAATCCGTAGGCAAGTTTTTCAGGGTTCTTGAAAGGGGCGATCCTGCGTTCAATCGTGCCGGATTTCCCGCGCAGGTAGGCAGGGGCGCGCACATGGCCAGGGGGCATGAGTTGGCGCACAGTTACGCGCATGCCCTGTGATAGCGGCTTATGTGCCAAGGCTCGCATCCCCGTAGGTATCGCCGCGCGCTTTGACATCTGCCATTTTCTGTCCCAGTTCTTCGAGCGAATAAGCTCCGCGCTCGATCAGGTTTTGATTGATCGCGGCAATCCAACGCTCGTAGTAGCTCATGTTTTCGAAAGCCTGTTCGCCCATGTCTTCAAGGGCGCGGCGCAATCCGTCTACGGTGAAATAGCCTTTGCCAGAGCAAAGGATCATCAGCGCATCGACGCGCTTTTCCCAAAGTGAGAAATCATGCTGGGCATCATTGATTGGGCCGGCGTCAAGCCCGCCCATATCATGCCAGCGTCGTCCATCTGTGTTGTGTTCCATAGCCAAGACGCTAGCAACGGCGCTTGCGGCTGTCTAGATGGCTAAGGGGCTTTAGGCCTCTGCATCCTCTCTCAAAAGGATTTCGCCATTGTCTGCCAATTGGCGCACACCTGCCACCACATCGGACATGGCGGTTTCGCCGTCTTCATCGCCCACTTCACCGCGTTCCTGAATAGCTTCGCGCATCTGGTCCGCCAAGCGGTTGGAAATATTGGCAAGAATAAAGTCGGCCGAAGGTTTGGTCAGCTCATCTGTCGCACTTGCAAGGGCTGTGACCAGAGTGTCGTTGTCGACAACTTTGAGCACTGCCGCAATATCGCGGGCATCGACACGGGCGGCAATGTGTTTGAAGGTAAAGATCGCTTTACGGACCTCGTTTGCAAAGGCTTCGTCCTCTGAATTGAGCCCGTCGAGCAAGGCGTCGCGCGTGGCGCTGCGGGATGAATTCAGGATTGCGCCGACACGATCAACAGGCGGGTTGTCAAAGGCGCGCTCGGGCTCGTTTTCGAGCTGCGAAACAAGCGCGCGGCCAATTCTATCCACCGCATCTGGCGTGACAGAGTTGGTCAAAGAAACAGCATAGGTTATGCGCCGCGCGCGTTCCCCTGGCATTTTGCCGAGCATTTCGGCGGCCTTTTTCACGTCGATCTTCGAAATGAGCACAGCCGCGACTTCCGTGCTTTCGTCCTCGATCAACTTGAGCAGTTTTTCGGGCTCAAAGGCGCGCAGTTGTTCCCATGGATCGCCACTGGCGCGCACGCCTGTGCGCCGTCTGATCTGCGCCGCTGCGCGCGGGCTGATTTTGCCATCAAGCTCTGTCAGGGCACCGGCAACGCCCTTGGGAAAGGTCAGGCCCGTCTGCTCCAGTTCATCGGCAAATTCTTCGACGACCTGGACAAGGGTATCGCGATCAATGCGCCGCAGGCTGCCCATTTGCTGCGTCAGTTCTGCCTGTAAATCCTCGGGTAATTCGGAAATCGGGACATTCGCCCCCTCCGTCATCAAAAACCGGACGATGATCGCCGCCTTTTCAGCAGAGGTGACAACGCGCGGTGCTGGGCGCGCGGCTGGTTTTGCATTGGTGATTTGGCCTAGTCGCATCAAATTCCTACCTGTTCAGCATCTTACTCAAACAGGGTATGGCGACAAAAAATGAAAATAGCCTGAACGCCCCCGAAGGAACGTCCAAAACTTTGCTCTAGCTGGATGCGATGGGTAGGCAGGCCTGTTTATCGGCGTCCCACGCTGAATCCGTGGCACATGACATCGCTGCTTTGTGCCCATCGCTACACATGGCCAGTGACATGACCGGACAAACCGCGAGCAAGCCCGCAAAAATAATGGTCTTCATGCTAAATCCTCCCGTTTATGAGAGGGCCATTCTAGCACGGTTTCCCTTATTCTCCAAAGACGCGTTTGAAAATCGTATCAACGTGTTTGGTGTGATAGCCCATGTCGAATTTTTCTTTGATCGCATCGACGCCCAATGCGGCAACGACGTCTTCGTCGGCCAACAATTGTTCTTGGAAATCAACGCGGTGCTCCCAAACCCGCAAGGCATTGCGCTGCACCATGGAATAAGCATCTTCGCGCGAAACACCCGCTTGCGTAAGGGCAAGCAGAACACGTTGACTCATCACGAGGCCCGGGAATTTGTTCATATTGTCGAGCATGTTATCAGGGAAGATCAGCATCTTTTCGATAACGCCCGTCAGACGCTTCAACGCAAAGTCCAATGTGATCGTCGCATCTGGTGCGATGGTGCGCTCAACCGAGGAATGCGAGATGTCGCGCTCGTGCCAAAGGGCCACGTTTTCCATCGCGGGGATCACTGTCATACGAACAAGCCGCGCAAGACCAGTCAGGTTTTCTGTGAGGATCGGGTTTTTCTTATGCGGCATCGCAGAAGATCCCTTTTGACCCATTGAGAAAAACTCTGCGCCTTCAAGGACTTCGGTGCGTTGCATGTGGCGAATTTCGATCACGATGTTTTCCATCGAGGACGCAATGACACCCAAAACAGCAAAGAACATCGCGTGGCGATCACGTGGGATAACCTGTGTTGAGATTGGCTCTGGCTTCAGACCGAGCTTTTCGCAGACATGTTCCTCAACGCGCGGATCGACGTTTGCGAAAGTCCCGATCGCACCAGAAATAGCACCGGTCGAGATTTCGTCGCGCGCCGCTTTGAGGCGCGCAAGGTTGCGATCCATTTCCGCATAGAAACGCGCAAAGGTCAGGCCCATCGTTGTCGGTTCGGCATGAATACCATGCGAGCGGCCAACACGTACCGTGTCTTTATGCTCTATCGCGCGGGTCTTGAGCGCAGCCATCAGGCCTTCAAGATCAGCGATCAGAATGTCGGACGCGCGCACAAGCTGCACGTTCAAGCAGGTGTCCAGCACGTCTGAACTGGTCATGCCTTGGTGGACAAAGCGGGCTTCGTCGCTGCCGACATGCTCTGCAAGATGCGTCAAGAAGGCGATGACGTCATGCTTGGTGACGGCTTCAATCTCGTCAATGCGCTCTACGTCGAACTCGACATCCTTGGCTTTCCAAACCGCCTCTGCATTTGCGCGCGGGATCACACCCAGATCTGCCATTGCATCGCAGGCATGGGCTTCGATTTCATACCAAATGCGAAACTTTGTATGGGGGGACCAGATTGCAACCATCTCGGGGCGGGAGTAGCGAGGGATCATCAGTGCCTGTCCTTTTGTGACTTTCAGCGAGCGTTGCGCTCTCTTAGTCTGGGCTGGAATGCTGCACAAGCAAGGAGCGCGCGGATGAGACGGATTGACCCGCCTAGAAACAATGCGCGCTGCGTAATGGGAACGGGTATATGAATAGGGCACCTGCCGATTTCTTGGGACGCTGGAGGATCGAGCGCACGATCGAGGATTCGCTGGCAGGCAGCGCTTCGCGCTTTGTCGGCGATGCTGTGATCGCGCGGGGCGATGTCGATTGGACCTATCGCGAAACAGGGACACTTACCCTTGCCAGTGCAGCCCAATTGCGCGCAGAGCGGACCTATTACTGGCAACCTAAAGAAAACGGGTTCGAGGTCTATTTTGCAGACAGACGATTCTTTCATAGCTTTGCACTAGATGATAACGCTGAGGCGAAACATTGGTGCGACCCCGATCAATACGATGTTGCATATGATTTTGCCCGCTGGCCCGAGTGGAGCAGCACCTGGGACGTAACTGGTCCACGCAAGCGCTATGTCATGCTGACGCGCTACTACCCCTCTGAATAGGACACCTTTTCAAAGGTTTGCAGGAAGGCTTTGCAATTTTGCACTTGCACTTCGCAAATTGGCAAGAACATATGCTGCAACGCAACATGACTGGAGTCGACGAATGAACCTGTCCTTGAATCACAAAGTTCTAAGCGAAGTTTTTGCCCCGCAAACGGGCGCGATGAAGCTTGCTAAACAAGCTGCGCTTGTTATCGGCGGAATCTTGTTCCTTGCTATCGCGGCAAAGATCAAAGTGCCGATGTGGCCCGTGCCAATCACAATGGGGACATTCGCCGTGCTTACGATGGGCGCTGCTTATGGTGCGCGTTTGGGGCTGGCAACTATTCTCGGATACATGATCGTCGGCGCGCTTGGTTTTGACGTTTTTGCAGGTTCCTCGGCTGAAAAATTCGGTTTGAGCTACATGATGGGCGGAACAGGCGGCTATCTGGTTGGTTATGTTCTGGCTGTTTTGGCGCTGGGTACGCTTGCGCGTGCTGGCTGGGACCGCTCTGCGCCTAAGATGGCTGGTGCAATGATCCTAGGTAACGCGCTTATTTATGTTCCCGGGCTGATCTGGCTTGGCATGCTTTATGGCTGGGACAAGCCGATTCTGGCTTGGGGTCTGACGCCGTTCTTGCTTGGCGATGCTTTGAAACTGGCGCTTGCGGCGGTTCTTTTGCCAACGCTTTGGAAGCTTGTCGCCCGCGCGCGCGGGTAATCTATCATCTCGGTTAGATCGGAAAAGGCGCGGATCAAACCGCGCCTTTTTTGCGTTCAGGCAAGTTCGGTCGATACATCTGAACTGCGCTCTAGGGTTTTATGAACAGGGCATTTGTCGGCGATCTCTAACAAACGCTTTCGCTGCTTTTCATCCAGCTTGCCATGCAAAGTGATGATCCGTTTGAAGCCATCAATCTTATCC
>NZ_JBAUHO010000131.1:0-21911 GCF_049680325.1 Planktotalea sp.
GGTGATAGAGGTGCAGGACGATTTGCATCAGTTCGAACATCTGATCTACCTCGATCCACGCGGTCTGCGGAAGTACGATCATACGACGCTGCACCAGTTCTCCCATGTGCAGGATCAGGGCCGTGCAGCTTATGATGAGTTTTTCCCTGAACTGAAGAAGCGTCGTGAGGCGCTGAATTATGATAGCACCTGCGTGATGCTTTATACCTCTGGCACCACGGGCAAGCCCAAAGGCGTGGTTCTGAGCAATCGTAACATTATCGAAACATCACGCCATTCTTCCGAGTTCGACCATCTCAGCGCAGGCGAGGATATTCTTGCTTATCTGCCTATGGCTTGGGTTGGTGACTTCATCTTTTCGCTTGGTCAGGCCTATTGGACCGGGTTCTGTGTAAACTGCCCGGAGAGCGAAGAAACAATGATGACCGATTTGCGTGAAATTGGTCCGACCTACTATTTCGCCCCACCACGCGTTTTTGAAACCCAGCTCACCAATGTGATGATCCGCATGGAAGACGCAGGTAAGTTCAAGAAACGCATGTTCGATTATTTCATGGCGCATGCGCGCAAGGTTGGTCCTGATATTCTGGACGGCAATCCAGTCGGCGGAATGGACAAGCTGAAATATGCGCTGGGCAATCTGATGGTCTATGGCCCGCTCAAAAACACGCTTGGCTTTTCGCGTGTTCGTGTTGGCTATACGGCGGGTGAGGCGATTGGGCCCGAAATCTTCGATTTCTATCGTTCGCTCGGGATCAATCTAAAGCAGCTATATGGTCAGACCGAAGCGTCTGTGTTCATTACACAGCAACCTGACGGTCAGGTGCGCTCTGACACGGTTGGTGTTCCATCGCCCGGTGTTGAGTTGAAAATCGCCGAGAGCGGCGAAGTCTTCTACCGCTCTGCGGGTACGTTTGTTGAGTATTACAAAAATGCGGAAAGCACCGCTGACACCAAAGACCCGGAGGGTTGGGTCGCAACGGGTGATGCGGGCTTTATCGAAGAAGGCACAGGCCATCTGCGCATTATTGATCGCGCCAAGGATGTGGCGAATATGGCCGATGGCGCGCTCTTTGCGCCCAAGTACGTCGAGAACAAGCTGAAGTTCTATCCGAACATCCTAGAGGCGGTTGTCTTTGGTGCCGGGCGCGATCGCTGCACAGCGTTTATCAATATCGACCTAACGGCGGTGGGTAACTGGGCCGAACGCAACAACATCGCTTACGCTTCGTATCAGGAGCTCGCTGGTCACCCTCGTGTGCTTGAGACAATCCAGGAGCATGTGGAAACCGTGAACAAGTCCGTCGCGGAAGATCCTATGCTGTCTGGTTGCCAAATTCATCGCTTCCTTGTGCTGCACAAGCAGCTGGATGCGGATGACGGCGAGCTGACGCGCACACAAAAAGTGCGTCGCAAGATCATTGGTGAAAAGTTTGAGGACTTGGTGAACGCGCTGTATGATGGTTCATCCGAAATCTACACCGAAACAGAAGTCACTTATGAAGACGGCCGCAAAGGCAAGATCAGCGCGACGCTGGAAATTCGCGATGCAAAGGTTGTGCCTGTGACTGCGTCGAAGATAGCCGCGGAATGATAATGCGGCGTTTTTCCATATCTTTGCAGGGTTTTGCGGTAGCTTTAACTGGTCTTGTTGCAAGCGCCGCACATGCCGATGTCGAGAGCCGTTTTTTGATCGGTGCTGCAGCGTTTGATGCTCAATGCCTTACGCCTATCCGTGAAGGTCATTCTATCAATCCGTCACTCAAAAGCGCAGGTGAGCAGCAGTGGTGGCTGTCCAATGGGGTTATCCTCAAAGCCATTAAAAGCTCCAAAGGGCCAAAGGGCTGTCAAATTTACCCTTCCGCCGGCCAAGATGTTGCAGGTGAAACACTAGAAGCTATTGTAGAAAACTTTGATTTTTGGGCAACGAGCGAGATTCAAGCTGGGATGTTGCGCGAGTACCAGAACTGTAAAAGTCTTGGTGTGGGCGTTCGTAGAGTATTGGACACACCATCAAACCCAACGGGCGATACGGTGCGCGTTGTGTTTCAGACTGATCCAGAGATTTCGCATTTCGTTTTGATTGCAGCAAAAACAAACGTAACTACGCCACCGTCCGATTGCGCGTCTTAGGAGATATAGAAGTGCTAGATAATTCAGACAGCTACGTCACCGAGGATGGCCGCACGATTGGCGGCGTGGTGATGGAAATGAAGAATATCACGCTGCGCTTTGGCGGTGTGGTGGCGATCAAGGACATCAGTTTCGACATTCGCCAAGGTGAAATTCGCGCGATTATTGGCCCGAACGGGGCAGGTAAATCTTCGATGCTGAACGTGATCTCGGGCTTTTATGTGCCGCAAGAAGGTCAGGTTCTGTTCAACGGCAAGCCACGCCCGCAAATGCGCCCATTCGAAGTTGCTCAGCAGGGTATCGCGCGGACGTTTCAAAACATTGCTTTGTTTGAAGGCATGACCGTTCTGGATAACGTGATGACAGGGCGCTTGAACAAGATGAACTCTGGCTTGTTCGCGCAGTCCATTTGGAAGGGCAAAGCCGAGCGCGAAGAAGTCGAGAACCGCGAGAAGGCGGAAAAGATCATCGACTTTTTGGAAATCCAGCATATCCGCAAAACACCGGTTGCGCGTTTGCCTTATGGTTTGAAGAAACGCGTCGAGCTTGCGCGCGCCTTGGTGGCCGAGCCGAACCTTCTGCTTCTTGATGAGCCGATGGCAGGGATGAACGTTGAGGAAAAAGAGGACATGAGCCGCTTTATCCTGGATGTGAACGATGAATTTGGCACGACGATTGCGCTGATCGAGCACGATATGGGCGTGGTCATGGACCTATCCGACCGCGTTGTTGTGATGGATTATGGCAAGAAGATCGGCGACGGGACCCCACATGATATTCGCAACAATCAGGCGGTGATCGACGCGTATCTGGGGGTGGCACATGACTAGCCAAATGGCCTCTTTGACGTCAGTGCTAGGGCTGCTTGCTTTGTCTTCCGGCTCCGTCAGCGCTGCCACGCAGGCGGATGCTCATCGCTCGATGATTCAACACTGCATTGCTGCTGTTGGTACTGGTGACAAAGGCGCGATGCGTGAAGTTGATGAACGCGGTGCGAAGGTTCTGGGCGTCAGTTATTTCATTGTTCCTGTGGGGAACGCATTGTTGTGTGATGTTTACGCGGGCGATTTCCCGGGTCAGACTGACTCAACACGCGAAGAAGTCTCAGCTTTTCATGCGGGTTTGGCTGATTGGATACACATAACGAAGCCAATGCTTGACGATGAAACAGCTCTTACCCAACCCATTTACCACGTTTGTCATGGAAAACAGGGCGTCAGCGTCAACATTCCATTCGACGTGAATGCCGATACGCCTCAACGTATCAATCTCGCAATTGTGCCCGAAACAGAGGGAAAAACCCAATGTTGATGAAGCTGATACGTTTCCATCAAACCCAAACTAAGGAGGCCTCGTGATGCCCGAACAACTCATCTATGCGATGGAAGTGTTCCTTAACGGCCTGATGGCTGGGGTTCTCTATGCGCTTGTCGCGCTGGGTTTTGTTTTGATCTTCAAAGCGTCCGGCATTTTCAACTACGCTCAAGGCGTTATGGCCTTGTTTTCTGCGCTGACCTTGGTTGGTATCATGGACGGGCAAGTGCCGTTCAGTCATATTATCAACGCGGTATTTGGCACGGACATTCATCACTTTGGCTGGCATGTGCCCGCGCTCCTTGCGATCATATTAACCATGGCGGTGATGGTGCTGTTTGCTTGGCTTGTTCAGCGATACATCTTCCGACATCTTGTTGGTCAGGAACCGATCATTCTTTTCATGGCGACGATTGGCCTTGCTTACTTCCTTGAAGGCGTTGGCGATTTGATGTGGGGTTCAGAGATCAAGAAGCTGGACGTTGGTTTGCCGCAAGGTATCAACGAAACCATCGAAAATATTACATTTGGCATTTTTGATTACGGTTTCTTCATCGGCAATCTTGATATCGTTGCGACTGTCATCGCTGCGCTCTTGGTTATCGCGCTGGTTATCTTTTCCCAATACTCCAAAGAGGGCCGTGCGATGCGGGCTGTTGCGGATGACCACCAAGCGGCGTTGTCTGTCGGTGTTTCACTTAACTTCATCTGGATCATGGTCTGGTCTGTCGCCGGGTTTGTTGCGCTGGTTGCCGGCATCATGTGGGGCACAAATTCAGGTGTTCAGTTCTCGCTTTCCCTGATTGCGCTCAAGGCGCTTCCCGTTTTGATGCTAGGTGGCTTTACGTCGATCCCCGGTGCAATCGTAGGTGGATTGATCATCGGCGTTGGCGAAAAACTGTTTGAGTTCGCCATCGGGCCTATGGTTGGCGGTGCGACCGAAAACTGGTTCGCCTACGTGCTGGCCCTCATCTTCCTCGTCTTCCGTCCGCAAGGGCTGTTCGGCGAGAAGATCATCGAGAGGGTATAATCGTGCAGAAACTGATTGCGATTTTGAATGTTGTTGCATGGGGCGGGTTCTGGGCCTTTGGTTATCTGGCCCTGACAACCAAACCGACCGAAAGCGGACAAATGGTGACAGCAGCCTTGCTTGCAGCAGCAGGGGCGGCAGTTGGCCTTTGGGCGTATTTTCAACTGATCCGTCATAGCGAAGCCACTGGCTACGCCAGGAAACCAAACCGCGTGATGCAGCGCGACGACGAAGAGGCGGCATAATGTTTTATCGTGAAGCGGGCGATTTCAAGACGTCCTATACCGACGACAACCAGACCTTTCCGATCAAGTTTGATCGCTATCGTTATTATGTGGTTCTGGCGGTTGCGTTTGGCGTCATTCCATTTCTAATCAATGACTATTGGGCGAATTCGTTTTTGCTGCCGTTCCTGATCTATTCGATTGCTGCAATCGGTCTGAATATCCTGACCGGATATTGCGGGCAGGTGTCGCTTGGAACGGGTGGCTTCATGGCTGTGGGCGCTTATGCCTGCTATAAGCTGATGACAAGCTTCCCGGACGTGAACATCTTTTTCCACGTGATCGCAGCGGGTGGTATTACAGCAATGGTGGGAACGGCCTTTGGCCTGCCAAGCCTTCGTATCAAGGGGTTCTATCTGGCTGTTGCAACGCTTGCGGCGCAGTTTTTTCTGGTTTGGCTCTTCAACAAAGTAAGCTGGTTCTACAACTATTCCGCTTCTGGTCAGATCAACGCGCCGGAACGCACCGTTTTTGGCGTCGCGGTTACCGGTGCCAACACAGAAGCGTGGGCGACATATCTGTTTTGTCTCGTCTTTCTGACACTGTCCGCAATCATTGCGCGCAACCTGACGCGCGGGATGCAGGGCCGTAAATGGATGGCGATCCGCGATATGGATATTGCGGCTGAGATCATCGGTGTGAACCCGCTGAAAGCCAAGCTGAGTGCCTTTGCTGTGTCGTCCTTCTTTATTGGTATCTCTGGCGCGCTCTTCTTTGCGGTTTACCTAGGTGCGGTTGAAGTTGGCGAAGCCTTCGGCATCCAGAAATCATTCCTTGTTTTGTTCATGATTATCATTGGCGGACTAGGGTCGATCTTTGGCTCTTTTGCTGGCGCTGCATTCCTTGTGCTTTTGCCTGTTCTGCTCAAGCTGATCGGTGTTGATCTATTGGGTTGGCCAACAGACATCGTTGCGCATTTCAATTTGGTGATCGTGGGCGCATTGATCATCGTCTTTCTCATCGCAGAACCACACGGCATTGCGCAGCTGTGGCGCGTTGCGAAAGAGAAATTACGCCTTTGGCCCTTCCCGCATTAACGCGTCGGGCCAAAGTTCAATAAGGGGCGCAAGCCCTCAACATCGGAACAACCATGGGAGGAACAACCCGATGAAGATGAAACTAACAACAATGGCGCTGACTGCGCTGATGGCCGCAGGCCCCGCAATGGCGGATCTTGTGTTCCCGTCACTTTCTTATCGCACAGGTCCTTATGCCGCTGGCGGTATTCCGTTCGCAGATGGCTATGCGGATTACTTCACACTGCTCAACGAGCGTGATGGCGGTATCGGCGGCGTTCCTGCGAAGGTTCTGGAATGCGAGACAGGCTACAACACCGAAAAAGGCGTTGAGTGCTACGAGTCCACCAAAGGTGAAGGCGCGCTTGTGTATCAACCGCTTTCCACCGGTATCACCTACCAGCTGATCCCCAAAGCAACTGCTGACGGCATCGCAATCCACTCGATGGGTTACGGCCGTACATCTGCTGCGAACGGCAAGGTGTTTTCGAACGTCTTCAACTACCCAGCGAACTACTGGAATGGGGCATCTGGCGCGATCAACTATTTGATGAGCCAAGGTGACCTGAGCGGTAAAAAAGTTGCGCTGGTTTATCACAACTCTGCTTACGGCAAAGAGCCTATCCGCACCTTGGAAGAGCTGTCTGCAAAGCACGGTTATGAACTGACGTTGATCCCTGTTGACCACCCGGGTCAGGAGCAGAAATCACAGTGGCTGCAAATCCGCCGTGAAAAGCCTGACTATGTCATCATGTACGGCTGGGGCGTTATGAACCAGGTTGCGGTTCAAGAAGCGGCGAACATCCGTTTCAACATGGAAAACTTCATCGGCATCTGGTGGTCTGGCTCCGAGAACGACGTTCTGCCAGCAGGCGATGCTGCGAACGGCTATAAGGCTTTGACGTTCCACGGTGTTGGCAATGACTTCCCTGTCTTTGCAGACATCCAGAAGTACGTTGTTGATGCGGGTAAAGCAGCGGGCGCTGGCGATCAGGTCGGGACGGTTCTCTATAACCGCGGCCTCTATGCGGCGATGCTTGCGGCGGAAGCTGTGAAAACAGCGCAGGAAATCCATGGCGTAGCCCAGATTAACGCGGCGCAAATGCGTGATGGTATGGAAGCACTGGATATCACAGAAGAGAAGATGGCGGCGCTTGGCCTGCCAGGCTTTGGTCCTTCGTTCAAAGTGTCTTGCGAAAACCACGGTGGCCCTGGCCTAGTTGGCATGACCCAGTGGGATGCATCTGCGAAAAAGTGGACAATGGTTTCTGACTTCTCCGAGTCAGATATGGACGTGATCCAGCCGCTGATCGAAGCAGATTCCATGGCATATGCTGCGGAAAACAACATCGAAGAAGGCTGTAAGTAAGCCTCTTTCCGGTTCGGCTGGCCTTGCGTTGGCCGAACCATCCTTAACCTAATTTATGACAGGGCGTGTGACATGCTAGATGCTGCTCCGAGCACGGAAAAACTTCTCGAAGTTAACAACATTGAAGTGATCTATAACCATGTGATCCTTGTGTTGAAGGGCGTCAGCCTGCACGTTCCCAAGGGTGGTATCGTCGCGCTTCTCGGCGGCAACGGCGCTGGCAAAACGACGACCCTAAAGGCCATCTCCGGCCTGCTGAAATCCGAACGTGGTGACATCACCAAAGGCTCTGTCAGCTATCGCGGCGCTGATCTGTCCGGGCGCGATCCAGCTGATCTGGTGCGCTCTGGCGTCATTCAAGTGATGGAAGGCCGTCACTGTTTTGAACACCTCACCGTTGAAGAAAACCTGCTGACCGGCGCCTATACGCGCAAGGACGGCAAGGGTGCAATCGCCGCTGATCTTGAAATGGTCTACAACTATTTCCCGCGCTTGAAAGAGCGCCGTAAATCCCAGGCTGGTTATACATCAGGCGGCGAGCAGCAGATGGTTGCCATGGGCCGCGCATTGATGTCGCGCCCCGAGACCATTCTTCTGGATGAGCCCTCTATGGGGCTTGCGCCGCAGCTGGTAGAGCAGATCTTCGAGATCGTGAAGAAGGTGAACGAAGAAGAAGGCGTGACTTTCCTTCTGGCTGAGCAGAACACCAACGTCGCGCTTCGCTTTGCGCATTATGGTTACATTCTGGAAAGCGGACGTGTGGTCATGGATGGTCCTGCGGCTGAACTGCGCGAGAACCCTGATGTTAAGGAATTCTATCTGGGCATGTCGGATGATGGGCGCAAGTCCTTCCGCGATGTTCGGTCCTACCGCCGCCGCAAACGTTGGCTGAGCTAAGCCATCTTTCCTGATTTTCCCTTTTGCCTGCGAGCCGCGCCATGACTTCACATTTCGACACGTTAGAGACACGTTCCGCAGACGAGCGACAGGCCCAACAAAGCGCGGCTTTGCTTGAACAATTGGCGCGAAGCGGTGCGGATGCGAGTGGCATTCGCTCGATTGCTGATCTGCCCAAGCTTCCCGTGTTTCGCAAATCCGATCTGGTGGCGTTGCAATCCGAGAAGCCCCCGTTTGGCGGCATCAACGTGTCCAACGTTGCGCATATATTTCAGTCCCCTGGCCCGATCTATGAACCCGGCGGCGTAAGCCATGATTGGTGGCGCATTGGTCGTTTCCTGCATGCGGTTGGCATCGGCAAGGGCGACATCGTGCAGAACTGCTTTGGCTATCATTTGACGCCTGCTGGCTCGATTTTCGAGAATGGTGCGCGCGCGGTGGGTGCGACTGTGCTGCCTGCGGGAACGGGTCAGACCGAATTGCAAGTGCGCGCGGCCAAGGATGTTGGTTCAACCGCTTATGCGGGTACGCCAGACTATCTGAAAGTTATCCTTGATAAGGCGGATGAGCTTGGGGTGCCTTTGGGCATCACCAAGGCGGCTGTTGGCGGCGGCGCGCTTTTCCCGAGCCTGCGCCAGGAATACGCGGATCGCGGAATTCTTTGCCTGCAAAACTATGCAACGGCGGACCTCGGTAACGTTGCTTATGAATCTAAGGCCCAAGAGGGCATGATCGTTGATGAAGGCGTGATCGTCGAAATCGTCATCCCCGGCACAGGCATTCCTGTTGAGGCGGGTGAAGTGGGCGAAGTTATCGTTACCTCGCTCAATCCCGACTACCCCCTGATCCGTTTCGCTACTGGTGATCTTAGCGCTATGATGGCGGGTGCTAGCCCCTGTGGTCGTACCAACACACGTATCAAAGGTTGGATGGGCCGCGCGGATCAAACGACGAAGATCAAAGGCATGTTCGTGCGCCCTGAACAGGTCGCTGATTTGGTGGCGAGCCATGACGGAATTGCCCGCGCGCGGGTGATCGCGTCGCGTGAAGCCGAAAAAGATGTGCTGACGGTGCAGATTGAGACGTCTGCAAGCGATGTTGCGAGTTTTGAAGCGGCTATTCAGTCTTCACTCAAAATGAAGGGCAAGATCGAGCTTGTTGCTATGGGTGCTTTACCTCGCGATGGCTTGGTCATCGAAGATCAGCGCAGTTACGATTGAGTTTTTCGGAGTTAAGCTATGCTAATGTGCGAGCCCATTTAGTATAAAAGCTAGGCGGTTCCCAACAAGTCTCTGGCTATGCGTTCAAAGATGGCACTTCCGAGAGGAATCAGGTCATCGGGGAAATCGTAGTCTGGGTTGTGCAGCGCTGCATAGTCTTCGCCCGGTCCTAAACATAACATTGCAGCCTTGGCATCCCACCCAAATACTCCAAAATCTTCGGACGCGCGCATAGGAACGCCAGCATCGCCATAAGCGACGCCGATTGAATCCAAGGCTTTTTTTGCCACGGCATAGGCATCTGGATCGTTGATCGAAGCTGCAAAATCATCGCACACCTCAAAACCCACTCTAAGCCCAAATTTCTCCGCCGTGGTGATGGCAAGGGTTCGGGCCTTGCTTTCAAGACCTTCCATGCCTTCGTCACCTGCTGTCCGCAAGGTGGCAAATATCTCGGCTTCACCTGGTGCAACGCCAAATGATGGTTCGCCAATCCGCACATGGGTAACTGTCACAAGTCGGAAATCATCGTCAAGCGAACCGCCTTGCCCTAAAGCATCCAACTCAGGGATCAACTCGGCAACAGCCCGCGCCGGAGAAACGCCATCTTCGGGGTCGGCGGCATGGGCGGTCTTACCGTTGAGCTTGATTTTAAGTCCCAATGAAGCGCAGTTAATCAGGCCGGCACAAGTAGAGACATAACCGAGGGGCCTGCCAGGTTCGATGTGTATGGCAAACGCCCAGTCTGGTTGGATTTCTTGATATGCAGGATCGGCGACAACAGCTTTTGCGCCGCTGCCGTCCTCTTCTGCGGGCTGGAACATCAAAATGATACGACCCTGTGCGACCGGTTTACGAGAAATCATGCGCCCCAATGCAAGCAGCATAGTCATATGGCCGTCATGACCGCAAACGTGGCTTTTTCCGCTTATCATTGACGACCAAGCGATGTCGTTACGTTCCTCAATAGGTAGTGCGTCAAGCTCAGCACGAAAAAGGACGGTTGGACCGTCGTTGTGGCTATCAAAAACGGCGGCCACACCATGCCCACCTAACCCAGTCAAAATGCGTGTTGGCGACAATGGTTTCAGTGCATCTGCAATTTTACGGGCGGTTTCCACTTCTTCACCGGACAATTCTGGGTAGCGGTGAAGCTCACGGCGAAATTCAGTGAGTTCTATCAAGTCAAGATTTGTCAGCATCTGTTACTCTGCTTTCGATGTTGGTTCCGCCGATTACTCCCTTCCTTAATCAGAACCGGGAACATTCGCCAAGCATCAGACATAAAAACGGGTTTTCCCCATTTGTATAGCCGTCGTTGGAAATTGCGGCTTTGGCCCGCACAGGAGACACTCCTCCAAAAGAAAAGGCCGCCTCGAAAGAGACGGCCCATTCCACATTCTAAAGCTACTTGCTCTTAGCCCTGACGGGCTTTGAAGCGGCGCTGTGTTTTGTTGATAACATAAACACGGCCCTTACGGCGCACAACGCGGCAATCGCGGTGACGCTGCTTCAGCGAGCGGAGCGAGTTTTTAACCTTCATCGGTCTTCTCCTCTTACGCGGCGCTGCGTGCGCCTCGGTGGTTAGCGCCCAAAATGGGCAAAAAATTCATGGTGGGCGATACAAGGTTCGAACTTGTGACCCCTTCGATGTCAACGAAGTGCTCTACCACTGAGCTAATCGCCCATGAAACCTACGAAAAACCCTTGCCCCAAACGAAAACGGGGCGCGAAATTCCGCGCCGGTAGTGGGGCTATAAAAGGAGTCGCAAGCAGGATCAAGGGCTTTTGGTATTTGCATCTATCAGTCTATATTCGAGTTATCGGATAGGAGCATTCATGTCACGATCGGGCTATCAACTCATTCGACCTGACGTGCTATCGTCAAGCGTCGTTTTTGCGTCGCCGCACAGCGGGCGCGAATATGCATGGTCCTTCATGCGGCGCTCAACTTTAAGCGAGATGGCGATACGATCTTCGGAGGATGCGTTTGTCGATCAATTGATCGAGCGCGCCCCTGACTTTGGCGCGCCCTTGTTGTTGGCCACTGTGCCGCGTGCCTTTGTTGATTTGAATAGAAGCTCTGAGGAATTGGACCCTGCGTTGATCGAAGGGGTGAAAAGCGGCGGCCACAATCCGCGTGTTGCCTCTGGTTTGGGGGTCATTCCGCGCGTGGTTTCAAATGGACGGGCGATTTATCGCGGTAAACTGACCCTATTAGAAGCGCGCAAGCGGCTGGTTGATTTTTGGCATCCCTACCATAACGCTTTGTCGGGTGTATTACAGGAAGCCCATGACGCCTTTGGTGAGGCGATCTTGGTGGATTTTCATTCGATGCCGCATGAGGCCCTCGATGGGATCGAGCGATTTGGCAATCGCCGCCCCGATGTTGTTTTGGGGGATCGGTTCGGGGCCTCTGCGAGCAGTTTGATCGTCGATCAGATCGAAGCTGCATTCTCTAGCGCGGGCTTCACTGTCTCCCGCAATGCACCCTTCGCTGGCGCTTATGTCACGCAGACCTATGGGCGTCCCTCACGTCGGCAACATGCTGTGCAGGTCGAAATTGATCGTTCGATCTATATGAATGAAAAGACACTGACGCTGAAAGCCAGTTTTGAGGATATCAAGAACAAGCTTTCGACAGTTATGTCCGAGATTTGTGAGGTCGGTCAGCAAAAGTCACGGCCATTGGCGGCGGAGTGACAGCTAGCGCAAAGAGCGGCCTTTTCGAATTGCGTCAGAACCAAAGCGATCACGAATGGCATCTGTCGCACGCTCGGCCTTTGTGCGTTTGATTGCATCGGGGTCCAGCAAATCACCGCTTAGGTCCGCGCCGTCCGCCTTGCAAAGATCGGAAATCCCCGTTCCAATCAAACGAAACGGGCCTTGATCCTTGACCGTGTCGAATAGTGCTCTGGCTTCGCGGTAAATACGGTCGCTCATCTGGGTCGGTTCACGCAATGACACACGGCGTGTGATCTGGGTGAAATTTGCGCGCTTCAGTTTAAGCGTTATAACGCGCCCGGCCAGCTCTTTGGCTTTGGCGCGGTCTGCGACTTGGACAGACAGACGCCAGATATGACCATCGAGAACTTCAGGGTTGGCGGTATCCTCAAAGAAGGTTGTTTCCTTCGAGATGCTTTTCATCGGGGCATGTGCGGAGACGCGGCGAAAATCCTCGCCGCGCGCGATGTGAAAAAGCCGCTCGCCAGTGCCACCAAAGCGCGCGACCAGCTCGGACTTTTCCCAGCGCAACAAATCATCAAAGGTACGGATCCCCACCTTTTCGAGCGAGGCCTGCGCAGCAGGGCCGACACCCCAGATCATACGAACGGGTTTACCTGCCAGAAAATCGTTGGTTTCTGCCTTGCCGATCACGGAAAACCCCCGCGGCTTATCAAGATCAGAGGCAACCTTTGCGAGAAATTTGTTATGTGACAGGCCGATTGACCCACTTAGCCCCAGCTCGTCCCGCATGCGTTTAATCAAGCGGGCAAGCATCACCGCAGGCGGCGCGCCGTGCAAACGCTCGGTACCGCGCAGGTCCATGAAGGCCTCGTCCAGCGAAAGGGGTTCAATCGCTGGGGTCAGTTCCAGCATCATTTCCTTGATCGCTTTGGAGGCTTCAACATAGGCGCTCATGCGCGGTTTAATCACGACGGCATCAGGGCATAGCTTTAGCGCCTGAAACATCGGCATGGCAGAGCGCACGCCCTTGATCCGCGCCACATAGCAGGCCGTAGACACAACGCCGCGCCGCCCGCCGCCGATGATTACAGGCTTATCGGCCAGCGTGGGATCATCGCGCTTTTCCACGCTGGCATAAAAGGCGTCGCAATCCATATGCGCGATAGAAAGCGTTGTGAGTTCAGGGTGTGAGACAACGCGCACAGAGCGACAGGCAGGGCACCGCGCACCGCTATCAAAACTCGTCAGGCAATCTCTGCAAACTGCGGGCATTGTGCCGCCCCGATCTGGTTAAATCAGAACGCAAACCTACGCTTTCCTCGCCTCTAATTCAAACATGCAGTCTTTGAATTTCTTCGATTCTGTTCCTATATGTATGACTATAGCTGGGAGATATTTATGTCGCTTGATCAATTGGCCTTGGAATTCCTGAGCGAGAACACGTTTATTGTGCTGCTCGCGGTTTTCATCATCATCTGTATCCTTCTTGGTGTGCGGATCGTTCCGCAGTCCGAGAAATTCGTTGTCGAACGATTTGGCCGCCTGCGCTCGGTGCTTGGGCCAGGGATCAACCTGATTGTGCCATTCCTCGATAAGGTTGCGCATAAGATTTCTATTCTTGAACGCCAGCTTCCCAATGCAACACAGGATGCGATTACGGCGGACAACGTTTTGGTCCAGGTCGAAACGTCAGTGTTTTACCGCATTCTGGAGCCTGAAAAGACGGTTTACCGGATCCGCGATGTGGATGGTGCGATTGCAACGACCGTTGCAGGTATGGTGCGTTCCGAGATTGGTAAAATGGAGCTGGACGAGGTTCAGTCGAACCGGACCCAGCTTATTTCAGAGATCAAGAAACTGGTCGAAAGTGCAGTGGATGACTGGGGTATCGAAGTAACGCGCGCGGAATTGCTTGATGTGAATCTGGATCAAGCGACGCGCGATGCGATGCTTCAGCAGCTTAACGCTGAGCGTGCGCGCCGCGCTCAGGTGACTGAAGCCGAAGGAAAAAAACGTGCTGTTGAACTGTCTGCCGACGCCGAGCTTTATGCAGCCGAGCAAATTGCCAAAGCGCGGCGTATCTCAGCGGATGCCGAGGCTTATGCAACAAGCGTTGTTGCGGCAGCAATCGCAGATCATGGGCTAGAGGCGGCGCAATATCAGGTGGCTCTGAAGCAGGTCGAAGCCTTGAAGGCACTCGGTTCCGGTGGCGGCTCGCAAACGGTTGTTGTGCCTGCCAGCGCGATGGATGCGTTTGGCGATGCCTTCAAAATGCTTAAGGGAGGGTCCAAGTAATGTGGACCTCTTGGGTATTCTGGATGATTGCGGCCGTTGCTTTGGCGATACTAGAAGTCTTTGCACCTAGCTTTATTTTCTTGGGCTTTGCGATAGGCGCGGCTTTGGTTGGATTGATCTTGCTGGTTGGCGGGTCGGCCATCAGCCTAAGTCTGCCGATGACCTTTCTTGTTTTCGCGGTTGTGTCGCTGATCTCATGGATCGCCCTGCGCCGCGTGTTGGGCGTGCAACGCGGGCAAGTGAAGGTCTTCGATAAGGATATTAACGATTAGGCGCGATTGTGGCGGGCGGTTGCAATGTCGGCGATGATCGCTTCAGCCGCTGCTCTACGGTCATTTGCATCGCGGATCGGGCGACCTACAACAACATGGTCGGCACCGTCTGAAATTGCACTAAAGGGTGTCGCGACGCGTTTTTGATCGCCTAGGTCGGCACCTATCGGGCGCACGCCGGGCGTCACGATCAGACGACCTTCCGATTCGGGAAGGGCGCGAATTGCAGCAGCTTCTTGAGGCGAGGCGATAATGCCGTCTGCGCCAGCATCAAATGCACGGCCGGCCCGCTCGATCACCAGATCGGGAACAGCGCCATCGCGGATCAAGCAATCGTCCAGATCGGAGCGATCGAGGGACGTGAGGATTGTCACGCCAAGAATCTTCATGTTGCTACCTGACGCGCCTTCTTTGGCTGCGCGCACGACATGGGGATCGCCATGGACCGTCAGGAAATCGAGGTCGAATTGAGCCAGGCCACGTACCGCAGCCTCGACAGTCGCGCCGATATCAAAGAGCTTCATATCCAGAAAGATACGCTTGCCCATCTCGGCTTTGAGTTCACCAGCAAGCGCAAGCCCGCCACCTGTCAGCATGCCCAGACCGATTTTGTAGAACGATACGGAATCGCCAAGCGTTTCGGCCATTTTCAAACCCTCCAGCGCGTTAGGCACATCAAGGGCTACGATCAAACGATCATCGGACATTCTGTTTCTCCTGCTTGGGTCGCCCTCCTATCGCGCGGAGGGCTGGTGCAGGTCAAGCAGTTGGATGTCTTACAGTGCGAACTCTGCTGGCAAAACGCCCGGCGCAAACTTCATGTAAGATTTTGAGATGCGATATTCCGGCATACGCTGCACTTGACGCATTGCTTCGGTTATGAAGGCAAGAACTGCGTTACGCTTTTCGGCTTCGCGACCTGGCTTGATCTGACAGTTAAAAATCACATCTCCTGTATCTGTGACGAAGGATACTTTCCCGCTGCCACCTGTTTCTGGCGTGAATTCCTGGATAGGCGTGATGTCGATACGCTTTACGATCATGGTTTTTCTCCTGCACGGCCCCTGTTTGGGAACCTTTGATTGTTACCTGCAAGAACCTTAAACCTTCGAATCTGGGCAAAATGTGTCCAAATGAGCGTTAATAACGTGGCAGCAATCTCTTGATAGGATGCGCCGCAATACACACATTATTGACGAGGCCCGACGCCAAGCGTGCTGCCAAGCAGGCGCAAATAACAGTTGGGCGCTTTTAGAGGAGTACGACCATGGACCTTAACAAGTTCACTGAGCGTTCGCGCGGGTTTATCCAGGCGGCGCAAACCATTGCACAGCGCGAAGATCATCAACGACTCGCGCCTGAGCATATTCTCAAAGCTTTGATGGATGATGACCAGGGTCTGGCATCCAACCTGATTACCCGTGCTGGCGGCGCACCTGTTCGCGTGGTTGAATCACTAGAGGCCGCTTTGGCGAAGATCGCTAAAGTGAGCGGTGACGCCGGTCAGGTGTATCTGGATGGTCAAACGGCCAAGGTTCTGGATGAGGCTGAAAAGCTGGCCAAAAAGGCTGGTGACAGTTTTGTGCCGGTTGAACGTATTTTACAGGCGCTAGCGCTGGTGAAATCCAAGGCGCGCGAAGCGTTGGAAGCGGGCGCTGTGTCTGCGCAAACGTTGAACAGCGCGATTAACGATATTCGCAAAGGCCGAACAGCCGATAGCGCCAGCGCCGAAGAAGGCTATGACGCGCTGAAAAAATACGCGACCGACCTGACTGAGATGGCGGAGCAGGGCAAAATTGACCCGATTATTGGCCGAGACGAAGAGATTCGTCGTGCGATGCAGGTTCTGTCGCGCCGCACCAAGAACAACCCTGTTTTGATTGGTGAACCCGGCGTTGGTAAAACGGCGATTGCCGAGGGCTTGGCGTTGCGCATCATCAATGGTGATGTGCCGGAAAGCCTGCGCAACAAACGCCTCATGTCGCTCGACATGGGTGCCTTGATTGCGGGTGCGAAATATCGTGGTGAGTTTGAAGAACGTCTGAAGGCGATCTTGTCAGAGGTGACTGCTGCGGCTGGCGAAATTATCCTGTTCATCGACGAAATGCACACGCTGGTAGGCGCAGGCAAGGCCGATGGTGCAATGGACGCGTCCAACCTTCTTAAACCTGCGCTTGCACGGGGCGAGCTGCATTGCGTCGGTGCAACAACGCTTGCCGAATATCGCAAACATGTTGAAAAGGACGCAGCCCTTGCACGTCGTTTCCAGCCCGTGTTGGTTGAAGAACCAACGGTCGAGGACACAATTTCGATCCTGCGTGGCATCAAGGAGAAGTATGAGCTGCACCATGGTGTCCGTATTTCGGACAGTGCGCTTGTTGCGGCTGCGACCTTATCTCATCGTTATATCACAGATCGTTTTCTGCCAGACAAAGCCATCGACCTGATGGACGAGGCGGCAAGCCGTTTGCGGATGGAAGTGGACAGCAAACCTGAAGAGCTGGATACGCTGGATCGCGAGATCATGCAGAAGCAGATCGAGGCAGAAGCGTTGAAGTTGGAAGACGATCAAGCGTCCAAGGATCGCCTTGAAGTTCTTGAGAAGGATCTGGCGGAGCTGCAGGAACGTTCGTCCGAGATGACGGCGCAATGGCAAGCGGAGCGTGACAAGCTTGCTGGCGCACGAGATCTGAAAGAGCAGCTGGATCATGCGCGCGCTGAACTTGATATCGCGAAACGGGAAGGCAATCTCGCGAAAGCGGGTGAGTTGTCCTATGGCGTGATCCCTAATCTGGAGAAAGCCCTTGGCGATGCAGAAGATCGCGAAGTGGGCGGTGTCATGGTTGAAGAAGCCGTGCGCCCCGAGCAAATCGCGGGCGTCGTCGAGCGTTGGACAGGTATTCCCATGTCCAAGATGCTTGAGGGCGAGCGCGACAAGCTTTTGCGCATGGAAGATGCTTTGCACAACCGCGTCATCGGTCAGGATACAGCAGTCAAATCTGTTGCCAACGCTGTGCGCCGTGCGCGGGCAGGGCTGAACGATGAGAACCGTCCGCTTGGATCGTTCCTCTTTCTCGGGCCAACGGGTGTGGGTAAGACAGAATTAACCAAAGCGGTGGCTGAGTATCTCTTTGATGATGATAGCGCGATGGTGCGTATCGACATGTCTGAATTCATGGAAAAACACGCGGTTGCGCGTCTGATCGGTGCACCTCCCGGCTATGTCGGATATGACGAGGGTGGTGTTTTGACCGAAGCGGTTCGTCGTCGCCCCTATCAGGTCGTCCTGTTTGACGAGGTTGAAAAGGCGCACCCTGATGTGTTCAACGTGCTCTTGCAGGTGCTTGATGACGGGGTGCTGACAGATGGTCAGGGCCGCACCGTAGACTTCAAGCAAACGTTGATTATTCTGACATCAAACCTTGGGGCGCAAGCGCTCAGCATGCTTCCAGAAGGCTCAGATAGCAGCGATGCGAAACGTGATGTGATGGACGCTGTGCGTGCGCACTTCCGCCCAGAGTTCCTGAACCGCCTCGATGAGACGATCATCTTTGATCGCCTCGCTCGCAATGACATGGCTGGGATCGTAGACATCCAGCTTGGTCTTTTGGCCAAGCGTTTGGAAGGCCGCAAGATCACGCTTGATCTGGATGATGCCGCGCGCAAATGGCTTGCTGATGAGGGCTATGATCCTGTCTTCGGCGCACGCCCGTTGAAGCGTGTGATCCAGCGCGCCTTGCAAAACCCGCTGGCTGAAATGCTGCTTGCGGGGGATGTAGGTGACGGTGCCAACATTGCAGTAAGTGCAGGTGTTGAAGGCTTGATAATCGGGGATGTGGTGGCCAGCACCAATCGTCCAAGGCCTGACGACGCCGTTGTTCACTAAACACGGCTGCCTAAAAATAAAGGGGCGCGGATCAGCCGCGCCCCTAACTTGTTCATAGAAAGAATGAACTAAATCATTCGCCGATATTGAGCAGGCCGGCTTCGACTGCGTCCGCGACTTCGCTCTCGTCAAGCAAACCATCGCCGTCGACGTCAGCATCGGAGAACTGGTCTTCGGTTACGTCTGCGTAAGCAGCAGAGATTTCTTCAAACGAAAGCAAGCCATCTTCGTTGGTGTCTGCTTCGATTGCGGCGAAAGCGGAAGTTGCGAATGCGACGAGCGCAGTAGCAAGCGTGATGTTTTTTAGCATTGGGATTCTCCAATTGAGTGACGCGCCAAATACGGCGCGCGCTGTATCTCTTGCTTTGTTCTGGAGGGCTTGCACGTGAAATCGTGTAACATACTGTTGTATAGGCTAAAATCAGCGCATCTCGGTTGAATCTGAGCGCCAAATCGCTTGTTCTTTTGCAGGAATTTGCAAAGCGGAAAATTCGCTCTTGCCGCCTCTTTTAAAGCCTATTCAGCCATCCTATTTCGATGCCCGCAATCTTGATCCGGTGCCATGCAACAGTGCGAAACAATGCGTGCGTTGACCTTGGCCGACTCAGGTACCAGAACGGCCCGGCAACAAACACGTGGTTAGATTTATGAATACTCCCCCTGACATGGTAATTTTCGATTGTGATGGTGTGCTGGTAGACAGTGAAATGATTACCAATCGCGTGATTCAGGAGAACTTGAAACGCCACGATTTGCTTCTTGAGCTTGATGAAATCATGCATTTGTTCGTTGGCGGTACGATGCAAGGCGTCATGGACCTTTCGCGCGAGATGGGCGCTACGTTGCCTGACGATTGGCTCGATCACATCTATTCCGAAATGCATGCAGTCCTTGCGAAAGAGGTTGAACCCGTCAAAGGCGCAGTTGCCGTCTTGGATGCTTTGGACGCGGCGGGGATACCTTATGCGATTGGATCAAACGGACTGCATTCCAAGATGGCGGTGACCCTGCCAAAGACCGGGCTATTGGAGCGATTTACCGGCCGGGTATTTTCGCGCGAAGATGTGGCCAATCCAAAACCTGCGCCAGATGTCTATCTGCTGGCTGCGTCGCGCGCAGGAATTGCGCCTGATCGCTGCGTGGTGGTTGAGGACAGCGCAAGCGGCGCCAAGGCCGGTGTTGCTGCGGGCATGACGACATTCGGCTTTTATGGCGAAACGCCGAGGGAACGGCTGGAGCCGATCTGCAATGCGGTGTTCGGGGACATGTCCGAGCTTCCTGCTTTGCTCGGCATGTAAACAATGCAGGGGTGCAGATAAGTACCTGCACCCCTTCTTCCGTATCCAGTGGGATCGTCTGCGTGAGTGGTCAACTGGAAGGAAGATCCGTTAGGCCTGCTTAATCGTCGAGTTGGGGCAGCACGCCAGATTCAACCGCGTTCGCGAGTTCCTGCTCGCTCAGAATGCCGTCGCTGTCTGCATCGGCCTGCATGAATTGGTCTTCACTTATTTCTGGATAGGCCGACTTCATTTCATCCAGCGTTAGCATTTTGTCTCCGTTTGCGTCAGCGTCAGACATGGCAAAGCTTGCCGAAGCAAGTGAGATCGCCGCGAGTGTGAGTGTGGCTTTGGTAAACATGGGTGTCTCCGTTTGTTCCGCGCACTCGAATATATGCGCAAGGAGACTGTTAGTTTATTGGATCACCGCCGCTTCATATTTCGCGCGGTGCGGGTATTTTGGGCGTTGCTTCGCCCAAATGGCACTCGGGAATAGGCGCAATCCTGCAACGCAAAACGCACTTGCGAGCGAACGGCGACTTCTGTCCTAGGCGCAAAGCCGAAATGAGCAATCCAGCGCCGAGTTCCAATGAAAAAGCGCGCCCGATAGGGAGCGCGCTTTCAATGTTAAAAACGAGACCGATCAGAGAATGAAGTCGGCAGAGGTAAAGGTGAAATCGCTACCGTCCGCACTTTCGATTCGAAGTGTTTCGCCCGTCGCGAAGAAGATGATGAACGCATTGTCCGTCGCGCTTAACGCGGGATCGGCAATGATGTTGTAGGTAGAACTTCCAGCAAAGTCGCTGATATCGATCAGGTCTATCCCGTCTTCAAAGTCGGTGATCGTATCATTGCCATCGCCTTGGCGGAAAATGAACGTGTCAGCGCCTTCGCCGCCGTTCATGGCATCGTTGCCCGCTCCGCCGATAAGAACGTCATCATCGTCACCGCCAAAGAGACGATCATCACCCGCGTCGCCATTCAAAGTATCCGCGCCGGCATCGCCGCGCACTAAATCGTTGTCGCCGCCGCCGTTGAGATCATCATTGCCGTTACCGCCAAGAATCCGGTCCCTGCCAGTGCCGCCATAGGCAGTATCATTGCCAGCCGCTCCAGCAATTCGGTCATTGCCCTCATCGCCGCTCAGACATCGCCGAACAACTCATCGTCGCCGCTGCGTCCTTTCAGGCAATCATCGCCAGAACCGCCAAGCAAAACATCAAGGCCGCCACCGCCGTCAACTGTGTCGTTGCCGTCATCACCTTCTACAACATCGTTGCCGCCCTGGCCGAATAGAAGATCGTCGTTCTGTTCGCCTGAAATCCAGTCGTTGCCGGAGCCACCCTTAACAGTATCGTTTCCAGCTTCGCCGTCCATGGTATCGTTGCCATCGTCCGCAAAAATGCTGTCGTTTCCTTCGTCACCGAGAATGACGTCGATGCCAACTGTCCCGATTCAACGTGTCGTCCGCAGATGTTCCGATTTCAAAATTGATTGGCATAATGTGTCCCCCAACACCTAATTAGCGTTAACCTTATCATATTATGTCTTTACGCAAGGGAAATTCGCACGAGTCCGGGGCAAGTCGAGCGATTAATAAACAATCAGCCCTAATTGGACTGATTGCGCTTGTTTTGTTTTCTATCAAGACCTTGCATGTTGCGGATCAAGCAACGCCAGATTGCAAAATCTGAAAACAGGTCGGGCGATGATTACTCAAGACCAATTGCAGTTTTCGCAATCGAATCAAGTAGGGCCTCTACTTCTTTCATCGCGCCTTCCGGCATTGTTCGATAACCGATGGTGGTTTCATCAGGTGTGTCAGGCTTGACCATCACGAAGATGCCATAGGGGCAGAACCGTAGATTCAACGGGTCGTCCTCCATAACTTTGCGCGACAATGACGCCGAGCAAAAACTAAAGACATCTGCGTTTAGAAATACAGTTTTGTCAGAGCCGACATCGGCACCAGTGCGCGCGAGCATTTCGCCGACATGGCTTTTGCTATCAATGACAAGGCCTTGATCGAGAATGGCGCTTTCCAGGCCAAAAATCACATCATCAAAACTTTCATCGGTGGTGTAGGTCACAACCTCGCCAGAAATGGCAGGCGCAGCGAGTGCGCAGAGTAGCGCGGTCGCGGTCAAAAATCGGGTCATCGATTAACTCCTCTGTCACGTTCATGTGCACGGGCTTGTGCCTTTGGCGCGAATTGAACAGTGTCATGGCA
>NZ_JBAUHO010000132.1:0-2978 GCF_049680325.1 Planktotalea sp.
AAGCTGGCTCTTGAGGTCGTTCATGTTGAACTGACCTTTGGCAAAGCGCTTCATCATGCGCTCGGCTTGTTCGGCCTCGATGGTTTCTTGCGCTTTCTCGACCAGCGCAACGATGTCGCCCATGCCAAGAATACGGCCCGCAATACGCTCGGGCTCGAATGTTTCAAGCGCGTCCATCTTTTCGCCAAGCCCGACGAACTTGATCGGCTTGCCAGTCACCGCACGCATCGACAGGGCCGCGCCGCCGCGACCGTCGCCGTCCATACGTGTTAGGACAACGCCGGAAATTCCGATCTTGCTATCGAATTCTTCTGCAACTTCAACTGCAACCTGTCCCGTAAGGCCATCAACAACCAGAAGTGTCTCGCGCGGGTTGACCGCATCGCGCACGTCCTCGACCTCTTTCATCAAGGTCGCGTCGATCTGCAAACGACCCGCGGTGTCAAGCATGTACACGTCATAACCGCCAAGCGTCGCCTGTTGCTTGGCGCGCTTTGCGATCTGAACAGCGGATTCGCCGGCAACGATGGGCAGCGTATCAACGCCGATCTGTTGACCGAGGATCGCAAGTTGTTGCTGCGCCGCCGGACGGTAAATATCGAGCGAGGCCATCAGAACCCGCTTGCCGTTGCGGTCCTTCAAACGCTTGGCAAGTTTACCGGTCGTTGTTGTTTTACCGCCGCCTTGCAAACCAACCATCAGGATCGGGGCAGGGGCGTTGTCGATCTTCAGATCGCCCGGCTCGCCTTCGCCCTTAAGAACGTGGATCAATTCGTCATGGACGATTTTGACAACTTGTTGGCCCGGTGTGACCGACTTGGTCACAGACTGACCCGTTGCCTTTTCTTGCACGGCTTTGACGAAATCGCGGGCAACGGGCAGGGAAACATCAGCCTCAAGCAAAGCAACGCGCACTTCGCGCAGGGCGGTTTTGACGTCATCCTCGGACAATGCGCCTTGCTTGGTCAGGCGATCAAAGACGCCAGAGAGACGGTCGGATAGATTTTCAAACATGCCTATTGGCCCTTCAGTCTGCTGCAAGTTGGACCCAATGTAGGTAGGCCCGGCGAATGTTCCAAACGAGTATCGCACCAGTGGGCGCAACGCGCTGACTGATGGCGATCCTCGTGTTGTCGAGGACCGGAAGGTTTTTGGCTTCCGGATATGGCTCCGCGTTTAGGCTTTGGGCGGTTCAGAGTCAACAGGCGCTGGCGCTTTGAGCCATGTGTTTATGGCATCTGTCACCCGCTGAGGCGCGAGCCCGCCGCTTGAATATTGAGCAATCGGGCGATGACCTTGGCTCATGCCCTTATGAAACACCAAAACGCACCGCGCAGAATCGTACCCCTCTTTGAACGCATGGCTGAGTTCACCAAGCGGATAGATCACCTCGCGATACCCTTCAAATCCACGCGTGCGTTCGGTGATGGTCCCTGCGGTGCGGTCAAAGATTATCTGAACACGGCGCACGGCCAGACGCATTAACAAAGCAAGGCCGCCTGCAAAGAGGGCGAAGAAGAATGCCGGTAAAAGCGCCCCGGCGAAAAGCGAAAGAACGGCGATAGACAGGGTTCCTAGAAGAAATCCTGCTATGAGAACCGTGATTAAAACCGGACGATCCTCCACAATGAGTTGCGCATGGGTATTTCGGGTCACCTTCATACGGCTAATTTGGCGTGTGCATGTGAGATTGCCAAGGGCGCGTTTGTTGCAATTGCGAACCAGAGTGGTGAATGTGGAATGAATCGTGAGTTGACGCACAAATAGGACGGACAAATGGACAATTGGGACGAGGTACGCACCGCCTATCAGGTGGCTCGCATGGGAACCGTCAGCGGCGCAGCCGATGTGCTTGGCGTGCATCATGCGACGGTGATCCGCCATGTGGATGCGCTTGAACAGCGCCTCGGTGTGAAGCTGTTTCAGCGCCACGCCCGCGGGTATACGGCGACCGAGGCGGGCGAGGATCTGTGCCGCGTGGCCCAAGCCACGGACGAGCAGTTCAGCCAACTTGCAGGGCGCGTCAAAGGCAAAGGCGATGAGGTTTCAGGTGAGTTGGTCGTCACGTCGCTCAATGGTCTTGCGCCGTTGATGTCGCCGACGCTAAGCGCATTTCAAAAGGCCTTTCCCGAAATTACGGTGCGGTATTTAACGGGTGAACGCCTGTTCCGACTGGAGTATGGCGAAGCACATGTCGCCGTGCGCGCAGGCGCTGCGCCTGAGCAGCCCGATAATGTCGTCCAGGCCTTCGTGAGCCAAACCGTGTCGCTTTATGCTGCCAAAAGCTATGTGGAACGCTTTGGCATGCCCTCAAGCGAGAAAGAATATGCAAAGCACCGCTTTGTCGGGCACGATTCAGAAAACAGCCGCGCGCCCTTTTTCAAGTGGCTGGCCGCGCATGTCCCGCGCGAGAACGTGGTTTTCCGCTCGACCGACAACCGTGCGATGGAATTGGCCATTTGCGCTGGCGCAGGTATCGGGTTCATGACCGACGCAGATGCTGCAAGCCACAAGGATATGGTCCAGATTGCCCCACCAAAAGAAGAATGGCGCGCACCTTTATGGCTTGTCACCCACGTTGATCTGCACCGTACCGCAAAAGTACAGGCATTCCTGAAGTTCGTGAAAGAGCAAGCAAAAAGCTGGGACACCGCATGAGCGAAGCTTATCGTGGACATGCTGCAATGCTGTTGTTTTCAGTCCTTGTGGCAGGTTCGTTTTCGCTAGGCTCGATAGCGGCCCCAAGCGTAGATCCAGAGTTGGTCACACTCCTTCGGTTTGCGATCGCGGCGCTGATCCTTGGCGGAATCTGCGCGCTGCGCGGGGACTTCAAGGCAATGCGCTTAACAGCGATCTGGCGATACCTTCTACTTGGCGTTATTTTCGCCACCTATTTTGTGCTAATGTTCGAAGGGCTTAAAACCGCAAAACCTGTTTCGGCGGCGGCGGTCTTTACGTTGACCCCGGTTGTTACGGCG
>NZ_JBAUHO010000133.1:0-1816 GCF_049680325.1 Planktotalea sp.
GTGTTGGCAAGTAGGCCGCTGTAGTTGTCAGAAGCGACTGAATCGAGCGTTATCGATTCAATCGGCTTTGCGCCCAGCGTCGTGTTGTTACCGCCTCCCGCAGAGAATGGCGCAAGGAACACGCGACCTGCCTCGTCCTGAAGCAACATGATTTGGGTCGTCGCCGTAGTGCCATCAATGTAGGTAAGTGTGACGTTGTATTCGATCACGCTATCAAGCGTTGAGGCCATGCCGTCATAACTCAGGTCCTCGCCAATCAGCCCGTTGTCGTTCTCCAAGACACCGCCATCATTGTTGGCGTCATCCGTCGTCAGACTGTCGATGCTGTCATATAGCGGTGCGGTCGACGCGCCGAAGGTCTGGCCGAGTAGAGAACTGGAGTTTTCGGCCTGAAAATTACCTTCGTTGGGATCGAGGTCGGAAAAAACACCGAGATAAAACGCTTCGAATGTATTAGTTGCCATTGGACTATTGTCTCACCACTGAAGAATTCGCCGATCCCCAGCCGGCAAGACCCTTTCATAAAGATGAAAGGTGCCCAAATTATGGCATCAGCATGTTCAAGGTGAGGATTTAGAATGACCGCGGTGAAGGAGGCGTTAAAGATAGAATTGTCTTTAGTCAGCCACCGGTTCCCAAAGTCGGACAGACGCTTGCACTGGCGAAGCTGCCCGCAACGGCAAAGACCACCAGGCTTTTCGCAAGCTCGGTGGCGCAAGGTTTCCGGGAGCATCGAAAATGAGCAAGCCACCATTGCTGCTCGCGCGATTTCCCAGTGTTGTGATCTCAGACGTTAGTCCGGGATTTTCTGTCTGCTGATCTTCAACATGAAAAAGATCAGGAATTTCGAAACGGAAGCAACATCATCCAGAGTTCAAGGCCAAGGTCGTGTTGAAAAGTAAGCCCTGCTTAGACCCCGCCTTCCAATGATGCATGTATTCTGCGAATCCGTACCTAATGGATCCTCAAATCTGCGCCTTCGAATGGCCGCAATCGGGAATTCGCCGCGGTTCCGAAAACCGCACGCCGCAAGCGCGAGGGAATGCTGCGTCAGCAAACACTGAAAAACGAACGGCGGCTTCGTCCCGCACCTTACCAGTTCGTGCGCCCCGCAGCGAAGGTCGGCTCACCACGGTTTGCCTTTGTGGCTGATACAGGAAAGATCAGAGGGTAGTGGCTAGAATTTCACCTGCGGCGTGCTCTAGAATTTCCGCATGGCACCAAAGACAACACTGAATGCGGATAACCTTGCGGCACTTGGCGCTGAGCGTCTGGCTGATCTTCTGATTGAGATCACCAAAGGCAATGCGGGCGCTAAGCGGCGGTTGAGGCTCGAACTGGCGGGCGAAGCAGGGACGGGAGATGTCGCGCGGGAAATTCGCAAGCGGCTCATGGCAATTGCCCGGTCGCGGTCGTTTGTCGACTGGCAGGGGCGGAACGCCTTTGCGGCCGATCTTGATATGCAAAGGCAGGCCATAGTCGGCCAAGTTGGGCCGTCAGACCCTAAAGCTGCATTTGAACTAATCTGGCGGTTCGTCGCCCTTGCCAATGGGGTCTATGAGCGGTGCGATGACAGCACTGGCCGGGTGCAATCGGTGTTTCACACGGCCTGCGAGGATCTGATCGATCTCGCTGAAGCGGTCGAGCCGGATCCGATTGTTCTAGCCGACCTTTTGCTCACGGCTTTGCCTGATGATGACTATGGGCACTATCCCGCGTTAATCTCAGGTTTGGCACCCATGCTGGGGACGGAGGGTCTGCAGCACCTCCGGGCTGGCATTGCCGCGTTGGACGAAGATATGTCCGAGAATTACGC
>NZ_JBAUHO010000134.1:0-2277 GCF_049680325.1 Planktotalea sp.
TAACAAGGCGCGCAACTGATCGCGGCCCTTGATCGCTTGTTCAGGCGTGCAGCCGATGATCGCGCCGCCGACCACTGCGGCGGCGGCCTGTCCCAATGCGCAGGCCTTAACATCCTGACCAAATGCGCTGACGATACCGTTGTGCATGGACAGATCGACCGTCACGGTTGAGCCACACAGGGGCGAGCGCTTTTTGACGCTGGCCTGCGGTGCCTCCAATCGCTCTGCGCAAGGGATATCACTGGCCAAGGCGAGAATGCGCGCAGAGTAAAGCTTGATAAGGTCGGTTTCGGCTGCCATGGATTGAACGCTTTCGCCCTGTTGCAATGTTGCGTAGATAGGCGGCATGCCGCGCTTTTGAAAGGACTAGCACGATGAGTTTTGATCCCGCAACGCTACGCTTCAATGACGCTGGGCTCATTCCCGTGATCGCGCAGGCCGATGGTACGGGCGAAGTGTTGATGATGGCCTGGATGAATGCCGAAGCCGTGCAGCGCACAATCGACAGCCGCCGCGTTACATATTGGTCGCGTTCGCGCGCGTCCTTTTGGGTAAAGGGCGAAACATCCGGTAACGTTCAGGAACTTGTTGATTTGCGCATGGACTGTGACAAGGATTGTCTGCTGGCGATTGTACGTCAGAGCGGACCTGCCTGTCATACCAATCGCAGGAGTTGTTTTTATACTTCTATTTCTGAGGGTTCCGAGGTGGAACTAATGTCACCCGAGTAACGCATTGGCATGGGGCAGAGAGGCCAGACCGCATGACGAAATTTTCACTGGTTACGTTAACATTGGTTGCGCTGCTACTTGCAGCCTGCCTGTTTGGCGGGATCTGGGTCTGGGCGGCGCTGGCCTATATTTCCCTCTTTGCCTATGCCGTGGATCGCCTAACGCCCGAATTATTGGCAAACGCACCCGCCGAGGCAGAGTTCCCGGCCGCGACGCCCTTATCTGTTGTTCTTGCGCTGGCGCATTTTCTGGTGCTCGGGCTTTGCATCGTGTCGCTTGCAACGGCGCGCGCGGGCATCGCAGAGCAGTTCGCGCTTTTTCTGGCTGTCGCGCTTTTCGCGGGGCAGGTCGGGCATCCCAACGCGCATGAGTTGATCCACCGCCCGCAGCGTAGCCTGCGCCGACTTGGACGCGCGGTCTATATGTCCATCCTGATGGGCCATCATGCCTCTGCCCACCCCTTGGTGCATCACGTCCATGTTGGCACGGCGAGCGATCCTGTTTCCGCACCAAAGGGCCGTGGCTTTTGGCGCTTTTTCGGGCGCGCCTGGCTTGGTTCATATCGTGCTGGATACGCGGCCGAACAGAAGCGATTGAAGATAGGCGAACGGCATCCCTATACGTTCTATCATTTGGGCGCGGCGGCGACATTGCTGGCAGGCTTTGCTTTGGGCGGCGTAAAGGGCCTTTTTATCTGCGCCTGTCTTGGCGTTTATGCGCAGCTGCAAATCTTCCTATCGGACTATGTGCAACATTATGGGCTCAGACGTAGAATGTTGGAAAATGGCAAGCCCGAACCTGTCGGAGCAGAGCATAGCTGGAACACGCCGCATCGTTTTTCCGGCGCGATGATGTTGAACGCCCCGCGCCATTCGGATCATCATACCCATCCGTCACGTCAGTACCCTTCATTACAACTGGTTGTGGCGCAAATGCCCATGCTTCCCTACAGCTTGCCGATGATGGCGCTCATTGCGCTTGTGCCGCCGCTTTGGCGGCGCATCATGGACCCGCGCGTCGGGCATTGGGAAGATCGTGCATAACGCACAAAAAAGGCGGACCCTTTTACGGACCCGCCCAATCATTGAAATGTCGCGAAATTACGAGGACATATCGTAAGCGCGCTCACCGTGAACGGCCAGATCAAGACCGTTGGTTTCTGTTTCAATATCAACGCGCAGCGGCGTGATTGCTTTTACGATATAGATCAGCGCGACGGTCACAACCAAGGTGTAAAGACCAACGATGGCCAATCCACCAAGCTGCGCGGCCCATGTGCCGGCACCAAAAACCGCAATCATGATTGTGCCAAAGATGCCGCCAACGCCGTGCACCGCGAAAACATCCAATGTGTCGTCGATCTTCAGGCGGTTGCGGATCACAAGGACCGCTTCCTGACACAGAATACCCGCGACTGCGCCAATCACCAGCGCTTCGATCGGGCCGACAAAGCCAGAAGCAGGCGTGATAGAAGCAAGGCCCGCGATGGTCCCCGTGACGATACCCACGAGCGAGGATTTACCGAATTTGATACGTTCCCATAGTG
>NZ_JBAUHO010000135.1:0-3154 GCF_049680325.1 Planktotalea sp.
GAGCATGCCAGAGGAACTGAACCCGACAATCCAGGGCTGCCAATCTGGTGCGCCGCCAATGATAGCAGCGACGAGTGCCAGATCGCTAAGGCCTGATGCTATCAACGTGGCCCCGATCACACGCCAAATTCTGCCGGATGCATCGCCGCTTTCAATGCGCAGGTGCGGAAGGGCGTCTGCCCCGCGCGAAACAGAAAACAAAATCGCGCCGCCATATCCGAAATACAAAAGCGGGATCAATGCGTCCAATGCGTAGGGTTGGAACAGCACGGCAAGCACCGCCAGCGCTGGCGCAATCAGATGCAACGCCCCATAGCTCTTGCGCTCCAATCCAGAGCGGCTAAGTCCGATCCACGCAAGCGGTGGAATGCAGCAGGCCGTAACGGGCAACAGCAATCGCAGGCTTTCAAATTCGTAGTGCATCACCGCTGCAATCAGCGCCGATTGCAGCGCACATAGAGCGACCAATGCCGCCAGGACGCTCATCCGCTTTTGCGTTGCAACAAGAGAGACAAACAAAAACCCGAGGATCAGTGCCCCAATCATCGGAATTGGCAGTGTTGGCAGCATGGAACGCTCCGAAAAGGGACTAAAACGGGTTTCAGGACGTCCCAATACCCGTTTCAGGACGCAATATCAAAAGGGAACGCTCACTTAGGTCTTATCGCAACTTTGATACGAATGGACAAAAGATGACACTGAGAACAACAATAACCCGAACCGCTATTGCATTGGGCAGCGGCGCGGCACTTTTCATAGGCGCGGCCTGGCTGATGTCGAGCGAAACGCGGCCGATCCCTGACACGGATGTTGGCTTTACAACCCTTAGCTTTGAGGTGGATCACCGCAACAAGGCACTTGATCTGCACATCTGGTATCCAACCGATGCGCAAGGCCCTGCCGCGTTGATTGCGCAAAATGCGTTGTTCTACGGCTTTCATGCACATGCGGACGCTGCGCCGCGAGAAGGCAAGCATCCGTTGGTTGTGTTTAGCCATGGTTCTGGCGGGCGCATGACGCAAATGGGCTGGCTTGCCAGTGCCTTGGCCGAGCAAGGCTTTATCGTTGCAGGGGTTAACCATCACGGCACCACATCCATGGACAGTGATCCCCATCGCACGATTGAAATCTGGGACCGCCCCATGGATCTGAGCGCGGTGCTTGATGCATTCGAGGCTGGAGCAATCAGCGGCATTCAGGCCGATATGGGCAATGTAACCGGCGCAGGATTTTCGCTGGGTGGGCATACGGCCTTGGCTTTGTCCGGAGCGCGTGTCAGCAAAGCCGCCTATATCGACTATTGCGACGCGCATGTTGGAATGCTCGATTGCGGATGGATGACGGCAGGCGGTGTTGACTTTAACGACATTGATGCCGCGCGCTATGAGGCGTCTTTTGCCGATCCGCGCATCACAGCAAGCTTTGCCATTGATCCAGCCCTGCCTGCAGCAATGACGCGTGATAGCCTTGCTGCGATTGCCACGCCAACGCTGTTAATCAATCTGAGCAACCCGGGTGCGATCCCTGCTGGCGTTGATGCATCCCAGCTTGTTGGCCCGATGCAAAACGCTGAACAAATAACGGTTGCAGGCTCATGGCACATGAGCGCCATCGCTGAATGCAGTATGCTGGGGCGCGTGATTATCGGCGTTTCAGGGATGTTTACGGGCGAAACCAACATATGCGGCCAAGCGGAGCGTCGCCGAACAGCGGTTCATGCCGAGATGTTGGAGCACATTCTGCCCTTCATGGCACGAAACGCGATGTAGAGCAGAATTGATTGGGGCGGTTAATACCTAGCTGCCCCAAATCACCTTTACATAGTTGCGTGTCTCTTTGTAAGGAGGCACGCCGCCATGTTTTTCCACGGCACCGGGGCCCGCGTTATAGGCCGCCAGCGCAAGACGCCAAGAGCCGAACTTGCGGTACTGCTCTTTCAGGTAGCGCGCGCCGCCTTCAAGGTTCTGCGCAGGATCGCTGGCATCAACGCGAAGATATTTCGCGGTTGCTGGCATCAACTGAGCCAAACCCTGCGCCCCTGCATGGGAGACAGCATTGGGGTTCCAGCCACTTTCCTGCTGAACAAGACGCAGGAACAAATCCTCTGGAACGCCATGTTTACGGGCCGCATCGCGCGCCATATTAGAATAGACGCCTTTATAACGGCCACGATATTTCGGGGATTTTTTCGTATCGCCCCATTTTGTCGGTGTGTTCACCGTCGGGGGCTTGAGACGCACCGAGGCTTTGTATTGCTGCGATGCGCGGCTGTCCAAAACCTTGGTTTGAGTGCTGAACAGTTTCTGGCGCGACTTTGTCGACAAACGCTCTGCCGCCGCCGGCAATGCCAGTGCGAAAACCAAAAACGTCGTAACTGCTGTAACCTGTCGCTTTCTGTGAGCGCGCATGCACGAATGCCCCATTGACCCTATCAAGGCGCAATATAGCTGGATTTCGCCGTTTCGCTACCCCTAGCGGCGTTATTACGTTTTTAACCATGATCTGGTGGTGTAGGTTCGGCAAAACTTCGCTGACTGAGTCGGCGTTGCTGCACAAGTAGGACATCTAGAGGGGGCGGATATGGCCGGTTCAGTAAACAAAGTTATTCTCATCGGCAATTTGGGTCGCGACCCCGAAGTGCGTACATTCCAGAACGGCGGCAAAGTGTGCAACCTGCGCATCGCCACGTCTGAAACCTGGAAAGACAAGAATTCGGGCGAGCGTAAAGAGCGCACTGAATGGCATTCTGTTGCAATTTTCTCCGAGCCTTTGGCGCGCGTGGCCGAGCAATATCTGCGCAAAGGCTCCAAGGTTTATATCGAAGGTCAGCTTGAGACGCGCAAATGGCAGGACCAATCTGGTCAGGACAAATACAGCACCGAAGTTGTCCTGCGCCCCTACACATCCACACTGACAATGCTTGACGGTCGCGGCGATAATGCTGGCGGCGGCGGTGACTCATACGGCGGCGGCCAAGGTGGCGGCGGGTATGATGGCGGCGGTCAGGGTGGTGGCTATGACAGCGGCCAGGGTGGCGGCGGTGGCTATGGCGGCGGCAGCCAAGGTGGCGGCGGCGGTGCGCCTTCACGCGATCTGGATGATGAAATTCCGTTCTAACAATCGAACCTGCGGGACTGGGGCGCTGCCCCAGACC
>NZ_JBAUHO010000136.1:0-6624 GCF_049680325.1 Planktotalea sp.
GTCATAAAGCGGTGCTTAATCACGACAGGATCCATCGTGATGACGGGCAGCTTGATGTTGCCGCTATCGCATTTGCACACGATCACGGTCATCTTCTTGCTATCAATCGCGCCTTGAAGAACGGGGCCAAGATCTTTGTCCTGCACTTCGATCACATTCTCACAGCCACATGCTGTCGCCACTGCGGCAAGCGACGTCTTCTTGCCAGCATAGGTCGGCTGATCGCCCGTAGAGCCGTAAGAACCGTTGTCGATGATTAACAAAATGTAGTTGTCCGCCACGTTGTTGGCGATCGTCGGCAATGTGCCAAGGTTGGTCAGGACAGAGCCATCACCGTCAATGGAAATCACGGTTTTGGGCTGCGACAATGCCAGGCCAAGACCAATGCTGGAAGAAAGACCCATAGTGCCCAACATGTAAAAGTTGGTGGGCTGATCGTCGATCATGTGCAGCTCTTGGCTTGGAAGACCGATGTTACAGACGACCAGTTGGTCGCGAATAATCGGGGCGATTTCTTTTAGGATTTCAGAACGTATCATTGATCGCCGTAGCCTCCCCAGAAGTTAGCATCGGTCAGGATTGCGACCGGCTTGTTACACATGAATGTGTATTTCAGAATTGCATCGAATTCCGCCACATCAGACTGGTGATGGAAGTGATAGGTCGGGATTTTCATCTCGGCCAAAAGCGCCTTAGTGTGGACCGCCATTTCAACCTGACACGCGACCGGTTCGCGAAGTTCGCCGCGATAGGAAATCAGCATCGGCAAAGGCATACGGTAGTACTGGATCAACGTCGCAATCGTGTTGATCGTCACACCAATTGCAGTGTTCTGCATGATGATTGCAGGACGTTTGCCACCCATATGCGCCCCTGCGCATAGGCCCATGCCTTCATCTTCTTTGTTAGACGGGATGTGAAAAATCTCTTTGCGCGCTTCAATCTCGTCGATCACACCCGCCAGCTGCTTGCACGGCACGGTGGTTACGAAAGAGACATCATTCGCGACAAGATCATCAGTGATCTTCTTGTCGATGTTCATGTTGCCTTATCCTTTATCAGTCGTCGTTTCTTTTGTTTCTGTCTGGTCCACCCGGAACCTCATCCCTTGAAAGTCGCGGTTCTTAGCCAGCCGCTTTCAGATCGAAAGTTTCATCCGGGAAATATTTCGCAAGGCGCACGTCGGCAGAACGCGCATGGCCTTCCATTCCTTCAAGCCGTGAAATTCGTGCTGTCGCCTCGGCAACTGCTTTGGACCCTTCGCGCGTCGCGCGCTGCCATGTGACGATCTTCATGTACTTATGAACGCTTAGACCACCTGTGTAGCTGGCCGCGCCAGACGTGGGCAGAACATGGTTCGTTCCCGTCGCCTTGTCGCCGTAGGACACTGTCGTTTCTTCCCCCAGAAAGAGCGAACCGTAACAGGTCAGATTATCAAGCCACCAATCAAGATCGGCGGCCTGAACTGTCAAATGCTCTGGCGCGTATTCATCCGAGCACGCGGCCATATCTGCGCGATCTTTGCAAAGAATGACTTCTGCATAATCGCGCCACGCGGCGAAAGCGTTCTCGCTGTTCACATCAGGAAGGTCTGCGATCAGACCCGGAACAAGTTCCATCACCTTTTCGGCCAGCGCGCGGTCATCGGTGATAAGCCACACTGGAGAATTATATCCATGCTCTGCCTGACTGACCAAATCGGTCGCGACGATAAATGGATCAGCAGTCTTGTCCGCAATAATCAGGCTGTCAGTCGGTCCCGCAATCATGTCAATGCCAACACGTCCGAACAGAATGCGCTTCGCTTCGGCCACAAACTGATTGCCCGGTCCGACAAGGATATTTGCTTTGGGCAGGCCAAAAAGGCCAAAGGTCATTGCTGCGACGCCCTGAACGCCGCCCATCGCAAGGATGTTGTCCGCGCCGCAAATATGCGCCGCATAGATAATCGCCGGGGCAACACCGACGCCGGGGCGCGGCGGCGAACAGGCTGTGATGTTTGCGCACCCTGCAACCTTGGCCGTGGTCACCGTCATGATAGCCGAAGCGATATGGCTATACCGGCCACCTGGGACATAGCAGCCAGCAGCATCAACCGGGATCGCCTTTTGACCCGCGATAAATCCGGGGGCGATTTCCATTTCGACATCTTGCATCGTCGATTTTTGCGTTTCAGCAAAGCGACGAACATTGTCATGGGCAAACCGAATGTCCGCCTTTAGCTTTTCAGGAACGATTGCGATGGCCGCGTCAATTTCCGCTTGGGACAAAAGAACGCTGCCGTCATAGCGATCAAACTTGGCCGCGTATTCCATCGCTTTGGCGTCGCCGCCCGCTTCGATGTCGTCAAGAATGGCTTTAACGGTATCGTGTACCTCGGATGCATCGGATGTAGACGTCAGCGTTGCCTTTTTCAGGTATACTCGGGACATAGTGGTTTGATCCTGTGTGCAGAAATCGTTGAGGTACGAGCACGCCGCTTGCGCGATTCTTGCGGCAAATGTAAGCGCTTACAATTTTCAATGCAAGCGCTTACATTGCATGTGCATAGCACCCAAATGCATGCTATAGAGCGCCAAATCACAGATCAGGCCCCTAATGTCGCTCGCTAAAAATGTTCCTACTTTAGATGACGTTGCCAAGCTTTCTGGTGTTTCCACCGCGACGGTTTCAAGATGTCTAAATGATCCCGAGCGTGTCGTCGAAAAGACGCGCAAGCGGGTGATGGCCGCCGTTCAATCGCTTGGGTATACCCCTAATTTCGCGGCGCGCGTTATGGCGGCCAAGCGCACGTTCACAATTGGGGCCATTATCCCGACAATGGACAACGCGATTTTCGCGCGTGGTCTGCAGGCCTTTCAAGAAGAACTGCATCGCAAAGGCTACACCCTACTCGTGGCGAGTTCTGCCTACAGTCCGCAGATCGAGGAAGAGCAGATCAGAGCGCTTGTCGCGCGCGGTGCAGACGGGCTTTTACTGATCGGCCATGACCGCGATCCAAAAGTCTATGACTATCTTGAAGTTCAGAACATCCCAACGCTGTGTGCGTGGTCCTATCTGCCCGATGCCCGTTTGCCTTCGGTCGGGTTCGACAATCACGGTGCAATGCAGGCCCTAACCCACGCAATTCTTGAGCATGGTCATAAAAAGCTTGCGATGATTTCAGCAGTTACCAAGGGTAATGATCGCGCGAAGTTGCGCGTGGAAGGCGTCAAGCAAGCGCTTTCAGAACGCGGCCTTGATCCCGATAACCTGATCGTTGTTGAAACCACCTATGAAATAGAAAGCGGCGCGCGTGCGTTTGAGAAGATAATCGCAGACGGCCATCGTCCGACGGCAGTCCTTTGCGGCAATGACGTCATTGCATTTGGCGCGCTCCACGCTGCTGTAAAGATGGGATTTGACGTGCCGGGCGACATTTCCATTACAGGCTTTGACGACATGGATCTGGCGCGTTTTGTCGAGCCAGCGCTTACAAGTGTTCATGTGCCCCATCACACGATGGGGCGCAAAGCAGCGCAAGAACTGGTCGCGATGCTTGAAAGCAAAAGCAAAGGCGTCGGAACCTGCTTGGAAACGCACATCGTTTTGCGCCAATCGCTTGGGCCAGCAAAAACCTAACGAAAAGCAATTTACATCCTGCATCTGTCACGCCATCTTCGCGCAACAATTTGCCTTGCAGGAGTCCGCACAATGGATCGCGCTGAAATCGTCCATGATGCCTTTGTTAACCGCGTCTCCGCAGGGGACTTTCCAAAAGGTGAACCCGCCTCGGGCCCACTGGAAAAAGACGAAGCCGTCGCGATTTTTCAAGCGCAATGTCTAAGCCGAAATCTTGATCGCCGCTCGCGCAAGCTTCAGGCAGAAGGACAAGGTTATTACACGATTGGCTCTTCAGGCCATGAGGGCATGGCGGCCGTTGCCTCTGCATTGCGCGTGGATGATATGGCCTTTTTGCACTACCGCGACGGCGCGTTTCAAACCCGTCGTTCTGCGATGGTTCCGGGGACAAACGCCGCACGCGATATGCTGCTTAGCTTTTGCGTCGCCGCCAGCGATCCCATGTCGGGTGGCCGTCATAAGGTTCTTGGCTCAAAGGCGCTGAACATTCCGCCGCAGACCTCCACAATTGCCAGCCATTTACCAAAAGCGGTTGGTGCCGCCTATTCGATTCCCTTGGCAAAGCGTCGCGCGCCAGAACACAAAGCTCTAAGCGATGATAGCATTGTTATGTGCTCTTTTGGCGATGCCTCGGCCAACCATTCCACAGCGCAGGGCGCAATTAACACTGCTTGCTGGACCTCGTTTCAATCTGTTCCTCTGCCGTTGCTTTTCGTTTGCGAAGACAACGGCATTGGCATTTCCACACGTACGCCCAAGGGCTGGATCAAGGCGAATTTTGCCAGCAAGCCCGGGCTGAAGTATTTCGAAGCCAACGGTCTGGATATTTTTGATGCCTACCGCGTCACGAAAGAAGCGGCAGAGTATGTGCGCACACAAAAGAAGCCCGCGTTTTTGCATCTGTCATTAGTCCGCCTTTACGGTCACGCGGGCGCTGATTTGCAACAAAGCTACCTTGCCAAAGACGTGTTTGAAAGCTGGGAGCATCACGACCCGCTTCTGCACTCGGCCCGCTTGTTGATAGAAAGTGGCATGCTGAGCGCAGATGACGTGTTGGGGGTCTATCATCAGGCAGACGATGACTGCGCCCGCGAGGCTATCGAGGTCACCAAAGAGAAACGCTTATCAACTGCCCAAGATGTGATGGCCTCGATCATACCACCCAGCCGCGCTTGCAAGCCCTCCAACGGCCCCTCCAAGGACGCGCGCGAAGCCGCGTTTGGAAGCGATCTCGCTGCAATGGACAAGCCGCAGCCAATGTCGCGCTTGCTGAACTGGGCGCTGACGGACTTGATGCTAGAGCACACTGAAATCCTGATGATGGGCGAAGATATCGGGCGAAAAGGCGGAGTGTATGGCGTTACGCAAAAGCTCGCTGAACGCTTTGGACCCGACCGTATCATCGACACGTTGCTGGATGAACAATCCATCTTGGGCCTGGCCATTGGCGCGGCGCACAACGGGTTTATCCCGATACCCGAGATCCAGTTCCTTGCCTATCTCCACAATGCTGAAGATCAGCTGCGCGGCGAAGCTGCGACGCTGCCCTTCTTCTCTAACGGTCAGTTTAGCAACCCTATGGTGCTGCGCATTGCTGGGCTGGGATATCAAAAGGGCTTTGGCGGACATTTCCACAATGACAACTCTCTTGCGGTCCTTCGCGATATTCCGGGCGTTATAATCGCCTGCCCGTCCCATGGCGCGGATGCGGCCCTTATGCTGCGCGAATGCGTGCGCCTTGCCCGTGAAGAGCAGCGCGTGGTGGTTTTCGTTGAACCCATTGCGCTATATCCGATGCGTGATTTGCATAGCGCCAAGGATGGCGCGTGGATGCACAACTATCCACGGCCCGATGCGAGCATCAAAGTGGGTGAGGTCGGCGTTACAGGCGATGGACCTTTGGCGATTGTCACATATGGCAACGGGCATTTTTTGTCACAACAGGCCGCTGCAACACTTGCCAAAAAGGGTATCGACACCCGTATCATCGACATGCGCTGGATCGCGCCAATGCCTGTGGATAGCATTCTGAGCGCGCTTGAGGGCGCTGAAAAAGCGTTGATCGTCGATGAGTGTCGCGGCACTGGCGGGCAGTCAGAGGCGCTGTTGGCAATGCTCACGGAGCGCAGCAATCTACCCGCAGCGCGCCTTGCCGCAGAGGATAGTTTTATCGCGACGGGCCCGGCCTATGGGGCGACCATGCCCAGCCATGATAGCATTGTTGACGCCGCTAACAGGCTTTGGAACACCTAAACCGAACCTATGACACGGTTCCTTTAGCCAGCGGAAGCGTGAGGATAATCAAGCCACCTTCGGCGCTTTCACCAATGTCCAGCGTCCCGTCGTGGTTCTTCATCACCTTGGCGGCAATTGCCAGTCCAAGGCCAGAACCGGGGCCGGTGCCAATCTGACCAAAGCGACTAATCGCTTCGACACGGCGATCCGGTCGGATGCCGACACCATCATCTTTGACGTGCAAGGTGGCGAAGCTAACGTCTTTCGACAGCGCCAAAGAAATGCTGGTCAACTGCGGGCCACCGTGGAGCAACGCATTGGTGAGAAGGTTCAAGATTGCCTCGCGCAACATCACGGGATCACCGTGCACAATGACGCCCGAACCTGGCAGCTCACAACTAAGCGTCACGTCGTTTGCGGCGTGCCTTGCGCGGAAATCATCGCCTATTTCTTCAGTGAGCGCGCGAAGATCGATAATCGCACCTGCCCGGGCAACATCGGTGCCGCTTGCACGTTCGAAGGACAGTAACTGGTTGGTTAACTCGCTCGCCTGACGTGCCGCATCTACCAGTTCAGCGCTGCGCTTTCGCGCGGCGGTTTCGTTTGGCGCGCTTTGCACTGCCTCTGCCAATGCCAGCACCCCCGCCACAGGATTGCGCAATTGATGTGCTGCGTTGGAGATGAATTCGTCCTTACTGCTTATGCGCCTTGCAACGCGATCAAACAATGTATTGAGCGTTCTGACCAAGCCCCGTGCCTCTATAGGAA
>NZ_JBAUHO010000137.1:0-10843 GCF_049680325.1 Planktotalea sp.
CTGTTCAGATTTGGCCGAATCGCGAAACATTTCCCCTATGAAATGCGGCAAAATATTGTTAGCGATGGGGCATATTGAAAAAAGGCACGCCCAGAAGAGGCGGCCCGAGGTAGAGCGGTAAAGGTCATGAAAGCGATAGATTTCGTTGCCCGTAGGGGTATGGGCACTGTTGAGCGTGGAACCGTAGCAGCGGATTCCGCTGAGACAGTGGTTAACATGGGATCAGGTGTAGAGTTCTCTTTGAACCTTCAGCCTGGCGATATGCAAGCATATAGCAGACAGGGTGATAATCTTGAGATCGTACTCGCCGATGGGCGTGTCATTGTTCTTGAGGGTTACTTTGTTGGCGGCGGAGAAAATCCGAACCGCTTGTTCATCAGCTCGGGCGGTACGCTGAACGAGGTGAGCTTTATTGAGGGCGCCGATGGCGCGCTCTTTGCGCAATACGGAACAACGGCAGAGTGGGGCAAGTGGAGCCCTGACGATGATCTGATCTTCGTGGACGATCCGAACCTCATCGCGGCAAACGGCGTTGATGGCGATCAGGACGTGTCCATGCTTGGTGCTGGCCTTCTTGGTGGCGCGGGTCTTCTTGGCGGCGGCGGAATTGGCGCGGGTGCTCTTGCAGCGGCCGGTGCCGGCGCTGCGCTTTTGGCGGGCGGCGGTTCTGACGGCGGCGATGGCACAGTACCGACCACGCCCACAGATCCCACAGATCCGACTGACCCAACAGATCCCGTTACTCCGGTCACACCGGTTGATCCGGTCGATCCCCGCGTGCCACCAACCATTGATGGCACTGGCCGTGAAGATATCTATGGCGGCGACGACCTGACCGAGGACGACAAGTCCATCACGGTTACAGGGACAGCCGAGCCCGGTTCGAGCGTAACAATCACGGTAGGCGGTGAAACGGTTACGGTTGTCACTGGCAGCGACGGAACATGGAGCGGCACATTTGATGGCGCAACTTTCCCTGCTGATGGCACCTATCAGACATCAGTCACAGTTGTGGAAACCGACGGAACCACCACCACCCTCATTGGTCAGACGGTTATCATTGATACGACGCCGCCAGAGGTCGATCCGACCGAAGGTACGCTGTCCGCAGGTGACTCGGTCAACGCCGCGCTTTACGACAGCGGCACGATCGAAGTTGCAGGTACCGGTGAAGCAGGCGCGTCTATCGACGTTACGATCGACGGAACAACCCATTCAACCGTTGTAAATGGCGATGGCACCTGGAGCGTTAACTTCGCAAGTGGTGAAATCACCAGCGGCGAACGGACGACGGATGTTGTCATTCGTACAACGGACAGCTTCGGCAACAGCTTTACACGCACGGAAACAATGGTCATCGACACCATTGCACCCGCTGTCGATGCAACATCTGGAACCGTATCCGCAAACTACGTTGTTAACCACACCGATATGACATCTGACGGCATGGTTGCCGTTGGCGGTACTGGCGAGGCGGGCGCACGCATCCGTGTCGAGCTGCAAAACGGTACGTTCCGTGAAACAACGATTGGTGAAAACGGCACATGGAGTGTTGAATTCACACAGGCGGAAATGGGCGGCCTCAGCGGCGTGAACGGATATGATGTGCCGATCACAATCACCGCATGGGACAGCTTTGATAACCCATCTGTGCCAATCAGCGAGACTATTCACGTTGATACTTTGGGCGAAGTTGCAATCGGGAGCACCGTTTCCGGCGGCTCGGATCATGTTGCAAACAACCTTGAAACCAACGCGGGCACGGCCAACCTTGTTCTGACAGGCACATCCGAGCCTGGAACAACGTCCGTGCAGGTCACGATGAACGGCTATACACGTAGCGCGGTTGTTAATCCTAACACGGGCGAGTGGTCTGTTTCCTTCGAGCCAGGCACTTACGAAACAGGGACGCATACATATCAGGCGACAGCGCTTGCTAAAGATGCGGCTGGAAACTCTTCCAGCGCAGCAATGAACGTGCGTGTTGATACCGAAGTGACAAACCTGACGGTTTCCAATCGTCCTGCACTTGGTAGGGACGAATATATCGGTCTGGATGATGCCGAAGGCGGCGTGACCCTGACGGGTACGATGGAAAGCAACTGGACAGATGTTGCTGGCACACCTGGTGTCGTTGTGAACTTTAACAACTGGGATTATACGGCGACGGTCAATCCAGCCACTGGTGCTTGGAGCGTCTATATTCCAGAGGGCGGTATTCCGATGGGCTATGAAGGCCCGCTGGTTTACTCGGTTACAGGAACAGACTCTGTCGGTAACTCCCAGACGATTTCCCGTAGCATTGACATCGACACAAGCGTTCCCGAGGGCGCGGAAGTCACTGGGTACTCTGCACGCGTCGATGGCTCTGGCACACAGCGCTATAGCGAATTCGAGATTGAAACATCCGATGAAACAGTCGGCCTGACGCAAGTGAACGCGGATGGCGGTGTTGTTGATCTGGTGGAAGGTGTCGACTTTATCGGAACGGTCAACGCGTTTGATCCGACTGAGACAGGCTATGAGCTGCGCAGCGAACTTTCCAATGGTCAAAGCTTGATTATCACGGAAACCGACGATGCGGGTAACAACGCGGGCACATACATCGTGTTGAACGATGGCTCTTCGGCCCGTGATGTATCCAACGCAAATCTGGGCGATTACAACATCGAAACAATCGAGTTGAGCGTCATGGATAACACGCAGTTGACCCTGACAGAGGCCGATATTCTGGCACTGTCCGGCAATACGGATACTGTGACCGTTCGCGGCGGGGCTGATGATACCGTCAATATCACCGGCGCGACATCGACTGGTACAACATCCGAAGGTGGTGTGGACTACAACGCCTACTCACTGGGTGATGCGACCATCTACATTGAAGACGAAATCACCAACGTCACGATCTAAACGTGACGAGCAGAGAGCGCTGCTTAGGCTGCGGCGCTCTCTGTCCTAAAAGGTGAAGTGTTTTCAGGTGAGGTTTGGGGCAGATGACGGGGACTAAGGTAAAGACAGGATTGTTGATGGCAGGACTCGCGATGGGTCTTTCTGGCTGTCTCAGTTCGATTGAAGAAGATATTCCATTCGTGTCGCGTTTCAGCAATGACGAGGCCAACCTTGCCCAGCCAAAAGCTGAGGGGCAGGGCTTTTCGCTTTTCAAGCGCAAGGATGACGCGGGGGCTGACGCCAGCGACAAGCAAGTTGCGAGCAATCCATTTGCTGGCATGTTCAAAACCAAAGATGCAAATTCAGATGATAGCGTGTCCCAGAATGCTGGTGGCACAAAATTTGCCGCGCTCTTTAAACCAAAGGGTGACAACGCTGATCTGAGCAAGGCCGAGCGCGCTGCCCAAAAGGAAGCTGACGCACGCCATAAAGAAAGCGCCGAGAGCGCGATCATCTCGGGGCTGCAAACGCGTCGCTCAATCCTGCCGAACGGCAGTGCATACGACAAAGTTGCCGATAGCGTACTGGCCGCGAATTCGCGCGCCGCTGAATCCGAATTGCGCGCCGCGCGTTTGCGTGCCGTTGCCGCGTCCAAGAACTGGCTGCCTTCAATTGGCCCCTCCATTTCGCTTTCATCGCTGGGTGATCTGGTCGCGAACCTGATCGTTGAGCAGGTGCTCTTTGATAACGGCCGCAAAAAGGCCGAGCGCGCCTATGCAAAGGCGGATGTCGAGGTTGCAGCAGTCAACCTTTCTATCGATACAAACCAGCGCGTCTTTACCGCGCTTGAGCTATATCTGACCGCCCAGAAAGCAACAGAAAAGGCGGAACTCAGCACCAAAGCCTTTAACGATATGAGCCACTTTGAATACATCATGTCCGAGCGTGTGCGCGGCGGTGTCTCCGATCGCTCCGACCTTGTTGTGCTGCGCCAGAAACTGGCCGAAATCCGCTCCGAAATGGCCTCCAATCAAGAGGCGCGCAATGCTGCGATGGCCGAGCTTAACGCTATGTCTATTCGTCCGCTTCAAGGCATTCAGGGCCTGCCTGATTTCAACGTGAACGGCTTGGGGTCCAAGCCTCTGCCGATCTTGTTGGCCGAAGCTGAAAAAGAACGCGCGATTGCAGAAGCAACCATGGATCGTGCAGGACATCTGCCGGGTCTGAAGGCATCTGGATCAACAGGAACATCGGGCAATTCTCTTGGCCTGAACGTAACAAGCGATAACCTGCTGAACCTTGGCACCGGCGCATCACTCAAGGCGATTGAAGCTACCAAAGAAGGGGCGCAGCGCCTTGTTGCGCAAGCACGCGAAGACAGCAACCGCCGTTTGCGTGCACTTGAAGCCCAGCTTAAAGGGGCAGAGCGTCAAAAGATCGAAGCGGCCAATCTGACCAATCAGTCCAAGAAAAACCTGGACCTGTTCCAAGCCCAGTATAAGGCAGGAACCCGTCAGGTGATGGATGTGGTCGGCGTTTATGAAACATACGCACGTCAGCAGCAAAGCGCAGCAGAGCTGCGTTCAAAGGCGGCGCGCATCAAGCTGGAAATCGCCAATGAAATGGGCCTTCTGGCCAGCGGAGCAGAGATTTGAGCAAAGCTTCGCGCATCCCTCACATTATTCAAGGTGGCAAGGCGGTTCTCGGTGCGATCTCTGGAGTTGCGGCTGAACCCCAAAAGAAAGATCCGCCGCGCTATAGCGAAAAGACCAAATCGCGCGCGGATCTTATCAAACTTTATGCCTCGCTGCTGGGCACGCAAGCGGTGTCCAGTGATCTGCTGGAAACGGTTGCGGCAAGCACTGGCACAGGCGATGCACTGGATGCAGAAGGCTATGCGCACGCTCTAAGCGCAATTGGGCTTAACGTCGAAACAGGGCGCGTTTCGGAAATGAGCGCTGATCTGTGGCCTGCTATCGCGCAGATGACCAATGGTCAGTATATTCTTGTTCTAAGCCAGTCACGCGGCGATCTGATCCTCTATGATCCCACGTGCCCCGACAGCCGTGCGCAAGTTCCCTACGAAGAATTCAGCCCGTATTTTTCTGGCACGATCATCAAGGCCGAAGCGCCGCTTGAGCATATCAGCGACGTCCATAAAGCCGCCAAGCTAAAAGAGCATTGGTTCTGGAGCCACTTCCCCAAGTTCTCTCGCCATTTTGGCGAGGTGATCCTTGGATCTTTCGTTGCCAATCTGCTTGCCGTCGCCGTCGCGCTGTTTTCCTTGCAGGTCTATGACCGCGTTATCCCGCATCAATCCGAAGCGACGCTGTGGGTTCTTGCGGGCGGTGCAGCCATCGCAATGATGATGGAAGCGTTCCTGAAAATCGCGCGCGCGCGTCTTCTGGACGGGGCAGGGCGGCAGATCGAACTAGAAGTACAAGCAACCCTGATGGAACGCGTCCTTGGTATGCGCTCTGATCTGAAAGGGCGCTCGCCCAGCCAGCTGTTCTCGGCGATGCGCGAATTCGGTTCGGTCCGTGAATTTTTCACGGCCTCCACAGTTGGCACGCTGACCGATATTCCGTTTATCTTTGTCTTCCTGTTCCTCGTCGCTTCTATCGCGGGCAATGTGGTTTGGGTGCTGGTCATCGGCGGCATCCTGATGGTGCTGCCCAGCTACTTCCTGCAAAAGAAGATGATGCGCCTGACCCAAGAAACCCAAGGGGCTTCGGCCAAAGCATCGCGCTTGTTGCAGGAATCGCTGTTTGAACTCGACACAATCAAAACCCAGCGCGCCGAAGATCGTGTGCGCCGCATGTGGCAAGAACTGACAACGCTTTCGGCGATGAAGTCTTCCGAGCAGCGTCGTCTGTCCTCCAATCTCACATTCTGGTCGCAGGGCATCCAGCAAGCGACATATGTCAGCGCCGTCGTTGCGGGCGCTTATCTGGTGTTCGCGGGCGAATTCACCGTTGGCTCGATCATCGCCACTGGCATCCTGACCTCGCGCACCCTTGCGCCGCTCACGCAATTGGCCGGCACGATGGCCCGCTGGGGCAACGTCAAATCCGCGCTTGATGGCTTGGATGGGATCGCCGATGCGCCGCAAGACGCCGAAGAGGGCCGCACATATATGCGCCGTGAACGCCTTGAAGGGCGTTTCGAGCTGCGCGATGTGATGTTCCGTTATGATGAAGAAGGCGCGCCGACGCTCGACATCTCTGGCGTCGCGTTGAATGCAGGTCAGTCGGTTGCGGTACTTGGCACCAACGGCTCAGGTAAATCCACGCTTCTGAAAATTCTCTCCGGCTTGTATGCGCCTACGTCTGGCCGTGTGCTGATCGACGGCACTGATATGAACCAGATCGAGCCACGCGACCTACGTCGCCTCATCGGCTATCTTGGGCAGGACGTGCGTCTCTTTTCCGGCACGCTGCGTGATAACCTGAACCTCAACATGTTAGAGCGCGACGATGAACGTCTTATGCAGGCGCTTGATTTTGCGGGCCTTGGTCAATTCGTGAAAACGCATCCCAAAGGGCTTGATCTTGCAATCCATGACGGCGGCGCAGGCCTGTCCATCGGTCAACGTCAGTCTATCGGTTGGGCGCGGCTCTGGCTGCAAGACCCTGCGATTTGCCTGCTGGATGAGCCCACTGCCGCGCTCGATCAAACACTTGAAAACACGCTGGTCAGCCGCCTCGAAACCTGGTTGCAGGGGCGCACGGCCGTCATCGCAACGCACCGTGTTCCGATCCTGAAACTGACCGAACGCACGTTGATCCTGCAAAACGGCCGCATGGCGGTTGACGGTCCGCGCGATCAGGTGCTTGCCCACCTCAATAGCAAAGCCGACGGCGAACGCGCCGCCGCGAATGGGAACTAAGCCATGAGCGCAGCGAACATGACCAACCTTACGGCGCAGTTGAACGAGCGCTTGAAAGGCCCAAGCCTGATGATCTGGCTCTGCGCTGGTACGGTTTGGCTGTTCCTTGTCTGGGCTGCATTCGCTTGGATTGACGAAATTGTGCGTGCGGATGGATCGTTCATTTCCTCCTCGCGCCCGCAGATCATTCAGAACCTTGAAGGCGGCATTCTAGCAGAACTCCTCGTTAAAGAGGGGGACGAAGTGATGAAAGATGACGTGCTGGCGCGCCTGCACGGCACCCAGTTCAAGTCTTCCGTGGATGATCTTGCCGAACAGATCACCGGCTTTGAAGTGCGCCGCATGCGTCTTGAAGCAGAGCTTGCAGGGCAATTCGATTTCAACATTCCCTCAAACCTTGCAATGCAGGCTGCTGGCATGGTGGCCTCTGAAAAAGCGCTGTTGCGCGCCCGCCAGTCCGATTTCGTATCGCGCCGCGATGGGGCACAACGGGTTCTGGATCAGGCCGCGAAAGAGCTTGATCTGATGGAAAAGATGCTCAAGCGCGAGATCGTTTCGTTGATCGAAGTCACCCGTGCGCGCAAAGCCCATGCTGATGCGCAGATCAAGTTTGACGAGGTCGTCACGCAAACAGAACTGGAACGTGCGCAGGAATACTCTGACGTTCTGAAGGAACTTGCGACGCTGAAACAGAACATGAAAGCGAGCACCGATCAGTTGCAGCGCACGGTGCTTGTCAGCCCGATGCGCGGCGTGGTGAACAACCTTTCTGTGACGACAATCGGCGGCGTTGTGCGCCCGGGGGAAGAAATTTTGCAGATTATCCCGCTGGATGAAGAACTTTTTGTCGAAGCGCGGGTTAAGCCGGAAAACATCGCCAATATCCGCCGCGGCCAAGAGGCGACAATCAAGCTGAGCGCCTATGATTATACGATCTACGGCACGCTGAAAGCGCGGGTTGGATTTATCTCTGCGGATACTTTCAAAGACGAACGCTCGCGCGCCGCCGACGGTGATCCACATTACAAAGTAACGCTGAAAGTGGATATGAACAGCCTGACAGATCGTCAGGCGGGCATCGAAATCCGCCCCGGTATGCAGGCAAGTGTGGAATTGCACACAGGTCAAAAGACGGTCCTTCAATACCTGTTGAAACCGCTCTATAAGTCCAAAGAGGCCCTGCGCGAGCGGTAAACAAACGCGCGGGCATTTCCAAAATAGGATGGCACTATGACCTGCGCGCTTTGCTCGAACGAATCTTCCACGTCGATTGATCTTGAGGGCGCGGCGCTAGCAGCACCGCTCTGTGAAACCTGCGCCGCTGGGCTAATGCCCCCTGTTGAGGACGCCCCGCATTGGCAATGCCTTCACGAGCAAATCTGGAGCACTGACGTGGCCACGCAAGTTGCAGCTTACCGCATTCTCAAGCACCTCGATCATGCCCCTTGGGCGCGCGATCTGATGGAAATTGCCTATCTTGAGCCTGACGTTCTCAGCGCGGCGCAGAATGTCTCGCACGAACCTGCGCTGGTTCATCGCGATAGCAATGGCGCGGTGCTTTCCTCCGGTGATACCGTGGTTCTTATCAAGGACCTTCCCGTAAAAGGGGCGGGCTTTACCGCCAAGCGCGGCACTGCGGTGCGCAATATATCGTTGGTCAGTGACAACGCCGGCCATATCGAGGGCCGCGTTGAAAGCCAGCGGATCGTGATCCTGACAGAGTTCGTCAAGAAAAGCTGATCCCCTTCTTTGGTCCTGAAATACCTCGGAGCGCGAGGCAGAGCCTCGCAAAAATCAAAGATCGTAAAGGATGGTCACAGGCCCGTCGTTAAGCAAATCCACCGCCATATCAGCGCCGAATTGTCCTGTTTGTACTGGAACACCCAAAGCGGCCAGCGCCATGGAAAAATGCTTGTAAAGCTGCTCGCCCAGCTCAGGTGCGGCCGCGCAGGAAAACCCGGGTCGATTGCCGCGTGATGTATCGCCCGCTAGCGTAAACTGGCTGACCACCAAGGCGCTGCCACCGACATCTTTCAAAGACAGGTTCATCTTGCCGTCAGCATCTTTGAAAATACGTAGCTTGGAAATCTTCGCTGCCAGCTGGTCTGCTTGCGCAGTATCATCGCCCTGCATCGCGCAGATCAGGATCAGAACCCCTTGCGCTATCTCGCCAATAATCTGGCCCTCTACAGTGACCGAAGCGCGTGCGACCCTTTGAACAACCGCCTTCATGCCTTGCCTTTCCAATCAAAGATTTCATCCAACGCGGCGCGTTCTGTGCGAAATGCGTTGGCAGGATGCGCAGGGTCTTCATACCCCAGCGAAATGGCACACAGAATTAAACGATCCTCGCCCAGCCCGAAATGGGATCGCAGCAACGGCGCAAAGGATGCAATCGCCGCTTGCGGTATGCTCGCAATGCCCAAAGCCTGCGCTGCAAGCGTGAAGGCGGTGATAAACGCGCCGCAATCCAGTGCGCCGTAGGCGCCAAGCTCTGCGCCAGAGGTGATGATCGCCACATGCGGCGCGCCGAAGAAATTGAAGTTCTCCATCATCTGCGCGCCAGAGGCCGCCCGATCGCCCTTTTCAATGCCAACCGCTTCATAAAGCTGAAAGCCACAGGTGCGTCGGCGGCTTTGGTGCGCGCCTGTGTAGGTCTTCGGAAAGGGAATGTCTGGCACAGGCGCATTGGCCTTCATATGCGCCGCTAACGCTGCGCGAAGCCGCTCTGTCTCGGCTGGGTCGGTGATGGTCACATGCCAAGGCTGCACATTGCTCCAAGAGGGCACCCGCCCGGCAATCCGCACGATCCGTTCGATGTCGGCGCGTGGCACCGCTCGATCCAGAAAGGCACGGCACGAATAGCGCGACTTTAGCAAACTCTCCAAGGTTTCGATTTCGCTCATTGGGACAACGCTGCGCTATAGCCGATAATCGCGGCCAGGATGAGGCCGATAACGATGGCAAAGGTGATCTTCCAGGCTGAATAGGGCCGCTCGCCCTGTACACGCCCTGTTGAGCCGTTCACGACAAAGCGATAGGTCTTGCCGCGATATTTATACGCGGCAAGCCAGACAGGCAGTAGGATGTGCTTGAAGGTGACATCGTTCACGTCCGTTGCGATGCTGTGAACGCGCTGGCGATCCCCGCCGATATCAAATTTCACATCGCGCTCGATCACGCGGTCCATATAATGGCGCGCTTCGGCAAAGCCGCTATCAAGTTCGACCGTATAACCTTCGGCGCGTAGCCCCGCGAGAAAAGCCGGGCTGTAAGGTTCCAGCGCAGAAAGATCCCATGGCTCCAGCGCGTCTGTGTAACGCTTTGGCAGCGATTTAGAGGCGAGCACAAGCACATCGTCAAAGAACCGCGCAACGCGGCCCGAAGCAGGACGCCAGCGCACTTTCGCAACTTGCACTTTCTGTGCCTTGCCGTCGCGCATGACTGTTTGTGTCTCGTAATACACGGTTCCGCGTTCGCCCGCATAACGTGACTTGGTATCTGCATCAAAGGTCCAGTACGGCACGTAAATACCCTGCATCTTACGTCCCTTACGCGCGTATTCCTTCAGACCGTTGGGCGCAAACCAGAGCCGTCCAAGCCAATCGCCCATCGCATCACGGGCCGTGCGTTCATCCAATGCAAAGGGCAGTACCGCCTTTGGTTTGATATGGCGGTGCGTGCCAGTCCCGGTCACAACAGGCGTTGCGCAAAACGGGCATTCTGCGGCATGCTCTGCCCCGCCAAGCTCAACCTGCGCGGCGCAGTTAGGGCAGGACAACACGCGGGTTTCTTCCATCTCAATTTCAGGAAGCTGCGCGTTGAGGGCCGCGTTGAAGTCCAATTCGCGGATGGAATTGGCGTGACGGCCCATCCCTTCGATCAAGGCTTCGTTGCCACAATGATCGCAAATCAATTGCCCCGCAGACGGATCAAAGCGGAAGTCGGCCCCGCATTGATCGCAAGGAAAGCGGTGTTCTTGAATGTCAGCTGCCTGCGTATCTGGCATCTGGGGGAGCCTCCGGCGGGGATATTTCTAGAGAGAGGAAAACATCAGACTTACGC
>NZ_JBAUHO010000138.1:0-1904 GCF_049680325.1 Planktotalea sp.
CGAATTGCTTGATATTGGCCGCGACCCAAAATCCGAAGCTGTGCTGGAAAAGCTGCGCGGACATCTGAGCGAGTGGTCTATGCGCCATCACGCAGCTTGGACAACGCCGACGGCGCGGCGTATGAACTCGGCTGATAGCGAATGCAGTCTCGGGGTCTTGATCGGGTTTTATGATGAGCACGACGTGCGCAATACAAAGGGCGCGATACATCCGCTGTCATAGATCGTTACGGATTTCCCAAAGCTCGGGGAAGAAACGATGTTCGGTCACGTGTTGGAGCCAGCCAACACCCGCAGAACCGCCTGTGCCGGGCTTGTAGCCGATGATCTTATGGACCGAAGTGAAGTGCCGCCAGCGGTAGAAGGATATCTTTTCGTCCAGCGCGATCAGGCCTTCGGCAAGTTGATAGTGGATATTATCCGAGTGGGGCGCGTCATAGACATTGCGCCAAGCGGCGCGCACAGACGGGTTCGGCGAATAGGTTTCTGACCAGTCCCGTTTGAGCGCAGTCTCACCAACCTCGAACCCTGCGCGATGGATTGCGGCAATGGCTTCATCATAGAGCGAGGGCGCGTTCAGAGCTTCCTCCATCGCGGGCCAGATGTGGGGCAGGTTCTTATGTGCACTGGCAAGGCGTTTGTTCTTGTTGCCAAGGATGAATTCAACGTGGCGATACATGAAGGAAAGCTGCCCTGACGCGGTAGAAAGGTGGTCGCGAAACGCGTTGAAACCTTCGGTCGTGATGGTTTGCAACACATCCCAAGACCCCGTGATATAATCCACATAGGCGCTCGCGCGGCTCAGGATCACCAGCGCATCGCTGATCTGGTCTTGGCGCAGTTGCTCGCGTGCGTTGAACAGCTCGAAATGAAGGCCACGAAACAGCAACTCTTTGACTTGGCCCATAACGAAAAAGCTCATCTCGTCGTAGCCCTCGGAACGCGGGTGCTGGAGCGAGAGCAGCAGATCAATGCTTTGGTAATCAATATAGGGGTTGGTGTGCCCGTCAAATTCTACCATCGGCGCGCCATCGGTTTTGGCGGTGTTCTCTGCACGCTCGGCAGCGCTGCCTTTGGACATGGGGCGCGGATCAACGCTGGCGTGGACCTGTGCGCTGTCGATCAGGTTCGGAAAAACGGGTTTGTAGCGGGGCATGTGGCCTCTCTAGAATTTACACAGTTTGCTTATCCGCTGTGCAAGATCACTGGTGTTGGACAGATCATGCACGATATCGAAGTGGTTGCGCGCCGGAATCTCCAACGCTTCGGCCTTGGGTAGCGCGACCGCGAAACTTTGGCTTTGGCGTTTGAATTCGTCCGGCTCTATCTCTCCCCAAGCGACGAGCGCGGGGGGGAAGTTCGCAAGGTCGCGCAGGGCAGGGCTGTTGTCATGCGCGTCCTTAAGGCTCATTTTCAGCGGCTCGTTGATGTAGGTGCCGAGCAATGGTTCAAGCTCATAGACGCCCGAAAGCAGAATGACACCGAGGGGGCGATGTTCGGGAGCGAGATCAAGGCAGGTTATCGCCGCCAGATGCGCACCTGCGGAACTGCCCGAAAGGCAAATGCGCGCGGGATCGACGCCAAGCGCGTCGGCCTGCTCGAACAGATAGCTGACTGCCTCACGGCATTCGGCCGCGATTTGCGCCACGCTCGCATCAGGGGCAAGGGTGTAGTCAACAGCGGCAAAGGCGACGCCCTGGTCGAGGAAGCCCTGCGCGGGAAAGGTGCTGTCGGTTTTGGAGAGCGCCTGCCAATAACCGCCATGGATGAAGATGTGCAAAGGCGCGGGGGCATCGGTTTCGGGCATGAACAGATCAATGCTCTGTGTATCGCTTGTGCCGTAGCGTAGGGTTTGAACATCGGGATGCGCCGCATAGGTTGCGGCGCTTTGGGCTGTGTATACC
>NZ_JBAUHO010000139.1:0-28319 GCF_049680325.1 Planktotalea sp.
GCTCCATCGGTGTGCCTGCATAGGTGACAAGTAGCGCCGCAGCATATGCACCGCCGCCGAAATAGGCCGCATGGCCGAATGACACCAGCCCGCCAAGTCCCAGCAGAAAGTGTAGCGAGGCTGCAAACAAACAGAAAATCGCAATATCTGTAAGAAGCACCAGCACAAAACCATCCCCGAAAATCGGAATAAGGGCCAGTAGCACAAGGCCCGCAGCTACGATCATCCGCGCGGTTTGGCTTGCTGGTTTGATCGGGCGCTCTGGCTCGCCCACTTGACCGTGTTCGCCCGCAACTTCTTCGCGGCCAAACAGACCGAAAGGACGGAAAATCAGAACGACCACCATAACCACAAACATCAACGCCAACGTCGATTGCGGAAGGTAGTTCACGCCAAACACGTTGAGCACCGATATCAGAACAGCCGCAACATAGGCCCCCGGCAGCGATCCCATCCCCCCGATCACAACCACCACGAAGATCGCGCTGAGGATGTTGAAGTCCATCAGCAAATCCGCACCGCCCTTGGGAAGTTGCACAGCCCCGCCAAGCCCCGCCAATGCGCAGCCCAGGAAAAAGACGCCCGTGAACAACCACGCTTGGTTTACACCCAAAGCACCAACCATTTCACGGTCCTGCGTCGCAGCACGCACAAGAATACCCGTGCGCGTCTTTGTGATGAGCCACCAAAGCGCGAAGGCCACGAAGGGCGTCAAAGCAATAAGCGCCAGATCATATTGCGGCACAGGTTCTCCCATGATCCGGATGATCCCCTTAAGGCCCGGCGCGCGCGGGCCAAGCACATCGTCCGCCCCCCAAACAAGCAGCGCGAGATCCTGAATGACAAGGATAACACCGAATGTCGCGACCAGCTGGAACAGCTCTGGCGCTTTATAAACGGGGCGCAGTACCAGAACCTCGACGACAACACCGATCAAACCAACGACAAGCCCTGCAAGCAGGATAGAGGTCCAGAAGCCCCAAGCCCCGGGCAGAACTTGCATGAAAGAATAGCCAACATAGGCCCCAAGCATATAGAACGAGCCATGGGCAAAATTCACAATGCGCGTAACCCCAAAGATTAGCGACAGGCCAGAGGCCACCATGAACAGCGCGCTGGCATTTGCCAGACCTGTCAGGATTTGCGCGATGAATAGACCCATAGCTTGCCCCTAGCCGTCGATAATTTGCAAAGTCGGCCCGCGCTTTACACACGGGCCGAGATACGTTTTCAGGAAAGCCGCTTAGTTGCCGGAACCACGTAGCTTCATGACTTCCTCGTCGGACAGCGTGTAATCGCCGCCGTTCTTATAGGTCCAGTCCACCATCGTGCCCTTACCATCTTTCAATGCGATCTTGCCAACATAGGCACCCATCGTTGATTGATGATCCTGCGCACGGTAGGTGATGTCACCAACTGGTGTGCTTACAGGAAGATCAGCAAATGCTGCGCGAATTGCTTCGCTATCTGTTGAGCCCGCTTTTTCCATAACAGCGACAACAGATTGCACAGTCATATAACCGACAAGCGATCCAATGCGCGGATGATCGTTGTATTTCGCCATGTAGGCATCAACAAATGCCTTGCCCGGGCCGTCGGAAATTTCCGCCCAAGGATAGCCCGTAACGACCCAACCTTCTGGGGCTTCATCGCCAAGCGGGTCCATATACTCGGGCTCGCCAGATAGCAGACCGTACACATCGCGGCCGTCAAACAGACCGCGCGTGCCGCCTTCGCGCACGAATTTCGCCAGATCGCCGCCGAACGTCACGTTGTAGATCGCGTCAGGCTTGGCGCGCTCGATCGCTTGGGCCTCTGCGCCCGCGTCGATTTTGAACAGCGCAGGCCATTGCTCTGCCACGAATTCAACGTCAGGCTTCAGTTTGGTCAGCGCCTTTTTGAACGCTGCGACCGCGTCTTTGCCATAGGCATAGTTCGGCGCAATCGTGGCATAACGGACCGCATCGGTTTTCGCCGCTTCCTCGGCAAGCATTGCGGCCTGCATGTAGGTCGATGACCGTAGGCGGAAGGTATAATCGTTACCCTTTTCCCACGTGATTGCATCCGCCAAAGGCTCTGACGCTAGATAGACGTATTTCTTCTCTGCCGCGAGCGAGCTGATTGCGAGGCCTACGTTAGACAGGATCGTGCCCGTTAGCATCACAGCCCCGTCGCGTGTCATCAATTCCTCGGCGATTTTCACCGCTTCACCGGGCTTGCCCTGATCGTCGCGGAAAATGAATTCAAGCGGTTTGCCCAGCACTCCACCAGCCGCATTCACCTCTTCCAGCGCCATTTCGATACCTTGCTTGTACGGACCGGCAAAGGCCGCCATGCGCTTGTAATGATTGATTTCGCCAACCTTGATCGTGTCTTCGGCAAAGGCCGGAAGGCCAACCGCCGCAATCGCGGCAGCGCCTACAAGGCTTTTCAAAAATGTCTTTCTTTTCATTGTCTTTCCTCTGTTGTTGGTCCGACCTTAACAGCCTCAATCGTGCTGTACAAAGGTCGGATGAAGTGGCGCACCGAGATCTTCGGTCGCCTCCGCCTCGACAAGGTCGCGTATTCTTTTGCGATACACGTTCGGTCCTTTGTCGATGGCAATTCTGATGGGTTTACGTTTCTGAGGGCGCTGTTCTTCGACATGGATCGCCTCCAGCACTTCTTTGTCCTCGGCGAAAGCAATACGGAACATCGCATCCATCTGCTCTGATGCCGCTTCATCGCCTACGGCGGTATTACGCAAATGCATCCAGTGATCGATTGTATAGTCTTCCGTGACGGGCGTCACGAAATGCAGCGCGAAAATGCGCACGCCCTTGTCGCGCTCGTCCTCTGCCAAGTTCGCCTCGACGGCAGCGCTACCAAAGTCGATCACAGCCGTGCTTGGCAGATGCAGGTAATAGTAGTGCCAGCGATCCACATGACCGCTAAACCCGCCGAAACTCTGGAAAAAGCCGACGGGAGGCGCGTCCTTGATCCAGCGCCACGCGAGGATCACATCGCCAGAGGTCGACACATGCACAGGCACGTTTTCAGATGCCGCACTGCCAAGCGTTGTTGGATGCACAAAACTCACATGCGCGGGATCGACAAGGTTCTCGGCAACGTTCAGATAGTTGGCCTTAAGATGCAGCCCGTCGCCGTGGTGCGCATGCCAGTTCGGATCGGAGAACTCGGGCATATCAAAGACAGGTGTCTTTGCAGCAAGGTCTGCATCGCCCGGCCAAACCCAGACGATCCCATGTGCCTCGTGGACAGGAAATGTGTCGACATAAGCCGAGGCAGGCAGATTGTCCTGCCCGGGCACGCGCACACATTTGCCATCGGTGCCAAAGGTCATTCCGTGATAGCCACATTGCACCGTATCGCCGATGCGCTTGCCTTTGGAGAGCGGCAAAAGCCGATGTGGACAACGGTCTTCAAGCGCGACGATTTCACCGTCTGATGCGCGAAAAAGAACCATGTTCTGCTCGGTAATGGTGATCGCGCGCAACGGCTCGCCAAAGTCTTTCGACCAGCCAGCCACATACCAAGCGTTGCGAACAAACGGCATTTCGAGCACTCCCTCCAAGTTGCGCAGGTTGGGATCATTCGGCACCGAAAACTTGTTCGTTGTCAAACAAATTTTGTATGCCTATCCTCAATCGAGCAAGGAAGGCGGCGTATATGAGCGAAACCAAGACCCAAGCAGAAATAACTTACAGGCTTGAAGACCAGATCGGCTTCAAACTGCGCTTGGCCAATCAGCGTCACCTTGAGTATTTTGCCGAGATGATGTCCGAAGCGACCCCGACGCAATTCGCGATTCTGGCGCGACTTAGCGCCGATGGCCCGCTCTCGCAGAACCATCTGGGGCGGCGTGTTGGTATGGACGCCGCGACGACCAAAGGCGTCGTAGACCGCCTGCGCGCCAAAGGGTGGGTGCAAAGTGCGCCCTCGCAAACCGACCTGCGACGTTTGGAGATTTCCCTGACCGAAACCGGGCAAGAATTTGCGCAGCAGGCAATCGAAACCGCCAAGCGTATTTCAGCGCGTACCTTGGCGAATTTAACCACGCGCGAAGCAGAGCGTCTTTTGGCACTGCTAGACAAACTTTAGCGCCTGTTTTTTGCACGAATGGGCTTAGCGCAGCCCGTCCTCTCCTATCGCGTCCGCGTGGGTCAGCCCGCCAACCCTTGGCAAAGGACGCCCGCTATCGGTGACGGCCACAGCAACCATAATCTCGTTGGCGCGCGGCGCATCATTCAGGCGCACTTCGACCCCGTCAAAATGACTTCGCACATAGGCCGCATCTTTATGTCCCAAGGGGATATCCAGATCCTGACCAGGTCCACCCATTTTCTTTGACGAGGGAACCAAAGCCGCGCCCTTTTCCACCTCTTTACGCAAAGGCGCGCCAAGTTTTGGATGCAGGATCGCGGCGGCATGTTCCAACTCACCATTCTCGCCAACCATCGCCGCTTTGCCATAGCTTTCCGCTTGCGCAGGCGTGATGCCCAAGGCCTCGATGCAGCGACGGCCAAGCGTTTCACCAAGCTCTGCGCCAATATCCATGAGGGGTGTCAAATCCTCGGTATACCCACCTGCGAACGGGTTCGCGATCACGGCGACTGCCACCGCTTTGCGCGTCGCTGGCGCAATGTCGCGCCCTGCTTCGCGGTGCGTTTCTTCGACCCAAACCGCAATTTTACGAATATCAGCGCTCATCGCAGGCCATCCTCCCCTTTGATGTCTTTTGCTGCCAAACCACCCGCACGATCATGCACGCGTGCGGCTGTGCTCATCACCAGCACGAACGCTAGTTCATTGGCGCGCGGTGCATCATTCATGCCAACTTCCATCGCATCGAAATGCCCGCGCACATAAGACGCGTTGATATGTGTAATCGGCACATCAAGCCGCACACCCGCCGCGCCGACCTTCTTCGTGGATGGCACAATCGCCATCGCATCCCCTAACAGTTCGCGCATCGCATAACCGCCCGGTGCATGCCAAAGCGCGCCATGCTCCAACTCGCCATTCAGCCCAACGATAGAGCCTTTGCCATAACCCTCGATCAAACTGGCGTCGCCGCCCAGCGCGTCGATCAGCTTTTGCGCCATTTGCAGGCCCAGCGGTTTCAGGTCTTCCATAAAAGGTTGGATATCTTCCACATAGCGCCCCGCATAGGGGTTCGCGATCACAGCGATCACCGCCCCGCGTTTTTGCGGCGTATTGGCACGTGGGCCGCCCTCGTGAAAAACTTCTTCAATGACAGTCGCAATTTTGCGGATCTCAACCTCTGGCATGTTCTAGCACCTTTTCTGTATGCAATTCTATTTGTCGGCTTTGGCCACGCAAATGCAAGCTGGCCGCATGGGCTAGACCTGCGTTCTGCATTTGCCCTGCGACTTTCGCTCCGCGCGCGAGGGCGCGTGCGACTTCATCCGTGTTCAAATGATCCACAAACGTCACGACAGGCAAATCACCAAGCTCGCTATCGTCGCGAATGCCACGCGCTGGTGCGCGCGCAATCATCGGATGATCCGGCAGATCAACTGCATTCGCGATCAGCGTTGCGGCCACATCCGCAGCGCTTGCTGTGCTTGCCAAAACCGTTACGCTGTCCGCGATCCCCATAGACAGGCTGCGCCCACCTTGCCCGCTGGTCGCGATCCCGCGCACCGGGCTGGCGGCGTTCAAAGTGATCTTGCCAAACCCTGCCCCCGTGACGCCAGCCATGGCGATCGAGAACTCAGCGCTCCCTTGCAAATGCAACGCGATATCGCCGCCGTTGTTCACGTAAGCGCGGTTCAGATCGACCGCGTCGCACATGGCCTGCAACACTGTTTCCGCCACTGCGCCAGCAACGCCAGCCATCGGGGTCACAAATCCACTATGCACATTGGCAGCTTGCCACATCTTGCGCGCGATCTCCCCTTTGGGACGTGGACCATCGCAGACGCGTAACAATGCCATTTCGCTCATCAGCTCACTTAACACGCTCCCCAGCCGCGCCTCGGCAGCGGCAAAAGCACGGGTGCGATCCCCGTCTGCGCCTATCACCAAGTCAATCGGCCCATGGTGCAAATGAAGCCTGCCACCGCTCAAATTCGCGCGTTGCACAGCCATCAACGACGCCCCTCGCGCTTGTTGCGCTGCGCCTGGTGCGGGTCTGGTTGCGACGGTGCAGGTAGCACTTTGCGCACTGCGTCATTCACCACCTCGCTGGCCTGCTGAATATGATTCACATGACCGCCCAGCGCGCCATAGTCTTCACGGCGCAGCGTAAATTCAATCGGTGCGACCAAGGCAGGCGTTGGCACATAGCCGAATGAATTCGTCGGCATTTCCATCACATCTACCATCACTGTAATCCCGCCTCCTGGCCAGACATAGGCCTCTGCCCCGCCGCAAGAAACATAGGTTAAGGCATCTTTGACCGAACGCGTCAGACGCACCGGATTTTCCGTGACCCCTGCGCGCAAGCTGCCGCCCGCACCGCCCATAAACAGCACCGAGCACATCGCAGGTTCGCAGTTCTCCGCAATCCGGTCCGCGCTTATCCGCAGCGCCTCGGATATCTCGGCAGGCTGGGGCACAAGGTCTTCATCAAGCTCGTAATACGCCCACTGCTCGCCCGTTGTCGAAACCATCAACAACCGCAAACCGGGCCACGCTTTCTTGGGGTCTGCGGGTTTTAGGATAGTCAGCGGATCCTCTACATCTGTACCGCCCCATCCTGTTCCCGGTTCCGCCACCTGAAAATAACGACCCGGGGTCGAGCGGCGGCCATTAATCTTGATGCCCGATGGACGCATATCCAGTTGCTTGCCTGCTTCGTGCTCGCTCAAAACGCCTGTGATGTGATCGTCCACAACGATCACCTCATCCACATGCGGCTCCCATTGTTTTGCAAACATCCCGATAGTGGCCGAGCCACAACCGACGCGCATCAATTTCTCTGGTGCTCCGTTGATGATCGGGGCTTTGCCCGCTTGAACGGTGATCTCCGCACCTTCATCAATCTGCATGGTGACCGCTTCGCGATTGCACAGGTTCATCAAGGCATCGCAAGTGACGCGCCCCTCTGCCTTGCTGCCACCTGTCAGATGTTCGACACCGCCAAGCGAGAGCATCTTGGAACCGTATTCTGACGTCATCACATGGCCAATCGGCTCGCCCTTTACACGCACGATAGCGCGCTCGTGACCAATAAAGCGGTCGGTGTCGATTTTCACTTTCACGCCGCAATAAGAATAGATGCCCTCGGTGACGACGGTGACCATGTCGACGCCATCCACCTCTTGCGACACGATGAAAGGCGCGGGTTTGTAATCAGGATAAGTCGTCCCCGCGCCAACAGCCGTAACGAAAGTGCGTTTACCTTGGATAACATCCCCGTCCCAGTCCTGCGCGTTCTCGCCCTGATCCAGAAACGCGACCGCAGGCGCGCCGCGCTCGATCACCGTAAGGGGATCAAGACGCACCAATTCACCTGAATGGTTGGCATAGCGATCACAGGCTCCAGCCTTGCCATCGGCGATGAAACACATGACGGGACAAGCATCGCAGCGGATTTTCTCAGGCTTCACGCGGATTTCATCAGGCATATCCGGCCTCCTTCAAGGCAGCGCGCACGCGGTGCGGCAGGGCGGGAACATGGCGCAATCGCACACCTGTTGCAAAGTGAACAGCGTTCAGGATTGCCGGTGCTGTCGGGATCAAAGCATGTTCGCCAAGTCCCTTGGCCCCGAACGGCCCGTGCGCATCAGGTTCTTCAACGATTACGGTTTCAATCGGTGGCACATCGCCGATCGTTGGAATCAGATAATCATGCAAATTGTCGGTGCGCCCCGGGATGAATTCTTCCATCAGGGCCATGCCCAGACCTTGGGCAACCCCGCCCTGTACCTGGCCTTCGACCAACAGCGGGTTGATGGCTTGGCCTACATCATGTGCCGCAACAAATCGCAAAGGTTTGATTGCACCCAGCTGGGTATCCACCTCGACAACAGCCAGATGCGCCGCATAGCCAAATTGTGCGTAGGGTGCGCCCTGACCGTTCGCATCAAGCGGCGCGGTTGGCGGATCATAGCTGGCAACCGCTCGCATCACAAAACCGTCCTCGCCGACATCCATGCGCGTCAGATCAATCGAATGACCGCCAGCAATATGCACAGCGCGATCACCTAGCGAAATCACCGCATCTTCCGCCGCATTTACAAGCGTCAAAAGCTGGCGACGCAGGCTTTCGCCCGACAGCTTGGCGGCGTTTCCTGTTACAAAGGTTTGCCGCGAGGCAGAGGTCTTGCCTGCATCAGGTGTCAGGTCCGTATCCGCCCCGACAAGGCTGACCTGATCCACATCCACCCCGAAGGATTGCGCAAAGATCTGCGTAATAACTGTGTTAGAGCCTTGCCCGATATCCACAGCCCCCTGATGCAAAACCAAAGTACCATCCGGCCTTAGCCCGCATTTTATCGTTGAGGGGTTCGCCATCGACGTATTGCCACAGCCATACCAGCCCGCTGCAATCCCGACGCCGCGTTTGAGGTATGCCGAGCCGTCGTTGAACGCGGCGCAGGCCGCCTTCTCGCTCTCCCACGCAAGGCGCAATGCTTCCAGACAGGCTTTCACGCCCACCCCTTGGTCAAACACCTGCCCCGAAACTGTCGCAGCGCCATTATCCAGCGCGTTCAAAAGCCGGAAGTCCAATGGGTCCATTCCAATCGCAGCCGCCAATTCGTCAAACAGAGTCTCTTGTGCAATCGCCGATTGGGGGACTCCGAAACCACGAAACGCGCCCGCTGGCGGGCAATGCGTGTAGATGCCTTTGGCCTCTGCGCGGTAGTTGGGAATGCGATACGGACCCGACGCATGTAACGGCACGCGATTGGCAACCGTCGGCCCCCAGCTTGCATAAGCCCCTGTGTTGAAGTCGCCCTTAAAACTAAGGCCCGTTAATGTGCCGTCGCGGCGAACACCGCCCTTGATCTTGATGCGTCCCGGATGACGCTTTGTCGAGGTCGCCATGCTTTCAACGCGCGAATAGGCCATGCGCACAGGCCGCCCCGTCACCATCGCCCCAAGCGCCAGAAAGGGATGCACCGTCAGATCGAGCTTGGAGCCAAAGCCGCCCCCGACCGCCGTCGGAACAATGCGGATATCACCCTTTGCCAAAGCTAAAACACCCGCCAAAGCCTCTTGGTTCATCACAGGTGCCTGCGTGCAAACGTGCAGATGAAGCCGGCCATCAACCATCTCGGCAAAGCCTGCTTCGGGTTCGATATAAGCGTGCTCGACAAAAGAGGTTTCATAGCTACCCTCCAAGACGACATCCGCGTCGCCCATGCCCTGCGCCACATCGCCATGCGAAACAAAGCCGCCGCACATCACATTCTTTTCATGTCCGTCGTGCAATTGCGGCGCGCCGCTGGCTTGTGCCGCGGTTACGTCCTGAACCGCAGGCAACTGGCGCCAAACGACGGGGAAATCCGCGCTGTCAAAGCCTGCAATTGCCGCCGCTTCGCCAATCAGCGCCGCAACGGCCTCGCCCTTAAAGCGCGTCACCGCTTCCGCAAACACCGGCTGGTCAATGAATCCCGGAATTGTGCCAAACAGGTTGGTTCCGGGGATATCTTTCGCCGTCAAGACCGCCTCGATCCCGTCAAGGCCGCGCACCGTTTCCAGATCGCCGAAATCAAACGCTGCATGAGGATACGGGGAACGGATCACAAGCGCGACAAGCGCACCGCCTGGCGCAACGTCATCGCCGAACCGCTCGGTCCCATCAACTTTGGCGCGCCCGTCGATACGCGAAATGGCATCACCGACGGCGCCGCGCGCGTCGATCTCGGGCACAGCGCTGCCAACTGCAACCACCGCATCAATGATCTTGCGATAGCCCGTGCAACGACACAAAACGCCGCCCAGCGCATGTTCGACCTCTGCCGCGCTGGGGTTTGGCACTTTCGCAATCAACGCCGCTGCGCTCACCATCATCGCAGGCGTACAAATTCCACATTGCGCCGCTTGATGCGCGGTGAAACTGGCTTGCAAGCGTTCCAATATATCTGGCGAAACACCCCGCAGGGTTTGCACATCGCGTCCTTGCGCCTGTGCCAAAGGCGTCAGGCAGGCACACACAGGCGCACCGTCCAGCAAAACTGTGCAAGCACCGCAATCGCCCGCGTTACAGCCGACCTTAACGTCTTTCGCGCCCTGCTCTTCACGCAGCACAGCGCTAAGGCGGGCAGAAGGCGCCGCACGGCTTTGCGTAGCGGCACCGTTCAGCGTAAAGGCAATAGCATCCTGCGTGTCTGACTTACTCATCCGTGGCCTCTTTCATTGCGCGCGCGATCAAAGGCGCAACCACATCCAAACGATACCCCGCCGAGCCGCGCACATCGTCAATCGGCGCAAGCGCTGAAAGATCAGCCTGCGCGACGATGTTGCCCACTTGGGAAATTTGAACGCCTGCCAAAGCTGCCTCCAAATCCGGCAACCGCTGCGCGACCGCAGAGCATGCGCCGACTGCAATGCGGACATCGCTCACTCTTTCATCTGCGAGAGTGCATCGCACGGCCACCATCGCGATAGAGATCACCAGATACTTGCGCGCGCCAAGTTTGACGAACGCGCTGCGGCTCCCCGCAACATCTGGCACAAGGATCGCCGTAAGTAGCTCACCGGGTGCTAATGCGGTTTGGCGCGGGCCCAACAGGAACTCTGTCAATGGCAAGACCCGCAAAGCATCTTTCGAACTAAGCTCGACAGAGCAATCCAGCGTCAACAGCGGCGGGACGCCATCAGCAGCGGGTGATGCGTTACACAGATTTCCCGCAATTGTTCCTGCGTTCTGGATTTGAACTGAACCAACCTCGCGCGCAGCGGCTTTCAAACCGTCAAAGCCGGTTGGCAAATCCGCGCTCAACAGATCGCTCCACGTGCTGGCCGCGCCAATGCGCCAACCAGCATCTGTACGGGAAATGCCGCGCAACCCTTTGATCCGCGAGATATCAAGCATATCGACGCTGATCGGCTTTTCGCCTTGCGCAGGATACCAATCCGTACCGCCAGCGATAACGCTATAAGGCCCTGCGTCCAACGCGCTCAGCGCGTCTTTCAAATCTGTCGGCGCAATGTAGGTCAAGCCAGCCCTCCCCGTCGGACTTTTTATTTGTTTGTATACGAATAGAATATTGCGCGCAGGATTCTGTCAAATCCTTTCCTCTGCCCACTTGATCGGCTGCGCGCTTCTGTTAGCGTTCAAATGAATTTGAAAGGAACCACCATGTCCGACACACCCAAAAAACTCGTCATTCGCAATATTGGCCTGATGCTGTCGGGCAAAATGGAAGAACCGATCTACGAAGCCGATTGCCTTATCGCGCTCGATGGCAAGATCAGCGAATGGGGGCGCGAAAAAGACATGGATCTTGAAGGCGCCGATACCGTGATTGACGCCAATGGCGTCACGCTTGCCCCCGGTTTGATCGACAGCCACATCCACCCTGTCGTCGGCGATTACACACCGCGCCAGCAACAGCTTCACTGGATCGACAGCACACTACACGGCGGCGTCACCACGCTGATTTCTGCGGGCGAAGTGCACATGCCGGGGCGGCCCAAAGATATCGTTGGCCTGAAAGCTATGGCGATTGCGGCGCAGCGTTGGTACGAAAATTTCCGCCCCTCTGGCATGAAGGTCCACGCCGGCGCCCCCGTGATTGAACACGGAATGGTCGAGGAAGATTTCAAAGAACTGGCCGCCGCAGGGGTAACGCTTCTTGGCGAAGTCGGGCTTGGGACGGTCAAGGACGGCAAGACCGCGCAGCAGATGGTCACTTGGGCGCGCAAATACGGAATTCAAAGCACAATCCATACGGGGGGGCCGTCCATTCCCGGCTCTGGTCTGATTGATGCGGACATGGTGATGGAAACGGGCACCGATGTAATCGGTCACATCAATGGCGGGCATTCCGCCTTGCCGGACGATCAAATCCTGTGCCTGTGCGAAAGCTGCAAAGCCGCCTTTGAAATCGTTCACAACGGAAATGAACGCGCCGCGGTTCTGACGATAAACGCTGCGCGGGAACTGGGCAAACTGGATCAGGTGATCCTTGGCACCGATGGTCCCGCGGGATCAGGCGTGCAGCCGCTTGGCATTTTGCGCATGGTTGCGATGCTCTCTGCCTTCGGCAATGTCCCTGCCGAAGTTGCATTCTGCTTTGCAAATGGCAACACGTCACGCCAGCGCAAACTTGATACCGGGCTTATCGAAAAAGGCATGTGCGCCGATTTCGTGCTGATGGATCAGGCACAACATGCACCGGGTAAGAACATTCTGGAAAGCGTCCAGCTGGGCAATCTTCCCGGCGTTGGCATGACAGTCATTGATGGTGTCGTTTGCTCTGAACGTAGTCGCAACACACCGCCCGCCAACCGCCTGCCGCAGGTGGTTTAATACCTACTCTTGCGGGTGAAGATAGGCGCGGATGGCAGAGCGGTAGTGCTCCAGCTCATCTGCGACGGAAGGATAGCTGCTTAGGCGCTTGCGATAGGCGACGACACTGCTTGGCCAAGTAAGTTCAAGGCCAAGCGCACGTTCGAGCGAGGCGAGCCATTCAAACGTAACCGCAAAACCAGCATCGCACAGAAGCAATGCACGCGTTGGCAATCCGTCAGTCGTCAGCAACAATTCCAGCGCGGCCAAATGGCGATCTATCTCTTTAAAACCGGCCTCCAAGGCATCGGGTGCACGCTCTTTCAGAAGCGGATACATCGCACGCAAAGCGGGTTCCAGACGGGTATCATGAAAGCGCCCACGTTCTCGCGCCTTGGCGCGCGGCACCAATCCAACCGGCATCATTGAAGGCTCTGGATGCTTTTCTTCAAGGTATTCAGCTATTGCTTCGCTATCTGAGAGCATAACATTGCCATCGATCAACGTCGGAATATTTCCCGACGGAACAATCTTGCGATAGGCCTCGGAGCGGTAACCACCCGGCGGCGGCAATTCTTCCCATTCCAACCCCTTGCGGCGTAGCACAACCCGCAGCTTGGCCGTGTAGATCGAAACTGGAATGTTATAAATCGTTAACATGAAACGCTCCTCCCAAAGCTCTCAGCAAAAAGGGGGCCAAAGCCCCCTTCTCACTTCACACTATAAAGCCAGATCAGTTGACCGAAAGGCCCCATTTGTCTGCCAGTTCATCAAAGAAACCACGCTCGTTTTTCAATGCGATCCATGTGTTGACGTAGTTGATCCAAACCTGATCCGCTTGTGGCAACAACATCGCGATTGGCGTTGGTGCGCGGCCCTCGGAAACAGGCACGATCATCAACTGGTCATACTTCGCGATCAGCTTGTTGGCTTCCACGTTGGACGTAATATTGGCATCTGCGCGGCCCGAAAGAACCTCTTGAAAATCACGCGCTGGCGCTTCGACGATGCGGTGTTCTGCATCGGGGAAAAACGATTTCACTTGCTGCTCTTGCGTTGTTCCAAGCGTTGCCGCAACCTTGACGTCCGCCTTGTTCAGATCATCCCAATCCTTGAAACGATCCGCGTTTGTCTTCTGGGTCAGCGGCACGGTGAACAACGCAAAGTAGCTATTCGAATAACCCGCCGCCTTGGCACGTGCGGGGGAAACCGAAGCCGAACCGGTGATATGGTATTGGCCAGAGGTCACGCCGCTAACCAGTGTTTTCCAATCTGTTGCGACGAACTCCAGCTCGACGCCCAGGTCTGCAGCCAGTTCTGTCATCACGTCGATGTCGTAGCCTTTATAGGTATTTGTTGCGGGATCTCGTACGGACATGGGATCCCAATCACCTGTTGTTCCGACCTTGAGAACACCAGAGGACAAGATTTCGCTCAGCGCAGATTGTGCCTGCGCCGCGACGCTGGAGCCTGCTAGCATGGCCGCTGTTGCAACGATTTTAAAAAATTTCATGGTATTTCCTCGACTATGTAGGTTGCGCGTTAAGTCACACTGTCATGTGCGGATGTGCAAGGCGATAGTGCTTGTCTTGGCCTTCGCATCCTGATTTGCGTGATCTGGAATGATGGAGTGTGTGATGCAAACTGGCGCAGCCGAGCCGATAATCAAGATGAAGAACGTCTCAAAGTTCTTCGGTCCGTTTCAAGCGTTGAACGACGTTTCGTTGAGCATAGGAGAAGGCGAGCGACTGGTTGTCTGCGGCCCTTCCGGATCAGGTAAATCAACGCTTATTCGCTGCATCAACCGTCTTGAAAAGCACGAAACCGGCGAGATCGAAGTCGAGGGTATTCGCCTTGATGATAGCCAAGCCGCGCTGGATGCAATCCGCAAGAACGTCGGCATGGTGTTTCAGCAGTTCAACCTCTTCCCTCACTTATCCGTGATCGACAACCTCACGCTTGGGCCAATGCGCGCCTACGGCCTGAGCAAAGCCGACGCGCGCGTCCGCGCGATGCGCTATCTGGAACGCGTGCGCATTCCCGATCAGGCCGAAAAGCTGCCGCGCCAGCTCTCAGGCGGTCAACAGCAACGTGTCGCTATCGCCCGCTCGCTTTGCATGGAACCACGGATATTACTGTTTGACGAGCCCACCTCAGCGCTTGATCCTGAAATGATAACCGAAGTTCTGGACGTGATGGTCGAGCTGGCCGATACTGGCATGACCATGATTGTTGTCACCCATGAAATGGGATTTGCGCGCAAGGTTGCCGATCGTATGGTCTTTATGGACGCTGGCGAAATTGTCGAAGAGGCGAAACCTGAACAGTTCTTCACCGCGCCCAAGTCCGCGCGCACCCGTGATTTCCTTCAAAAAATCATCAATCACTAGGGGCTTGATATGAAGCGTTTCTTTCTTTTCGCCCTCCTCGCGTTCGCTCTTACGGGCTGTACTGGTGACAACTGGGGTTGGTATGTTGTCGATCCGCGCACCACTGGCGGCATGAATAATCTGAAATTCCTGATTTCGGGGGCTTGGAATACGATTGTGCTGTCGCTGACAGCTATCGCCATATCTGTCGTGGTTGGCCTGCTGGTTGCCCTACCTGGCCTGTCAGAGCGAAAGGCGCTGCGCGCTTTCAACCGCGTCTATGTCGAATGTGTGCGTTCGGTGCCGATTCTGGTGTTGATCCTCTGGGTCTACTACGGTCTTCCCGCGCTGTCGGGGATCACCTTGAACGTCTTCTGGGCAGGCGTGCTTGCGCTGGCGCTTTCGGATAGCGCCTTTCAGGCAGAGATTTTCCGCGCCGGCATTCAAAGCATCGGGCGCGGGCAATACGAGGCCGCACAGTCCGTCGCGCTCAATTACCGTGACACAATGCGCTATGTGATCTTGCCCCAAGCGATACGGCGCATCTTGCCGGCTTTGGGCAACCAGCTGGTCTATATGATGAAAATGTCCTCGCTTGTTTCGGTCATCGGCATGCAAGAGCTGACGCGAAAAGCCAATGAACTGGTGGTCACCGAGTATCGCCCCCTGGAAATCTATACGATCCTGGTGTTGGAATATCTGGTTTTGATCCTCATCGTGTCCCAAGGGGTGCGTTGGCTGGAACGCCGCATGAGTGCCGCCGAGAGCTGAATGGGACTTCCGATCCTATGGATCGGACCGGAGCGAGGGGCCAGCCCCTCGCGCTCCCCGGGATATTTATCGAGAGAGGAAGACACATGGCAGGCGCGCGTGATTATGATCTGACGACGGGTTCTATCGGGAGCCATTTTAGAACACTGGCTGTGCCTGCTGCATTGGGAATGCTGTTCACCACGCTTTACAACGTTGTGGACGTCTATTTTGCGGGTCAGATCGGCACGCAGGCGCAAGCAGGGCTTGCCATTGGGTTTCAGGCATTTTTCGTTCTGATCGCTGTCGCATTTGGATTGTCCTCGGCCATGTCCGCGTTGGTTGGCAATGCGCGCGGAGCAAAGGATAGCCGCAGCGCCCGGCGCCTGGCCGCGCAAGGATTGGCTTTTGCCTTTGTCGCCACGGTCGTTTTGATGCTTTTTGCGCTTTGGTTCGGGCCGCGGGCGATTGCGCTGATCTCTGAAGCGGGTGCCTATCGCGATGCCGCGACCGGCTATTTCTACTGGCTTATCGCTGCCCTGCCCGGCTTTATGCTGGCCTTTTCCGCCAATGGCATTTTGCAAGCGCATGGCGATAGCGTTACCCTGCAGCGCGGGCAAATGGCCGCCTTTGTCGCTAATATATTCCTAAACCCGCTGTTCATTTACGGCATCCCCGGTGTCCTCGGCGGGATCGGTTTTAACGGCATCGCACTGGCGACGGTTTTGAGCCAGACAGGCGTCATGCTCTGGATTTTGCGAGCGGTTATGCGCCTTGAGATCATGCAAGGCGTCGCGCTTCGCCATATTCGGCTGGAGTGGGCCACAGTGAAAGAAATCACCGCCCAAATGCTACCAACGACAACCGCGATGATGGTGATGTTTGTCTCCGGGTTCGTCGTCCAATATGCGCTGAAAGGTTTCGGGCAAGAGGCAATTGCGGCCTATGGCATTGCCCTGAGGATCGAGCAAATCCTGCTGTTGCCTGTGCTTGGCATGACTGGCGCGCTTTTACCGATTGCTGCGCAAAATTTCGGCGCTGGCGATCATGCGCGGGTGCGTGAAGCCGTTTGGTTTTGCTGGAAACTGGGGTTCTTAATGACCGCCCTTGCCGCACCGATCCTTTGGTTCGGGGGCCGGTTTGCGATGGCTCTTTTCACCGATGATGCGGGCGTCATTCCCATCGGACAAAGCTATCTGCGTGTGGATGGGTTTCTCTTCCCACTCTACATGATGTTGTTTTCGACAAACTCTTTCCTGCAGGCGCTCAAAAAGCCGGTCTATACGCTTTGGATCAGCCTTTATCGTCAGGGCTTTGGCGTTGCTTTCTTCATATGGCTTTTGATTGGGGTCTTTGGTTTGGATGTGTGGGGCGTTTGGCTTGGCATTGCATGTGCTGTTACATCGGGTTGGGTAATTGCACTGTGGATCGCCCACAAAATTGCACGCGAAAAGATTGGCGGATTGGCGCGCACATCCTAGCGACAGGCGTAGTGTTAGTTTTCCGTTAAATTGCGCCCCGGGCAAACCCCGCCGTTGACCTGCGCGCTGGTGCGGTGCCAACCTGCGTTCAAGCATTTGAGCGGAGTTATTATGACACAATCCAAAAAAACGCGTGGTTGGAACGGCTATCTTGATTGGGCAGCGCAAAAAGCCAAAGCCTATGACGCAGCCCCGCCCGAGCTTTGGGAGCCAGTCTTTGTACGCAGTGCGGACAGCACGATTGCCACGCAGGATTTCTTCGCCAGTGTCGACGCTCAAAACGATTATGCCTATGATCCGTTCGAGCAGAGCTACAATTCCCATTTCCGACAGAGCGGCGAGCCCGTCGAAGCCATCCTGTTGCGCAAACACACAAAAAACCGCCCGAGCAATGCCTTCGAGCAGACTTTGGAGGTATTGCATGTGGGTGCGCTTAGCCCGCGCCGCGAGACGACATTCAGCCAGCCGGGTTTCGCGCAGCCAAGCACCTCTGCTCCGGCGGCCATCGGGATTATTGATGATGGGATCGGCTACTTGCATCCGAATTTCTGGAACCAGCAGGGCAAAACACGCTTCGCTGGATGTTGGTTGCAAACAGAGCCGACGTTTGATTCGGCAGGTCATGCTTGCGGCGGTCTTGCCTTATCCCCGAACGATATCAACGCAGACATCGCGCGTTTATCAGGTGCATCCGAAGATGAGCTGTACCGTGAAAGAAACGACGCCCTGCACGCGCCTTTAACGCACCATGGCATGCGAAATAGCGCGACGCACGGAACCTTCATGCTGGATCTGGCGGCTGGCGTTGATCCGCTTGCGCCCGACGCGCAGTCCATGCGCGATGTGCCGATTCTGGCAGTGCAACTGCCCCCGTCTGCGTTTGAAGACACTTCTGGCGTGCGCATGCAAACCCATGTGATCCAAGGCCTGCGCTGGATGATCTACCACGCCTTTGCGCAGGGCCTCACCGACGAATTGGTGGTGAACATCAGTCTTGGCGTTGTCGCGGGTCCGAAGAACGGTGGATCGTTCCTGGAGCAGCAAATGAGCCGTGAAATCAGACGCATCGATGCGCATTCACACGGCACTAAAACGCTGGAATTGGTCTTTGCCTACGGCAACGCCTATGACGATGGGCTTGTCGCGCGCATGGCGCTTGGGGCGTCCGAAAGCCAAGGTGTCCAGCTTTGCCTGCAACCTGATGATCGCACAGACAGCTTCGTCGAACTGCGGCTCACCGATCAGAGCGCGCATCGCAAACCCAAACGCATTGAGGTCACCCTAACTGCACCAGATGGCACAAGCGCGACGCGCACGGTGCGAAAAGGACGCCATGTCACCCTGTTTGGCACGGAAACAGCGCCCATCGCGCGGCTTTACCATACACCGGAACGCGAACTTTGGGGCGGCGTTCACGAACCGGGCTACCTGACACTCGCCTTTGCCCCGACAAGCGCAAGCAAAAGCGATGACACGCTGGCACCCAGCGGGCATTGGCAGATAAGCTGCCGAAATGTTTCCTCGGATGCGATGGATCTAACACTACTAGTTCAACGCGATGACAGCCCGTTTTCTCGAAACACAGGTGCGCGTCAGGCCTATTTCGATGATGCCCTCGCCCGCGCATGGAACCCGCGCATGCGTGACTATTCGGCGTTGGATCCAAACAGTGCGCTGACACATCAAGGGTCACATTCCGCCTTTGCAACAGTTGCTCATGACAATGCCCATAGGATTGGCGGCGCAAACGTGCGTGCGGGGACAATCACGCCCTCGGACTTCACAGCCCAAGGCGCTGATTGGTCCGGTTTCGCACCTGATGCCAGCGCTATCGCTGAAACGGGATTTCATACATCTGGCGTCTTGGCCGCTGGCCATTTTGCATCGGCAACTGCACGCCTAAGCGGAACCAGCGCTGCCGCCGCAAGTTATACGCGCCATCTGATTAAACCTGCGATGACGCAGCCCGTCACCGCAGATTTTGATCGTTTGGGAACTGTTACCGTGACCGAAAACCCGGCGATCAAGGATCAAAGGCGGGAACTACCGCCTTTGATATTAACCTCCTAGGCTTTGGTGGTCATTTCGCCCTTCGCCGCATCCCAGACCGCCTTTAACAGCGTATCGCGCGCGGCGGGCGCATCGGTGAAATCAACCTTCTGGCGCGTCCCCGCCGTCAACAAGGCGGCCAATGCCCCTTGCGTTAATTCAGGATTGTCCGTCGCGGCAGGCGCATCCAGCTGATAGGTATAGGTCGCGCTCGCGCCGCTTAGATAGTTGACCAAGGCTTCGCCCAGCGAAATCCCGACCATCGCACCTGCCATGCCGTCATGCGGGTAATGAACACCTGCGACCGCTCGGTTGTCGGCGATACGCATCGCAATACGCAAAAGCAAATTACCTGTCTTGGTCTCCGTATCACTGACCGCATGCATGGAAAACGGCGTGGCATCATCCGTTTGACGATAGAGCAGACCCGCAAGGACCGTCGCAATTGCGAAGGATTCCGTTGCATGGCCCGATGGCCAACTGCCGTGGGTCGGCGTTTCAATAATCGGCATAACGCGCGATGATAGCTGCGAAGGGCGGCGCACATTGAAATGGAATTTAAGCGGAAATTCGATGTATCCACACAGACGCACAACCGCGCGCAGTGTTTCCAAAATCCAGTCCGAACGCGACGCATCCAGTTGCAGCGCAGAAGAAAAGAACGACGTGATATCATCAAGTTGCACGTCAATCTCGCCCATACGATCAGAGCGTAAATCCGCATAAGAACGCATGTGCATCAACTGTCGTTCAAAAAAGGCATCATCAGGCACCGTCATCGAAAGAAGCGGTATCGGAGCGCCGCTGTTTACCAATTCAGTGCACAGAACCTGATTGGCGTTGGGGCGAAAGCGGTAAAACAAACGATCATCAATCACCACTTCCTTGGGAATAGACGAAAGCGCTTTCAGCTTCTGAAACTCGCTTGGCGCAGCTGTTGCGCTTGGCATCAGATCGGAGGAGCCATCCCAGTAAGGCAACACGCCTTCGCGCGTGCTCAGAAGGGCGTCTGCCATTCCAATATCATCAATGCTCTCGTCACCGCGCCCTGCACGACCTGCGCGCCCGGCTCTGCCCGCGCGTCCTGCACGACCCGCTCGTCCCGCCCTGCCTGCGCGCCCTGCCCGACCTGCGCGTCCTGCCAAATGTGCCATTGAAATCCCTCTAGTTTCTAATTCAAATCGCCTTGAAGGCTTTTTCCAAGGCAATGTGCCTGTCAACTCTAAGGTGTCTAAATTCAGAAAGAACTTCCATTTATTAACGCTGACTTTGCGAAACGCTGTAACTGACGTAAGCTATCAAAAGCTGCTGCAATTTGGACCTGACGATGACACAACGCTATAGCGTAAATTATTTCGGGACCTTCTCGCTTGTCGCTCCTGATGGGCGCAACGTGACGCCGAAAGGAAGCAAGGCCAAAGGCTTGCTGGCAATGCTTTGCGAGATCACAGAAATGCGTCGTGGACGGCGATGGTTGGAAGGGCGGTTATGGTCAAACCGATCAGCCGCACAAGCGAGCGGTAGCCTAAGACAAACCCTCAGCGAGATTAAGGCCTGTTTCGGCGAAGATGACCACGTCTTCGGGGCCGATCGTTTGGATGTCTGGCTTAATCCAGAGTTCATCGAAACTGATTTGGACGCCATTGACAACGCAAGCACGGCAGAACGCGACCTGCTTGAAGGTCTGGTCATTCGCGATGAACAGTTTCAGGATTGGTTGAACGGATTCAGGGCGCGATACGGTAGCGTCCAGTCCACCCCCCAAAGCCCCGCGGCCCTGCCAAATCTGAGTAAAATAAAAATTCGGGCGATCCAGTCAGATCGCGGCACAACGATTGAGCAAATCGCAGGAAACGTGATTGCCGACCAAGTTGCAAAAAGTATTGAAGAACGCCTAAGCGCCCGCCGCTTTAGTTCTGAACATACCAAATCCCCAGATACCACACCCGATCTTGAAATCCGGTGCAATGTCGCAAAAGACGGTGAAAGCGGCATTGTCTTTTTGCAAGTACATCGCGGGCATGACGGACGCATCCTGTTTTCCGGGCATCGCAGTGTCGCTGGCGATCTATCCGAGGCGATCTCTGCAAACATCGTTCAGGGTCTGGTCCATTCTGCGGTTTCCAAGATCAACCACCGCATGCCATCGGTTTTCGACCTTAACCGGCCCGAAGTTGCTGCAACTGGGTTTACCAGCCTTGGACTACGAAAACTGTCTCGTTTCGACCCGCAAGGCCTGGATGACGCGCAAAGCCACTTTGCAAGCGCACATGACGCTGACCCAAATGGCGTTTATCTGGCCTGGCGGGCATTTGCACGAATGGCGCAACTTGTCGAAGGCGCAGGAAGCGAACGCGACGCCCACCTCGAAGAGGTGAAGCAACTGACAAGCGACACATTGCAAACCTCCGGGGACAACGGTCTCGCGGTTGCCTTGGTCGCTTTGACGCGCATCATGTTGGATGATGACCTTATCGCACCTGCCGAACTGGCTCAAAAAGCTATTCTGTGGAACGAAAACAACTTTTTCGCGCAACAAACTTTGGCTGTTGCTCATAGCGCTGTGGGTGATACCGAAAAAGCCTACCAAATTTCGCGCGCCTGCCAGAACGCGTTTCCGCAAGATGAGCTAGGACATCTTTGGGATCTTTATCACTCGCTTGTCTGTATCAGCTCGGGCCGTTTGGACGAAGCCCGGCAAGCTGCACTGCGAGCGTCACAGGCCGCACCCGCATTCGTGGCACCGCGCCGCCAGCTTGTCGCCTTATGCGCCAACGCGGGCGATCTCGAAAACGCGCGTGTGCATCTGAATGCTCTTCGAAAACTAGAAAGCGATTTTTCCTTGGATCGGTATCTGAATGATCCCGAGTATCCTGTGTTAACCCTTCGCAACGCTGGCCTGATCCAGCCGATTAACCGCGACAAGCTTGAAACCTAGGTCGAGCTAGTTCAGGCCATTAATCCTTGCCTGTGCATCGCTGCGCCGCCAGACCACCTGCAAACGCGCCGCGCCTGATTGCTTTATGCGCAACAAATGTTCCGTACGTAGCCCCGCCAACCCGTTGAACGCATCAAAAAGCGCGTCTGCGCCCTCGGCCGTGACGGGAATTTCAAGCGTTGTGCCTTGTTCGCTGACCAGTAGCCAATGTGCAGGTTTGGAGCGCCCGTCAATGCTGAGCACCGTCAGCTCTGCAATTGCAACCGCGCCGCCGCTCAACGGACCGTAATAGGTGATTTGTCCCTCGATCACCTGCACCACGCCCTGTCCACCGCCCCCCGCTCTGAACCTGCTGCGTTGAAGGCCGGCCAGGACAATGAGAACAGCAATCCCAAAGATCACTGCGGCCAGGACGCGTAAAAAGCCGAAACTACCAAGCCCCCAAAGCAAAGCAGTGAACCCTAGAAAACTACCGAAAATAACTTCGCGCCAGCGCCACAATGCGGCGCGCGCTTCTGCTCGCACGAAACTCATGTGGTCCAATCCCCCAATGCGCTTTGCCACAGCGTCAGCGCTGCGACCGCCGCTGTATCCGCTCGCAGGATGCGCGGGCCAAGGCTGACCACATGTGACTGCTCAAGCGCATGCAGGCGTGCGCGTTCTGCTGGGGAAAACCCGCCTTCAGGGCCGATAAGGATGGCCCAAGGCCCGCGTGTAGCCCGAGCCAGCGAGGTTGCCGCACCCAGTTCTGCCTCATCGCAGAACATCAACTGGCGCTCTGTCGGCCAGCGGTCCAGCAAAGTACCCAGCTTTTGCAGGGCCGTGACCTCCGGCACATAGGTCGCGCCGCATTGCTCTGCGGCTTCAAGCGCATGTGCTTGCAGGCGTTCCTGTTTGATCCGCTCCGAATTGGTGAAATCCGTTTGCACGGGGCACAGTTTGGCGGCGCCCATCTCGGTTGCTTTTTCAACGATGAAATCCGTGCGCGTTTTCTTGATCGGCGCAAAACACAGCCATAGGTCCGGCGGCATGTGCAAAGGACGCATTTGTGCCGCGCATTCCAAAACGCCGCCGCGCTTGCCTGCCTCGACAATATCCCCGTGCCATTCCCCGTCGCGCCCGTTGAATAATGCGACAGCGCCGCCAACGGCCATGCGCATCACACCAAAGAGATAATGCGCTTGTTCACGGGTGAGCGAAACGCGGTTTCCCTCGGCTAGGGGCTGGTCTACAAAAAGGCGGGTTTTAACTGTCATAGGTCCGTACATATGCAAGACGCATCGCAAGAACCAGAGGGCCAACCGTTGATTGCTGATGCAGTTCGCGGCAATTGGGTCGATCGACATGCGCCGCAAGGGCTAAAACCCTACTTTCGCCTAAGCCGTTTTGATCGCCCGATTGGCACGTGGCTCTTGCTGCTGCCTTGTTGGTGGGGGTTGCTGCTGGCGATGCTGGCCACAAATCGTGCGAGCTGGTTCGATCTATGGATTTTTGCCGGCTGCGCGATTGGCGCGACCTTAATGCGCGGTGCGGGCTGTACGTGGAATGATATAACCGACCGCGATTTTGATGGCGCTGTCGAGCGCACCCGCAACCGCCCCCTGCCCGCAGGGGACGTTTCGGTCAAACAGGCCGCCGTCTGGATGATTTTGCAAGCACTTGTTTCGCTCGCAGTGTTGTTGACGTTCAATTGGAACGCTATCTTTCTGGGCGTTCTTTCATTGCTTCCCGTCGCGGTTTATCCCTTCGCCAAGCGTTTCACATGGTGGCCTCAGGTTTTCCTTGGCCTGGCGTTCAACTGGGGCGCGCTTTTGGCCTGGACCGCCCACAGCGGCAGCTTGGGCTGGCCCGCGGTCACGCTCTATGCTGCTGGGATCGTTTGGACGCTGTTTTACGACACCATCTATGCACATCAGGACACCGAAGATGACGCGCTAATCGGAATCAAAAGCACGGCGCGCCTGTTTGGCTCCCAAACGCCGCGCTGGCTGTTGTATTTCTTGGTGGGTTCGGTCACGCTTTTGGGCTTTGCGGCACTCCAAGGCGCATCAGAGCGTGCAATCCTCGCGCAGCTTGTGGCGTTATGTGGTGCCTGGACCTTTGGATGGCATTTAAACTGGCAATTGCGCAAATTTGACCCCGACAATCAAACCGGATTAATCAGGCTTTTCCGATCAAATCGCGATGCCGGGCTCTTGGTTGTGCTGTTTTTCGCCATAGCCTTATTGCTGTGATTGAAACCCGCCCCGACTGCGCGTATCACCCAAGCAACTTAAATATTTTTGGATGCCAATGCGCCTGTCTTCATATTTAACTGTCGCTGTCACTTTCATAATCGCCGCTGGCCTGTGCTTGGTCGCGGCCGGCTTTTCGGTGACGTTGATTGAAGACAACTCGAAAACAGGCGTAAGGCGTGCTCTGGATGCGGCAGAACTGACCTGGGCGGATGCCGATTCAAATGGATTGCAGCTTTTCCTGATCGGCACCGCACCTTCTGAAGCGGAACGTTTCAAAGCGGTCAGCATCGCAGGCAGCGTCGTCGACGCAGCCCGCGTGATAGACCAGACAGAAGTCGCAGATCGCGACGCCTTCGCCGCGCCGCGCTTCTCTATCGAAATTTTGCGCAATGATAGCGGCATTTCGCTCATCGGTTTGATACCCGAAACCAGCGGAACTGAAGATATGCGCACTGATGTCGGCAAGATCGTCGGGTCCGGCACCGTCAGCGATCTCTTGGAAAGCGCTAAGTATCCTGCTCCGGAAGGCTGGGCACCTGCGATGGAACTTGGCCTTCATGCCCTGCGACTTCTGCCCCGCTCTAAAATTTCGATTGATGCAGGCAATGTCGCGGTCACGGCTATGGCCGACAGCGAAGCAGAAAAGCTGCGCTTTGAAAGTAACCTGCGTGCGCGCGCCAGCCAGAACGTCAACCTGGCGCTGAATATTTCAGCCCCGCGCCCCGTCATCAGCCCCTTTACGCTACGCTTTCTAATCAACGGCGAAGGCGCGCGTTTTGACGCCTGCAGCGCTGATACAGAAGCAGCACATAATGCAATCATCGCAGCGGCCCGCCGCGCGGGTATGACCGCTGCGCATGAGTGCCAGATCGGCCTTGGTGTGCCTTCGCGCAAGTGGTCTACAGCGGCCGCGCTTGCGATTGATAAACTCAGCGAACTTGGCGGCGGCTCTGTCACCATTTCGGACGCAGATATCACTTTGGTCGCAAATGAGGGCACAGATCAGGCCTTGTTCGATCGCCTCGTTGGTGAGCTGGAAACAGGTCTACCCGAGGTTTTTGCGCTTCATTCCGTGCTCCTTGTTGCGCAAGATGCAAACCAGGGCCCACCCGAGTTTGTTGCCACACTTAGCCCCGAAGGTCAGGTTCAATTGCGTGGGCGCGTTGGATCGGAAATGGCGCGTGGCACAGCCGACAGCTATGCTAAGGCGCGTTTCGGATCATCCTCCGTTTATACAGCTGCGCGTGTCGACGAAACCTTGCCGCGCGATTGGTCTGTCCGCACCCTCGCCGCCATCGAAACCCTGTCCAAGCTGAACAACGGCTCCGTCACCGTGACACCAGATCAGGTGCGCGTTTTTGGCGACACAGGCCAGCCGGACGCAAAATCCGTGATCGCCCGCCTGCTCGCAGAAAAGCTGGGCGAAGCTGAAAACTTTACCATCGACGTGACCTATAAAAAGAAACTCGACCCTGTTCTTGGACTGCCAACACCAGAAGAATGTCAGGTCCAGCTCGTCGAAATCCAGGACGGACGCAAAATCGCCTTTGAACCGGGTTCGGGCAAACTGGATGCTTCTGCGAAAGACATCATGGATGATCTGGCAGAAATTCTAAGCAAATGCCCTGAAGATATGCGCATTGAAATTGCAGGCCATACCGACAGCCAGGGCCGCGAGACAATGAATCTGGAACTAAGCCAGACCCGTGCGCAGGCAGTTCTCGATGCTCTGCGCGAGCGCCGTGTGCTGATTTCGCGCTACACCGCCAAAGGCTATGGCGAAGAAATGCCGATTGCCGATAATGGTACCGAAGACGGCCGCGAAGCGAACCGTAGAATTGAATTCAAAGTGATTTTCCCGCAGGCAGCGGCAGAACAACAAACAACGCTTGAAGCTGCAAGCGAAAGCGCGCAAGACGCAGATGCTCAGCAAAGCGAAGAAGGGGCAAGCAATGAATAGAAGCGAATTCGTCATCGCTACAGCGATTATTCTATTTGTCGCCTTTTGCATGGGCTGGTTTGCCAATTGGCTGATCCACCGCTTTACGCGCGTGTCGCGCTCTGACGTCGGCGAACTTGAACGCATGGCGCAAGAACTGCACGAGGCCGAAGAAACCCGCGATCAAGCGATCACATATCTTCAGCAGCGCGAAGCAGAGCTGACAAATCAACTATCCCAAACCGAAGCGGAACTAAACGCCGCCATGGAAGGGCTGCGCGACGCACGTCACGAGGCCGAAGAACTACGCGCTTACGTAGAGCGGGTTCACCAAAGCCAGTAAACGCGCGAACCTGCTTGGGTCTTTTTTGCCTGCGCTCATAGGTTTATTACCAACGCTTGAGCGCGTCTTCATCTGCCTGCTTGGAAGCGACCCAGTCATCTGACGTCGCGCTTTGCTCTTTCTTCCAGAACGGCGCACGTGATTTCAGAAAATCCATCAGAAAATCCGCGGCTTCAAACGCATCCTTGCGATGCTTGGAGGCTGTCGCGACCATCATGATCGTCTCTTCTGGACGCAGCGGCCCATAACGGTGGATGACCAGGACATCGCCTAAATCCCAACGAGCCATCGCATCGCGCGCAATCTTTTCAAGCGCGCGCTCCGTCATGCCGGGATAATGCTCGATCTCCATCTGCTGAAGGCCGCCATCCGGCAAATCGCGGACAATACCTGTAAAGCTGACCACAGCACCCATGCTGGATTGCGCAGCCGTAAAACTGTTCAGCTCTGCCCCTGCATCAAAAGCAGCATCCTGCAAAACAATGCGCATTCCTAACCGCCTGTCATAGGCGGAAAGAACGCAACCTCACGTGCGCCCTGAATCGGGGCATCAAAGTCGCTCAAGTCCTGATCCACAGCAACGCGCAACGCTGACAGATCACTGAACGCCAGCGCATAACGCTCTTCGCGCGCGCGCAGCTCGTCGACCAGTTCCATAACAGTAACCGCCTGCGTGTCGATCCGCTCTTTAGGAAGCCCGATGCGTTCGCGCACCCATGCGAAATACAGCACATCCATCAGCGGTCATCTTTCAAATGCGGCAGGGCTTTGCGGAAATAATCCCAGCCCGAAATCATCGTCAAAGCGGCCGCAAGCCAGAGCAGCCAGTGACCGACGCGGCCAGCCCAAACCATGCCATTGTATTTCCAGCCAAGACCCAGAACATCCTCTTCCTCGCCGCTCAGGACCGCATCGAACATGGCCTGATCCATGCCCCAGGCGGACATGCCCAAATAATGCTCGAACACCCCTTGGCTAAAGAGCACCGCAATCGCCACCATCTGCGCAGTCGTCTTCCACTTGGCCAGCTTAGTCACTTTGAGCGTGCCGGCAGTATCACCAAGGAATTCACGCAGGCCTGATACAAACACCTCGCGAAACAGGATCATTGTTGCAGGCAAGACCAGCCATGCGGACCATGATGAAAACCCGATGATGACCATTAGCGCGATCACGACCATCGCCTTATCGGCAATCGGATCCAACATCGCGCCCAGCTTGGTTTCCTGCTTCCAAGCGCGCGCCAGATAGCCGTCAATCCAATCTGTCAACGCCGCCAATACAAATAGGCAAAGCGCGAACCAATCCGCATAAGGCCGCGTGAAGTAGAGAAACATCACCGCCACCCCCGGCGCTGCAAGCAGCCGAAGCACAGTAAGCATATTTGGGATCGTCATATTCATGTCTAATACCTAGGCTGTCGCCCAAGCACTCGCAAGCCCGCTTAAGGCTTGCGCGTTGGTTTGCGCATCGGGCGCGCGTCTGGCCCTTTGGCTGCCCGTGTTTTCACATTGTAGGGCTTGCTGTCACCGCCCTTGGGCTTGCCAGCGGCCGCTTTGCCACGTGCTTTGCGCGCACCCATCGGCTTGGACGGGTCAAGCGCGCCTTTACGGCTCTTGGGCTTGGGCGCGGCCGTTGCTTTGGGCGCAACAGCACCCGTGTCCACAGGGCTAGGCGCGCGTGCTGGCTTGGGCTTGGGCGTGCCGGACTTCGCTGCATGCTTGGGCGGACGTGGGTCATTCTTGCCAGGCTTGTCCGCCTTGTACGGTGCTTTGCCCTTGGG
>NZ_JBAUHO010000140.1:0-11628 GCF_049680325.1 Planktotalea sp.
AGAATGAACCCGAAGCGTTCTTCAACAACCCGCAATCAGAGCGCACGCAGTTGTTCTTGAGCCAGATTTTGGGTCACTGATCGAAAACGCAACTTGCGTAATATCACGCATTCCAAGCGATAAGGGCAGGCCTTCGGGCCTGTCTTTTTTGTTTAAGGGGCTCTGCCCCGTCTCAGCAAGCTGAGACTCCCCGGGATATTTGGGGAGAGAGGAAACGGTTTAAATTAAGTCGCGCGGCGTGATGAAGCGGCTAATGTCGTTTGCCCCGAACGTGAGCTCTGACCAGTTTTCGACATTGCATGTGAAGGCGGTTGTTGCACCTGTGGGGTAGTCGAAAAAACGCGGATGACCGGGTGCGGCTTTTGCAAGGCGTTCTGCAAAATCTCCGATACCCGGGTTATGAGCGAGCACGAGAACTGTTTCGCCTTGAGCGCGCTGAACGTATTTCATCAGCACATCTGAGGAGGACATATAGAGTGGCTCGTGCAAAGTTATTGGAGCTGCGAGTTTAAGCAGTGCTGCGGTTTCTTGAGTGCGCTGTGCGCTGGAGACCAACATTTCATCTGGCAAAAGGTTCTGTGCGCGCAGCCATTCGCCCAAAGCCGACGCAGAAGCGCGTCCGCGCTCGTTCAACGGGCGTTCGATATCCGCGCCAAGATGGTCCCAACTGGATTTTGCGTGGCGCATGACGATTAGCGTTTTACTCATACATTACTCTCCCAAAAATGCGCGCATGTGAAAAGCGGATTGTGCGGGTTTGCGCCCATAGGCCTTTGAAACTGGACAAGCACGCCGCGCGGCGCAGCCTTGGGCACCGCAATCTGCGCTGTCGATCCGGCCAATGTGGGTTTTGCACAAAGGCACATCATAGGCGTCCTGTCTCAAAGCATCGACCGGACAAGCCGTGCGACATGGTTGGGCACAATCGGTGCAAGGAGAACGGCCTGATGGCGGGATTGGCAAAAGGACAGGCAGGTGCAGTGCGGCGCGGTAGGAAACGAATAGGCCTGCCAGATCATGTACCAACATACCAACCGGAGACACCCACGCGCGATTGCTCGCCAGCGCCCAAGATATGAAGGGAGGGTAGGGTGGACCGTCAGACGGGAACACCGCTATGCCAGCGAAGGTTTCGGCAATCGGCTTTAGCGCGCGCTTGGACCAGCGATCCAGCGGATCGGGCCGCCCGTCAGCAAATTCGCGGCTGGCGCTGACATGTCCCCAAAAGTCAGGTTCGCGCGGGCCGAGCAGAACGATGGTTTCTGCGTCTTCGTGCAACAGGCCGAGTATCTCAAGCTGTTCGGCATGAACGGCCTTTGTGAGGTGTTCCAATGTGGCCTTTGCCGCGCCCGTCACGGATATGACTAACCGCGAATAAGAGAGCCGGCGCCGTGCTCTGTATAAAGTTCAAGCAAGCAAGCGTTTGGCGCGCGGCCATCCAGAATAACGACAGCGCGCACACCGCCCTCGATTGCGTCCAATGCGGTTTCTGTTTTTGGGATCATCCCGCCCGCAATAGTGCCATCGACGGTCATCGCACGGATTTGGGCGGCGCTGAGTTCTGTGACAACTTGGCCCGTGCCGTCCTTAACGCCAGCCACGTCTGTAAGCAGCAACAGGCGATCGGCTTTAAGGCTTGCGGCAATTGCGCCAGCAGCAGTGTCGCCATTTACGTTGAAGGTTTCCCCGTCGCGCCCTGTTCCGATCGGGGCGATTACGGGAATAACGTTATCGCGTGCAAGGCCACGTAGGAATTCAGGGTTCATTTCAGACGGTGTGCCGACAAAGCCAAGATCAGGATCGGTTTGATCGCAGACCATAAGATTGGCATCCTTGCCCGAAAGCCCGACCGCTTTTCCACCCTGAGCATTAATCGCCTGAACGATGCGTTTGTTGACCCGGCCCGAGAGAACCATTTCGACCACTTCGACCGTAGCCGCATCGGTGACGCGCTTGCCGTTCACGAATTCTGATTGAATATCAAGCCGTTCCAGCATTGCGTTAATCATTGGCCCGCCACCATGCACGATAACAGGGTTCACCCCGACCTGCTGCATCAGCACCACATCGCGCGCAAAGCTGTCCATGCCAGCATCACTGCCCATGGCGTGGCCACCCAGTTTGATAACGACTGTCGCGCCTTCATAGCGCTGCAAATAAGGGAGCGCAGATGAGAGCGTTTGCGCAGTCGCAATCCAGTCGCGATTCATATCTTGTTTCTTCATGTTGGACCTCTTTCCCTTGGTTACCGCCCTCTGCGCGGCGCAGCAAGCGAAAGCACGAATGCGTAAATTTCAGGCATCCATAATTTTACCAGTTGATAAAATTTCAAATCCCTGCAAACCTAATCAAAAGGTCAAACTGACAGGAGAGCGCGATGCCAGCGGATATGCTCGCAGATGGGGTACGCTCGGGGCGCTTGAACCCTGATGAGTACAAACAGAACTTTTCGGATTTGCACGCGCCTCTGGACGCGCATGAGGCACTGGTCGCCGCCGATCGCTGTTATTTTTGCCATGATGCGCCTTGCATGACGGCCTGTCCGACGGACATCGACATTCCGCTTTTCATTCGGCAGATCGCGACGGGCACGCCGGAGGCGGCGGCGAAAACCATTCTGACCCAGAACATACTGGGTGGCATGTGCGCGCGGGTTTGCCCCACAGAAACGCTCTGCGAAGAGGTTTGTGTGCGCGAGGTTGCGGAAGGCAAACCGGTTCTTATCGGACAGCTTCAGCGCTATGCGACAGATACCCTGATGGAGAAAGGCGCGCATCCTTTTGAACGTGCGCCTTCAACGGGCAAGCGCGTAGCGGTGATCGGGGCGGGGCCTGCCGGTCTGGCCTGCGCCCATCGCTCTGCAATGTTGGGGCATGAGGTTGTGATCTTCGATGCCAACGACAAGCCCGGCGGGCTGAACGAATATGGGATTGCTGCCTACAAATGCACGAACGACTTTGCGGCGCGCGAAGTGGACTGGCTGCTGGGCATTGGTGGCATCAAGGTAAACCGCGGCGTTGCTTTCGGGCGTGATGTTACGCTGAAAGAGCTTCAGGGGGATTTCGATGCGATTTTCCTCGGGGTCGGGCTTGGCGGCGTGAACGGGCTTGGCATTGATGGCGATGACAAGGATGGCGTGAGTGATGCGGTCGATTTTATCGCTGACTTGCGACAAGCCAAAGATTTGAGTGCGCTGTCCATTGGACGCGATGTGGTTGTTATTGGAGGCGGTATGACGGCAGTGGATGCAGCGGTGCAAGCCAAGCTGCTCGGCGCGCTCAATGTGACGTTAGTGTACCGCCGCTCCCGCACGCGCATGAATGCGAGCGTGTTCGAGCAGGATCTAGCAGCTTCCAAGGGTGTTCGGATTATTACCAACGCCTCTCCCGTTGCGGTGCATGGCAATGGCGCTGTGCGAGAGATCGAATTCGAATACACTGACGATGATCTGAAACCGACGGGCCAGAAGGTGCGTTTGGCTGCCGATCAGGTATTTCGTGCAATTGGTCAGACCTTGGTGGGCGAGAGCCTACCCGAGCTGGACGGAGGCAAGATCAAGGTGAGCGAGACCGGCGCAACCACTGTCAAAGGCGTTTGGGCCGGGGGCGATTGCGCCACGGGCGGTGACGATTTGACAGTGACAGCCGTTGCCGAAGGGCGCGATGCGGCGATGGATATTCATATCACATTGATGGGAGGCGCATAGCATGGCCGATCTCACGACAGATTTTCTAGGCATCAAAAGCCCGAACCCGTTCTGGCTGGCCTCGGCGCCGCCTACGGACAAAGAATACAATGTACGCCGCGCGTTCGAGGCAGGTTGGGGCGGCGTTGTCTGGAAGACGCTTGGCTCTGAAGGGCCGCCCGTCGTCAATGTGAACGGGCCTCGATACGGTGCGATCTGGGGAGCGGACCGCCGTTTGCTGGGTCTGAACAACATCGAGCTGATTACCGACCGCGATCTTTATACCAACCTGGAAGAGATCAAGCGCGTCAAGGCGGACTACCCTGATCGCGCAATCATTGTTTCACTGATGGTGCCTTGCGAAGAAGAGGCGTGGAAAGCGATTTTGCCGCTCGTTGAGGACACAGGCGCGGACGGGATCGAGCTGAACTTCGGTTGCCCGCACGGCATGTCCGAACGCGGCATGGGCGCAGCAGTCGGGCAGGTCCCTGAATACATCGAAATGGTGACGCGCTGGTGCAAGCAATATTACTCAAAGCCCGTGATCGTAAAGCTGACACCCAATATCACCGATGTGCGCAAACCTGCGGCGGCGGCAAAGGCGGGCGGCGCGGATGCGGTTAGCCTGATTAACACGATCAATTCTATCACGGCGGTCAATCTGGACACGATGAGCCCCGAGCCCTCTATCGACGGCAAGGGCACACACGGGGGCTATTGCGGCCCCGCGGTCAAACCGATTGCGATGTCTATGGTTTCGGAAATCGCGCGCGCAGAGGCGACCAAAGGCCTGCCTATCTCTGGCATTGGCGGGGTTACCACATGGCGTGATGCGGCCGAGTTCATGGCGCTTGGCTGTGGCAATGTGCAGGTCTGCACGGCGGCCATGACCTATGGCTTCAAGATCGTGCAAGAGATGATTTCGGGCCTCAGTCAATGGATGGATGAGAAGGGCTACACCAATACATCGCAATTTGTTGGTATGGCCGTGCCAAATACGACCGACTGGCAGTATCTCAATCTGAACTACATCGCCAAAGCGGTGATTGACCAGGATCTTTGCATTTCCTGTGGGCGCTGCTTTGCGGCCTGTGAAGATACGTCACATCAGGCAATCGAAATGTCAGATGACCGTAAGTTTAGCGTTAAAAACGACGAATGCGTTGCCTGCAATCTCTGCGTGAACGTGTGCCCTGTGGAAAACTGCATTACCATGGATGCAATGCAGCCAGGCACGGTTGATCCGCGCACGGGCAAAGTGGTGGAGGCAGAGTACGCCAACTGGACCACCCATCCGAATAATCCCTCGGCAACGGCCGCGGAATAGTTTTCGACCGCCGCTGATCTCCCCAGTGGCATAGTGAGGCCCTCGCCTGCGTGAGTGCGGCGAGGGTCTTTTTGTTTTCTACCCTGCAATCTGATCCAGAAACGCGTCGCGAAAACCCAGCAGCTGGTCATGGCGCTGCGCCGCGATGCGCTGGCCTTCGCGCGTTTGAAATCCGGCGCTGAGGGTGAGAAGCTTGGTCTCGAAGTGATCTAGCGCGAAGGCGCGATCATCAAGGCGGCGGCGCGCGGCACGCGGATCACCGGGATCATATAGCGCACTGCCCATGCGGCCCGCGACATAAAAACAACGCGCAACGCCGATCAAACCAATGGCATCAAGACGATCAGCGTCCTGCAAAATGCGCGCCTCTAGGGTCATTGGCTGGATATTGGCAGAAAAACTATGTGCTTCGATGGCATGACAAACGGCATCCACTTTGGCGACGTCCCACGCGAGCGGCGCAAGGTAGTCACGTGCCTTTTGCGCGGCCAAGCTAGAGGCGCGCGCGCGATCCGGGCTGTCCTTTTCAACACTGATACAATCATGCAAGAGCGTCGCAGCAAGCAGGATTTCCATGTCGCCGCCCTCAACTTGCGCAATGGCGCGCGCATTTGCCCAGACGCGGGTGATATGGGCGATGTCATGGGCACCGTCGTAACTGTTGGGGATGGCGTAGCCTATAAGTTTCCCCGCCAAAGCCTCGTAGGGCGCAAAATGTGCAGCGTTCATTTATCTTTCCTCGAATTGCGCTTTGTCCGAAAAGCTATTCGCGCTCGTTTGCGCCTTTGCCAGCAAGTATTTTGCCGCGAAAGCTATTGATCCGAGCAACGCGCGTTTCTGGTTTCTTCGCCGATGCCAGATGTATCACATAGCTGCGCTGCCGCCCGGGCGTCAGGCGCTCAAATGCATCAGCCAGCTCTGGATCGGCATCCATGGCATCAATCAATTCGTCTGGTAGGGTCACGTCAAAGGCGGCTTTTACAGGTTTGATTCCCGCTTTGGCATAGGTAATTGCCTCTTGCAAATAACTGCGAATAACAGGCGCAAGCTGTTTGATCTGGGCCGCATCGGTGAACTTGAGAATGTCGGATTGTTGCGTATTCGGGCCGCGTTTTTCGAGAATGTTTTCGGGATCTTTCAGAAGCGATCCATTGAAGAACGTTAGCCGTACATCATTGCGAAAGGCCCCCAGAATCGCGATATTACGAGCGCCGTGAACATAGCAGGGGTGACCCCATTTCACGCATTCCGTAAGAGAGAGTTCAAGGCAGATATCGCGCAGCAGCGCGAGCGCCTTTGAATACTTGCGCGCCGAGCAATCCGCGCTTGCAAAGTGTTTGCAGCGCCCGCATCCATCCGCAAAATAGGTTTCGATGTCAGTTATCATTCTGTCATCCTAACGTGAACCGCGCGCCTAAGTCACCTGATGAAAAGCGGATAGGGGGGGTCGTTCCTGTCGTCCGGCTGGCGTTGTTTTCGGGGCTAAGCGCTTGTCCATAATGGCGTTCCAAACAACTTGACGGAGTGTCAATTCTGGAAAAGGCTTGGCCCGACACTGATGTCAGGCATTGACGCGTAAGGAAGCCCCATGTCCAAGGATCCACTGCTACAACCCTTCCAGCTCAAACACCTGACCCTGCGCAATCGGATCATGACGACCAGCCATGAACCTGCCTATCCACATGATGGCATGCCCAAAGAACGCTATGCGGCCTACCATGCCGAGCGCGCCAAGGCGGGGGTTGCGCTGGCGATGACAGCAGGCTCTGCCGCCGTAAGCCGCGATAGCCCGCCCGTGTTCAACAATATCCTCGCCTATAAGGACGAGGTTGTCCCATGGATACAGAACCTGACGGATGCGGTGCATGAACATGGCTGCGCCGTGATGATCCAATTGACGCATTTGGGGCGACGCACCAGCTGGAACAAGGGCGATTGGCTGCCCTCTGTGTCCTCGTCCAAGCATCGCGAACCTGCGCATCATGCGTTCCCGAAGCTGATAGAAGATTGGGATATTGACCGGATCATCACCGATTTCGCCGATGCAGCGGAACGGATGCAAGCGGGCGGAATGGACGGTATCGAATTGCAGGTTTACGGCCATTTGCTCGATCAGTTCTGGTCACCCCTGACCAATGACCTGGTCGGCCCGTACGGGGCAGACACCTTGGAAAATCGCATGCGGTTTCCGATGGATGTGCTCGCGGCGATCCGCAAGCGTGTCGGCGCAGAATTCATTGTCGGCCTGCGCTACACAGCGGATGAAGCGCAAAAAGGCGGCATAACGCCAGAAGAAGGTTTGGAGATATCCAAGCGGCTTGCCGATACGGGGCAGGTGGATTTCCTGAACGTAATCAAAGGGCGCATCCACACTGATCCTGCGATGACCGATGTGATCCCTGTACAAGGGATGAAATCCGCGCCGCATCTCGATTTTGCGGGGGAGGTGCGCCGCGCCACAGGCATGCCGACCTTCCACGCAGCGCGCATCCCCGATGTGGCGAGCGCACGTCATGCAGTGCAGGCAGGCTTGCTTGATATGGTCGGGATGACCCGCGCGCATATGGCCGATCCCCATATCGTGCGGAAGATCATTGAAGGGCGCGAGGAGGACATTCGTCCCTGCGTTGGCGCGACCTACTGCCTTGATCGCATCTATCAAGCGGGCGAGGCGCTTTGTACGCATAACGCTGCCACGGGCCGCGAACTGACAATGCCGCATGATATTCCCGTCGCGGCAATCAAGAAAAAAGTAGTGATTGTAGGGGCTGGCCCCGCAGGTCTGGAGGCCGCGCGCGTTGCGGCAGAGCGCGGTCATGACGTCAGTGTGTTTGAGGCCGCTGCACAGCCTGGCGGGCAGGTCCTGCTGACGTCGCAATCCCCGCGCCGGCGCGAGATGATCGGGATCATTGACTGGCGCATGGCCCAATGTGCAGCGCGCGATGTGACGTTCCACTTTAACACTTGGGCCGAAGCCGGAGATGTCATGGCGCTTCACCCTGATGTGGTGATCGTCGCGACGGGCGGTGTGCCGAACTTGGAGCTGTTTGAAAAACGCGGCGAGCAGGCACATATCGTATCCGCATGGGACATTATCTCTGGCGATGTGAAACCTGCGGGCAAGGTTCTGATCTATGATGAAAGCGGCGACCATCCCGCCCTGCAAGCAGCAGAAATCGCCGCGAATGCAGGGGCATCCGTCGAGATCATGACGCCGGATCGCACGTTTTCGCCCGATGTCATGGCGATGAACCTTGTCCCTTACATGCGCTCGCTTCAGAATAAGGACGTGACCTTTACGCTCACGCGTCGTCTGACGGGGGTTGCGCGTAGCGGCAACACGCTTAGGGCAACGATCGGCACCGACTACAGCGATCATACCTATGGGATCGAGGTCGATCAGGTCGTGGTGAACTACGGCACCATGCCGCTGGATGAGCTCTATTTCGATCTGAAACCGGCATCCTCCAATCTTGGCGAGGTAGACTACGCTGCGCTGACGGCGGGTGCATCACAAACCCTGCAGCGCAATGAGGCTGGCATGTTCCAACTGTTCCGCATCGGCGATGCGGTGTCGGCGCGCAATACGCATGCAGCGATTTATGATGCCCTTCGATTGCTCAAGGATATCTAGCCTGCGTCGCAGCAGGGCCGGCCACATCATATCCTGCAACGCCAATTGACGGGAAATGATCGCTGGCAGGGCCTTGGCTTTGATCTGAAAGGTTGAAGGCACCGTTCCAGATCTAGATATCGATTGGAACCAGGACTTCCGGCTCGATAACGTTGGCATTTGGCACAGCCTCAACCATCGCTTGGACACTTTGCTCCAACACGGGGAAGGTGTTGTAGTGGCACGGGATTACCGTTTTGAAGTTGAAGAAGCGTTTGGCTGCATAAGCGGCACGTTTCATATCCATTGTGAAATGTCCGCCTGCGCAAAGAATGCCAATGTCAGGGTGATGCAGGTCCTCAAAAAGCTCCATATCCATCATCACATCGGTGTCGCCACTGAAATAGATCGTGTGACCTTCGCCCGAAATCATAAATCCGCTTTCGGTGCCTGCATACATAGGTCCGTCGTCACTGTTAAACGTGCTGGAATGGGCCGCGGTGACCATAGTCACGCTGACCTTGCCAAGCATTACGGTGCCGCCCTTGTTAAAGCCGACGGTCTTGATACCCATCTTGCCTTCCATATAGCCCATATGATCGTAAATCCCGACAGCGGGGATATCGCGTTCCTTGGCAATCGCGAAACCATCTGCGCAATGATCGAAGTGGGCGTGGCTGATGAGGACATGGCTCGCACCCTCAATCGCCTCTGCGCGGCGCTCTTCCGGGAAGACGGGGCACCCCGTCAGCCAAGGATCAATGAGCAGGATCTGATCCTCGATCTCGATGCGAAAGCCGGAGTGGCCAAGGGGGATAATTTTCATGTGGTGCCTCCTGATTGCTGTGTCAGAGGCTAACATGTGCGAGCGATATGAAAAGAGGGAACCTGAGTGCCCTTGCGAGCGGCGCGCGCGGGCGCTAAACGCTAGCGCAACAGGTTAAAGCCGGAGAATTGCCGATGTCCATTGATGTAGAAACTGCCGCGCGTGTGGCGAAACTCGCCCGTATCAAGGTCGAGCCGGACGCGCTGCCGGCCTTGGCGGAAGAATTCAGCAATATCCTTGGCTTTATCGAGCAGTTGAATGAAGTTGACGTTGAAGGCGTTGAGCCAATGACGTCCGTCACGCCGCAAAAACTATATCGCCGTCAAGACGAAGTGACGGATGGTTCCCAGCAGGAAAAAGTGCTGGCCAATGCGCCCGATGCGCGTGAAGGGTTTTTCGCGGTTCCGAAGGTGGTTGAATAATGTCTGATCTTAGCAAAATGACGCTGGCAGGCGCGCGCGATGCGCTGCGCAAGGGCGAGACAACATCCGTCGAGCTGACCGAAACTTTCCTGAAAGCGATCGAAGGCGCGGGCGCTTTGAATGCGTTTGTGCACCACACGCCGGAAATCGCATTGGAGCAGGCTAAAGCCGCTGACGCGCGTATCGGCGCGGGCGATGCCCCTGACATGTGCGGCTTGCCAATTGGCATCAAGGATTTGTTCTGCACCAAAGGTGTGCCGTCTCAGGCGGCCTCTGCCATTCTTGAGGGCTTCAAGCCCGAGTATGAAAGCACGATCACCCAGAACCTGTTTGACGCCGGCGCGGTCATGCTGGGCAAGTTGAACATGGATGAATTTGCCATGGGCTCGTCTAACGAGACTTCGACCTATGGCAATGCGGTCAACCCATGGCGTCGCGGCAATGATGACGCCCAGCTCACGCCGGGCGGCTCTTCCGGTGGCTCTGCTTCTGCGGTTGCGGCGGACCTTTGCCTTGCAGCGACGGGCACAGATACCGGCGGCTCTATCCGCCAGCCTGCCGCTTTCACGGGCATTACTGGGATCAAACCGACCTACGGGCGTTGCTCGCGGTGGGGCGTTGTGGCCTTTGCTTCCTCGCTCGATCAGGCGGGTCCAATGACCAAAGACGTGCGCGATGCGGCGATCATGCTGGAAGCGATGTGTTCTTATGATGCAAAGGACAGCACCAGCGCCAATCTGCCTGTGCCGAATTTCGAAGCGATGCTGACGGGCGACATCAAAGGCAAGACCATCGGTATCCCCAAAGAATACCATATGGACGGCATGCCCGATGAGATCGAAAAACTTTGGGCCGACGGCACAGCAATGCTGAAAGCCGCGGGCGCGAAGATTGTTGATATCTCGCTGCCGCATACGAAATATGCCTTGCCGGCCTATTATGTGATTGCTCCTGCTGAAGCGTCGTCCAACCTCGCGCGTTACGACGGCGTGCGCTATGGGCACCGCGCCAAGCTTGAAGCAGGTGACGGCATCACTGAAATGTACGAAAAGTCACGCGCGCAGGGTTTTGGGCAGGAGGTTCAGCGCCGTGTCATGATCGGAACCTATGTTCTAAGTGCCGGTTTTTATGACGCATATTACAACCGTGCCCGCCGTGTTCGCGCGCTTATCAAGAAAGACTTTGATGATGTGTTTGCTGCTGGCGTTGATGCAATTCTGACGCCTGCGACCCCAAGCGCGGCCTTTGGCCTTGGCGAAATGAAGGATGCGGATCCGGTACAAATGTATCTAAACGATGTGTTTACCGTGACTGTGAACCTTGCCGGTCTGCCGGGCATTGCAGTGCCGACAGGGCTGGATAGCAAAGGTCTACCGCTTGCATTGCAGTTGATCGGCAAGCCATGGGAAGAGGGCGATTTGCTGAATACCGCCTATGCGCTAGAGCAAGCGGCAGGGTTTGTAGCAAAACCTGCCAAATGGTGGTAAGAGCGCGCAAAACATACGAGGCAGTCTCAAAATGAAACGCATTATCCTGACGGCTTTCGCGCTTGGCGCGTTGGCCGCGTGTAGCCCTGAAATCCCTGATAGCGGCGCAGGCGTCGGCTTTGGCGATTACAACGCGTATGAGCAGCAACAGGCAGCGCGCGACGCTGCGTTGCAAGGCTCGACGCTACCAGCGCCACAAGCGGTAAGCTCGGAAACGCTTGCACCGGCATCCGCGACAGGCATTGCGCCCTCAGCGACAACAGATACC
>NZ_JBAUHO010000141.1:0-1787 GCF_049680325.1 Planktotalea sp.
TCGTTGCTTTGATTGCGGCACTCCACCTTTACATTCTTTGGTTTGAAATGTTCGCTTGGGAATCCAGAGGGCCCAATGTGTTTCCCAGTTTTCCCAAAGACCTGTTTACACCCACCAAAGCGATGGCCGCCAATCAGGGCCTCTATAATGGCTTTCTGGCTGCCGGATTGATCTGGTCGCTGGTGATCGCTGATGCCGATTGGGCAAGCAATGTTGCGCTCTTTTTCCTAGCATGTGTTTTTGTTGCAGGCGTTTACGGTGCCAAAACAGCGTCACCTCGCATTCTCTATGTTCAGGCGATGCCCGCCGCCCTGGCCGCGCTGGCGGTCTTGTTCAGCTGAAACAGAAGCGCACTAACCTCGCCCATTGAGCAGATTAAAACCTGTATCCTGCCGCTGCTTGCCAGCGTCTGAACCGATTTTTCGGCCAAACCAGCTGATAAGGCGAGGACTGCACAGCTCCCTTCCCATCGCCTGCAAAACACTGTATGGCCGCACAATCTGAAAGCCGGCGCCAAGACCTCAGCGCCTGATAAAGAAGATATCGAGGTCAGGGGCAATACGGCCCCTATGCAAATGGCCCAAACGGGCCAACACAGGAAACATAGATGTTTAATGTAACGACAAAATCGATGCAGTGGGGCGAAGAAACGCTCACACTGGAAACCGGAAAAGTGGCCCGTCAGGCAGACGGGTCGGTGATCGCCACCGTAGGGGAAACCTCCGTCATGGCCAACGTCACCTTCGCACGTCAGCAAAAACCAGGGCAGGATTTCTTCCCACTGACAGTGCACTACAATGAAAAATACTATGCTGCGGGTAAAATTCCCGGTGGCTTCTTCAAACGCGAAGCACGCCCGACCGAAAAAGAGACCCTGACAAGCCGTCTCATTGACCGTCCGATCCGCCCATTGTTTGTACCTGGCTTCAAAAACGAAGTGCTGGTCATGTGTACCGTGCTTTCGCACGATCTGGTGAACGATCCCGACATGGTTGCAATGATCGCAGCCTCTGCTGCGCTGACCATTTCTGGCGCACCGTTCATGGGCCCGATCGCTGCTTGCCGCGTTGGCTTTGAGGATGGCGAATACGTCCTGAACCCAACTGTTGATGACATGCAGGACCTGCGTCTGAACCCAGACCAGCGCCTTGATCTGGTTGTCGCCGGCACCAAAGACGCCGTTATGATGGTTGAATCAGAAGCTTATGAACTGTCCGAAGAAGAAATGCTCGGCGCGGTGAAATTTGCCCATGACGCGATCCAGCCGGTGATCGACCTGATCATTGATCTGGCAGAAGATGCGGCAAAAGAGCCATTTGACTTCCAGCCTGTTGATTACTCGGACCTTTACAAGGCCGTGGCAAAAGCCGGCGAAAAAGAGATGCGCAAAGCTTTCGCAATTGCTGACAAGCAAGAGCGTACAGCAGCCGTTTCAGCCGCCCGCGAGACCATCAAGGGCAAGCTGAAAGAAGACCAGCTTGAGGATGCCAATCTTGGCTCCGCGATGAAGAAACTCGAAGCGTCTATTCTGCGCGGCGATGTCGTCAAAACCGGCAAACGTATCGACGGCCGGAAAACCGACGAAATCCGCGATATCACTTCGTTGACCGGCATTCTGCCCCGTACACACGGCTCAGCGCTGTTCACACGTGGCGAAACTCAAGGTCTCGTCGTGACAACGCTGGGTACGGGCGATGATGAACAATTCATCGACGCACTGCACGGCAACTTCAAATCCAACTTCCTGCTGCATTACAACTTCCCTCCCTACTCGGTTGGCGAAGTTG
>NZ_JBAUHO010000142.1:0-1643 GCF_049680325.1 Planktotalea sp.
ACTGATTGTAGGCGTTCGGTTTCAGGTACTGTTTCACTCCCCTCGTCGGGGTGCTTTTCACCTTTCCCTCACGGTACTGGTTCACTATCGGTCAGTAAGGAGTACTTAGCCTTCGAAGGTGGTCCTCCGATCTTCAGACAGAATTTCACGTGTTCCGCCCTACTTAATACGTCCTATCGTGCTTCTTATACGGGACTGTCACCCACTATGGTTGGCCATTCCAGACCATTCTAATCACATTCAAGGCTCGGCTGGTCCCCGTTCGCTCGCCGCTACTAGGGGAGTATCAATTGATGTCCTTTCCTCCGGGTACTTAGATGTTTCAGTTCCCCGGGTTTGCTCTTATAAACCTATGTATTCAGTCTATAAGTACCTGGTTTTACACCCTGATAACCATCCAACCGAAGCTGGATAATAACAGAATATAATCAGGTGGGTTGCCCCATTCGGAAATCCATGTATCAAAGCCTATTCTCGGCTCCACATAGCTTATCGCAGAGTATCACGTCCTTCATCGCCTCTTACTGCCAAGGCATTCACCAAACGCCCTTCTCGCGCTTGATTTGATCCAGAAAGAGCAAGACTTACGCCCTGCAGGGATCCGCAAGCTGGTAAGCAACGGATCCACGCTTTCCAAACCAAAAGCATACATTTTCCCGCCCATATCTTTAGATATGGACAATGAGTGGTTCTATCCGTGGCACCATCCGTGCAGGAGGTAACCACAAAACCACTCTGGTTAGTGTACTTGACTTGGACAACCTGTTCGTTTCAGGCGGGATATTCGAATAAGTCCGAGGAAAAGGACCGATAAGAACCTTCTTAAACCCGAAGGCCTAAGAACCACGCTGAGATGATTGCGTTACTCCGCAACATCAAACAGTGTTGTTAATTTTTCTCTATATACGATGTGAAGTTCATCCAATCGGATGAGCAAACACTCGAAAGTGCTTGCTGATACGATTGAGCAATGCAGGCTTAACGTCCTTTGCTATGCAAAGTTGTTTTGGTGGAGCCTAGGAGGATCGAACTCCTGACCTCCTGAATGCAAATCAGGCGCTCTCCCAGCTGAGCTAAGGCCCCAAAAATTTGGTGGGTCGAGGAGGACTTGAACCTCCGACCTCACGCTTATCAGGCGTGCGCTCTAACCACCTGAGCTACCGACCCAGTTGATTTTGCATAGCAAAATCGACGTCGCGCTGACAGATGATTGCAAAGCAAACACCCGGAAGCGCCGCTACCAGATACGGTAACAGGTATCCACCACGCCGACGCTTAGTTCGACGTATGTCTGAAGAGATATGAGGACGGCTCGGTCCGACCAGATCACGAAGGAAAACGTGTCTGGCAATATATGAGCAGCTTTGTTTGCTGCTCTGCTAAGTGTTTCTAGAGATAAGCAAGCTTATCTGACCGGAAACATCCTTAGAAAGGAGGTGATCCAGCCGCAGGTTCCCCTACGGCTACCTTGTTACGACTTCACCCCAGTCGCTGATCCTACCGTGGCCGCCTGCCCCCCGAAGGTTAGCGCAGCGTCGTCGGGTAGAACCAACTCCCATGGTGTGACGGGCGGTGTGTACAAGGCCCGGGAACGTATTCACCGCGTCATGCTGTTACGCGATTACTAGCGATTCCGACTTCAT
>NZ_JBAUHO010000143.1:0-4330 GCF_049680325.1 Planktotalea sp.
GATCAGCTTAGCAAGCAAACTGGGCGAATCGTTACCATCAGCCCTGAAACGTCGATCAGCCTTTATCCGACTTTGGGCATTACCACTGGCCCTGCTAGTATCGGAACGGCTGATTGGGCCAAAAACGGGCCACTGCTCACCTCTGATAGCCTATCCATAGGTGTCGATGTGCCTGCACTTTTGACAGGTACAATTCGCGTGACCAAGCTAGAGGCAAATAGCCCCCGCGTCGTACTGGAACGGGATGCCAATGGCCGCGCGAACTGGGAATTTTTCCCGGCCGAAACAGCCAGCACCGAAACGAGAACGCCAACAACGGAGCAAGATAGCGACGGGCAAAGCTTTGATCTCTCGTTAGAGCGCGCTTTGATTACAAACGCTTCGCTTCGTTACATCGATCATGGCACGGGCCTAGATCAGTCCTTTGAGGACGTCGATCTTGATCTGCGTTGGCCCGATATGGGTGGTGCGGCCGATATTATGCTGGCGCTGACGCCTTTCACCGAAAGGCTTGAGCTGAACGCAACAGTTGCAAACGTCATGGGCCTTAGCACGGGCGAGCAATCGACCCTGAGCGGTACGCTGGCAGCAGCTGGAGCTACTATCGAATTTGAGGGACTCGCGTCAATCAAACCGGAAGCGGCGATGCAAATCTCGGGCACAATTCCGAAAGCAGGGGCGCTATTGCGTGCATTGGGACAAGACCCCGCTGCGCTAGGGCTTGCCCCCGATTTCGATCCGAGTGTTAGCGTAGAAAGCCAAGTCAGCTTTAGCGACGCACGCCTTGCATTACGGCAGATGGCGTTGGGCCTTAACGAAAGTAAAATCGCTGGCGACGTTGACGTTGTTCTCGCCCTTGGTTCGCCGCAGGTCACGGCAAAGCTGAATGCGGATGTGAAGAACACAGGCCAACTTATGCGGATGCTGGGTCAGGCACCTGAAAAATTTGGTCTGGATAAAGCATTCGATCCCAACCTTTCCAGCGCGATCACACTCTCGAGCAGCGGTTCTGACCTCAGCGCCAAACTCAGCGGGCTCACCGCATCGCTTGAGGGTGCACAAATCACAGGGAACGCCGACTTTGCGCTACAAGATAACGTCCCTGACATTGCCGCAAACCTTGCCGTTAACTTGCCAAACGCCGCGCGCAGTGCTGCACTGTTGGGGCAGCCGCTAAGTGGTTTTGGACTTTCCCCGAATGCTGCACCTGCTGTGAAAACCAATGTCACAGCCACGGTTAAAGGCAGCAACATCGCCGCGAACCTACGCGAGTTGAACCTATCAATCGGCGGCGCAACTATTGCTGGTGCCATCGATCTGGCTGTTTCTGGCGGCGCACCCAATGTGTCGGGCAAGATCAATGCCAACGTTCCAAGCACTGCAAACCTGATGACGGCCCTTGGTCAAAGCGCCCCTGATTTGCCAAAAGGGTTCGGTCGCGCGATCACGGCGAATACCAATATTTCGTTCAAATCGAACCAGTTGGATTTGTCAGGCCTAACCGTTTCGCTGGATCAGAACACGCTAAGCGGCGGCGTGTCCGTCGGCCTTGGTGGCTCGGTCCCGAACGTAACTGCAAATCTGCAAGCGGGCGATCTGGATTTCAGCGCCCTTAGTTCTGGCGAAGCAGAAAGCACTTCTTCATCCGCTGGTAGCAGCTGGTCCAAAGATCGTATCGACGCCAGCGCATTGGGTCTGCTCAATGGCAATATCAAGCTGAAAGCCAATTCGATCAATCTTGGTACGCTCAAACTCGGTGCGTCCGATTTGGGTGTTGCTATCGACAACTCGCGTGCGGTTGTTTCGATCAACAATCTAAGCGCCTATCAAGGTAGTTTTGCTGGTCAACTTGTTGCCAATAACCGTGGCGGGCTATCCGTCGCGGGTGATTTGAATGCCAATTCTGTCGCGCTTGGCCCGCTTCTTACGGCACTTGCCGAGGTTAACAAGATTCAAGGCAATGCGAACCTAAGCGTGAATTTCCTTGGCTCTGGTGCCTCCGTCGACGCGATCATGCGCTCGCTTTCGGGCAATCTGGCCCTGTCTGTCCCGCAAGGCACGATTGCGGGGATTGATCTGGAAGGCCTCATCACCCAAGGCAACGCCAATGCAAGCCTGACCGCCTTTGAAAATCTGAAGGCAAACGGCGTTATCAGCGGCGGTAGTTTGCAGAATAACGATCTGACTGTCTCGACTGGCCGCGTTGATGCCAAGGGGGAAGGCTATATCAACCTTGGTGCCCAGACGCTTGACTACCTTGTGACGCCAATTGCAAAGGAAGTTGGCAGCAAGGACCGCATTGAAATTCCTGTGCGCATCAAAGGCCCATGGTCATCGCCAACGATACGCCCCGATCTGGAAGCTGCGCTTAATCTGGAGAACGAGCGCAAAAAGCTTGAAGAACAAGCCCGCCAAGAAATCGAACGCGAAAAGCAAAAGCTTCTCGACAAAGCAGAGGCGGAGAAAGAGAAGCTGCGCGAAAGGGCAGAAGCCGAAGCGAAGAAGCTAGAGAATGCTGCCAAAAAGAAGGTTGAAGATGCAGCCAAGAAAGCCGCAGCAGAGGCCGCGAAGAAGCTGAACCTCGATAGCGCCAAGCAGAAGCAGCTGGAAGACGCAGCCAAAAACGCCTTGGAAAAAGAGCTTGGAAAAGGCTTGAAAAACCTACTTGGCGGCAACTGATACGGCGGGCGGATAAAGGTCTGACATAGGCAACGACCGCCCGTTATCCTGCATCAAACGAACGTGATTGCGTCGCATCAAACGTGGCTCTGCAACGCCAACTGAATGGGCGATGGTTTCCACCTCTTTCACAATGCCTTTGGCATAGCGCGCAACGCGTTTGTATTTGTCTTCAACCACCAGCCCTTTTTGAAAGCGTAGATCATGGGTTGTGATGCCTGTAGGGCAGGTGTTCTTGTTACATTTGAGCGCCTGAATACAGCCAAGCGAGAACATGAAACCGCGCGCTGACGTGACAAAATCAGCGCCCGCAGCCAAAGCCCAAGCAATGTCGCCCGGGTTTACCAGCTTGCCGCTTGCAATAATGCGTATGCGTTCATGCAAGCCGACTGCATCACGCATATCGACCACCAGAGGCAGCGCTTCGCGGATGGACATGCCAACCAGATCGATCAACGGCATCGGCGCAGCACCTGTACCGCCCTCGCCGCCATCAATTGTAATAAAATCAGGCGCACTATCAGCCCCGCGCGCATTGATCGCGTCAAACAGGCCCTGAGTACCCGCTTCGGTCCCCACAACTGTTTTGATACCAACCGGCTTGCCTGTCACCTCGCGAATATGCCCAACAAGATCAAGCAAATCACCCCAATCATTTACCTCCAAATGGCGATTGGGCGAAAGGCTGTCCGATCCTTCGGGAATTCCACGAATTGCGGCAATCTCTGCCGTGACCTTCGCGCCCGGAAGAATACCACCTTTGCCAGGCTTCGCACCCTGCGCGAGCTTTAGTTCAAACATGCGCACATTTTGGTGCGCGGCAGCCTCGCGCAGCTTGGTGTCGCTTAGACCGCCATGTTCATTACGCACACCGTATTTCGCCGTACCGATCTGGAAGACAACATCACAGCCACCTTCCAGGTGAAACGGGCTTAATCCGCCTTCACCTGTATTCAACCAAACACCTGCTTCTTTGGCACCGCGGCTCAATGCCTGAACGGCGGGCTTGGAGATAGCGCCGAAACTCATTCCGGAAATGTTGAAAAAACTTGGCGCTGCATAGGGTTGCCGCGCACCTTCACCAATGACCAACGGCACAGAAGACGCAAATTGATCGTCAAGCGGCGGAAAGGCTGCGTTGGCGAAGATCGGTGTGCCAACGACATTCAGATTGCGGGTAGAGCCAAAGGCAACCGTGTTGCCATGCCCTTCGCCCGCGCGTTTTACCCATTCACGTTGCGCGCGGTTGAACGGCAATTCTTCACGATCCATGGCAAAGAAATATTGGCGGAAAAATTCGCCCAAAGTAGAAAACAGATGTCGGAAACGGCCAATAACTGGATAGTTCCGCCGGATCGCATCTTCGGTTTGAATACGATCAAGAACAAACAAAATAGCTGCGACAAAGGCCAGCGCACCCAACGAAAACACCAGCAAAAGCGCCAGGGTTTCAAGCACATTCATCGCAAATCCCATTCACCAATCTCCCAAAGCGGTTTGATCTATAGCAAGGACATCCTTACTAATGCCATGACACTGTTCAATTCGCGCCAAAGGCACAAGCCCGTGCACATGAACGTGACAGAGGAGTTAATCGATGACCCGATTTTTGACCGCGACCGCGCTACTCTGCGCACTCGCTGCGCCTGCC
>NZ_JBAUHO010000144.1:0-3965 GCF_049680325.1 Planktotalea sp.
GGTAAGTTCGGCGTCTTAACCCACCCATCATGCGTTTTTGTACTATGTGCATCTGCTTGATTTACAGTCGCAACAAAGGCTGTCGAGGCTGCTACAAATTGACGTCTGTTCATATCTGCTGTCCTAAATTTCTATTACCCATTACATATCTCCTCCTATACTAGGCCAATTTTTTTAAGGCTAACGCAATCAGTCTAGTGGCAACCTTACGTGCGCACGCAAACCGCCTTCTAGGCGGTTGAATAAGCTTATCGTTCCGCCATGTTCTAAAACTATGCTCCGCGCGATTGACAGACCCAACCCATGCCCACCCGTATCAAGCGAGCGCGATGTTTCGAGCCGAACGTAGGGGCTAAACACCGCTTCAAGGTCCGCTTCAGGAATGCCTTGCCCTTTATCATCAATGTAAATTTCAACATAGCAATCAACTATTTTCCATGAAACATGTGCTTCGCTTCCGTACCGAATAGCGTTCTCGATTAAATTGCGAAACGCACGTCGAATTGCGCTCGGCTTCACCGGCAACACAAGTGATTGATCGTTGGTTAGATAATAATCATCTGCCTTGATCCCGGTCAGTATTTCTTTCAGGTCAATCGGTTGAATCTCTTCATGCTGACCAACTCCTTTGGCGAAGTCCAATGTCGCTTCAACCATTTGCTGCATTTCTTCGCCCGAGCTTATGAGGGACGCACGGGTTTCAGCGTCTTCAACCATTTCAGAACGTACCCGTATTGCTGTTAACGGAGAACGCAAATCATGCGCGAGCGCCGCCAGCATTTGTGTGCGATCAGATACAAACCGCGTGAGGCGATATTGCATTGTGTTGAAGGCGATTGTCAGATCGCGAACTTCTTTCGGTCCGACAATCCGTAAGGGCGCTTCTCTTTCTCCCCGACCAAACCGCTCTGATGCCTGTGCCAGTGTATTCAATGGGCCGGTCAAGCGCGTAAGAAGGAACCAAAAGCTGGTTATGAGTAGAAAAGCAGCTGTGATGCCAAAAGTCATATTTGAGGCTCGTGACCACTGAAGAGGCGGTCGTTCAAATCGGGTGGCAACATTGAGCCAGGTTCCACCTGCCAATGCGATTGATATTTCCATCTCGATCGCTGCCAAGCTGCCCTGCATCATTTCGGTATGGATTTCGGCCATTTCATGTGAAAGGTTTGGCAGAGGTAACAGTCCCTGTTCAATTTCATGCACCTCAACGCGTATATCGCGGCTATACAACTCCCCCATCAACGCCCTGATGCGCGCCTTAACAGCAGCCCCCTCGCTAGGATGCTCATGCAGGACTTTAGGTTCATCGGACAGTTCGAAACTAACAAGCGGAGATGTGGCTGCTTGGATGATTTGTCTCTGTATGTCAGGTGAAACATCTTCAACTAAAAGTGCGACATTGGCGGCGCGCCCGGCTGCCTCTGCCCCTATTGCCGCTTGGATTGCCAATGCCCGCTCATCCACAAACAACCAAAGGCTTAGCGCTTGAGCCACAACTAATACGCCAAGTAGCAAAAGCCCGATCTGTGTTTGCAATCGCCAACCAAGTGCCTTCAAGATAGCACCTCAACATCGCAGGATAAACTGTAACCGCCATGACGCACGGTTGCGATGATACTCGGCCGGAGAACGTCTTTTTCGATCTTGCGCCGCAATCTACTTATTTGATTGTCAATTGTTCGATCTAGAGGGCCCGCTGTACGTCCAGTGCTCATTTCCAAAAGCTCATCACGGCTTAGCACCATTCTAGGACGTTCAAGTAAAAGCGATAACAGCTTCAATTCCCCATAGGTTAGTTGAGTTCTCCGCCCATCTGCGTCTTTAAGATTACGTCCATCATAATCTAATTCAAGATGCGCAAATCGGACCGTTTTGCCCGCTAATGCTTCTATCTGAGGCAGTTTCTGCGTTCGGCGCAGAATTGCATTTATCCGCGCGACCAATTCTCGTGGATTGAAAGGCTTTGCGAGGTAGTCGTCCGCCCCTGAATCAAGCCCTGAGATACGATCGTCGGCGTCCCCAAGAGCTGTGAGCATTAAGATCGGTGTGTTGCTTTCTCGGCTTAGACGTTTGCACGCGCTAAGGCCGTCTTCACCGGGCATCATTATATCCAAAACAATCAAGTCAAACTGCGACCGCGCAAGTTTTGCATCCATATCAGCAGCATTTTCAGCGCTCGACGTTTTCATCCCGTTCCGCTCCAGAAAGCTAGAAACGGACTTTCGAATTTCTGGGTGGTCATCGACGACCAAGATATGGGGCATTTCAGTCATTTTTACTTACTACTAGACGTAGGCAAAAAGTCCCATCCCACGTTTGTAGCCAAATGTAACAGACAACACTCTGAACTTTGCTCGATAAATCTGCGTAGAGCTTTTAAGGTATAAAGACCGAAAAAGGGAACCTGAAATGAACTTATCAAAGTTTCAATATCTCTGCGCACAAGGACTCGAAAATCACTTTAATCCAGAAATTCCGTTTTCACGGTTCTTTAGGAACATCTTACTGCTTAGCTGTTTCAGTATTCTTCCACTTCTATTGATTTTCATTCTGCTCTCGTCAGGCTTTCTTACCATATTGGCGACAAATGCCACGGCGTTCATCCGTTTTAATCGCCAAGTTCTATCGAACGGTGTTCTCGTCGTTTTCGTGATCAACTACATAGGGTTTTTCTCGGCTAAAGCGCTTCAAACGCGCCTTAGACAACACCCTGTTTGCTATCTATTTTTGGACGGATGCATTCGCGCTATCTTGTTTATCGCTCTGCATGCCTTGGTTTACGTCATATCCGCAGATCTGTTCGGTTCTTTCGGCGGAGATCGCTTAACCGCTCTTCAAGTTGTCGGACCAACGCTTCAGCGCGCCTATGCATTTGAAAACATCTCTAGTGTATATTTGTATGGTACTTTGGTGGGTTCCTACGCATTGTACATTGCCGTGCTTGCCCCGCGCAAAAGTGCACAAAGATGGCGTGCCCATGCGCTATCGATAAGCGCTTGCACTTCGACATTGCTAGCTGTGACTTTCCTCTCAAATGCCGCGCGCCTGCTGTTTGAAGGAGCACAGTAAAGCTTCAAACTCCAAAAACTGTACCTTAGACCAACATCAGCTTTGAGCGGTAACGCCATTTTCCGCAGCGTAGAGAAATGCGGTGGATCCTGCATCTACGTTTTCATAAAGACCATTAATATGCGCCATTACCATACGAACACATCCCGAACTTGCGCGGCCCCCGATCGATTCTGGGTTTGGCGAACCGTGACTGCGAAGATACGTATCGCTATTGCCTACAAATAAATAGAGAGCCCGAGACCCCAATGGATTTTTTGGACCCGCGTCCACGCCTTCGGCAAGATTGCCATAGAGATTTGGATCGCGTTCAACCATCGCCGCTGTCGGCGTCCAAGTTGGCCATTTTGTCTTCCAGCGGATGTCATAGGTGCCCGGCTCATAAAGATTGCCACGTGCAATCGCTACGCCATAGCGCATAGCGGTACCATCAGTCCCAATATGATAAAGATATCTTGCAACCGCATCGACATGGATATCTCCCGGAACGAGTCCTGTGTTCGCTTCCACGCGCTGTGGCAAAAAGCGCCGATGCAGACCCCATGGGTTTGATGTGGCAGCATCGTAATTGGGTGGCGTCACCTGCGCATCCCAGATATCCCACATCGATTTATCAGATGTGGGGGCCGCCAAAAGACTGGTGGGTAAGGGTGCGGAGAACAGCGCACCCGTGGAAATAACAAAATGGCGTCTGGTCAACATGGCCTGGGATCCTCGCAAAAAGTCACAGGACTTTTGGACACTACTATGACAAATGAATCCAGTAACAATATTTACCAAAATGTAATCTTGACCTTTGGATCGCTGATAGTGTGATAAGAGAGAAGTCCCCGCGAAAAAGACGAGATTCCAATGTCAAAATCAAGTAATCCCAAACCAACTGCGCCCTCAAAGCT
>NZ_JBAUHO010000145.1:0-25997 GCF_049680325.1 Planktotalea sp.
TGCCTGCGCCGCATCTTTGGCAGGGCTTTGTTAAATATCGCAGTCCCGTCCGGCGTGAGGCTCAGCAGATGAACCCGGCTATCCTTTTCATGGCTCAAAGACACGACGAGCCCGCTTTCAATGAGCGATTTCACATTGCGGCTGACCAGCCCTTTGTCCATCGCCGTATAGCGCACCAGCTCAGACGCCGTCACGCTTTCAGCGCCGCCGATAAAGGCAATCATCCGCCATTGGTTAAGCGTGACACCGACCGAATCGTGAAGAATTTTCGACGCCTGCACATTGAGTTTGTGGTGCACGCGAGCGATTCTATACGTCAGAAAGTTGCTAAGCTGGGCGAGCTGAGGGTTAAAGTCTTTGGGCGTTTCATCGTTCATTTTCGACCTCTTAGCACAATAGTTGCGCCTAAAGGTTGCCCCGTCAACTAAATTGTTGACGGAACAACTATCTTGTGGCTTGCTTGATCCGAAGTCAGGGAGGACTCTATGAAAAAGTTTATCACAGCGGCTGTTGCCGCCGTTTCTATCGCGGCCTCTGCCGTATCCGCAACCGCTGCTGATTGGACGCCTCCGGGACCGATCAAGCTGATGATCGCCTTTGCTGCTGGTGGCGGTGCCGACACGCAGGCGCGCTTGATCGCGGAAGAGCTGGAAACGCGCACAGGCTGGCAGTTCATTCCAGAGCAGCTCACAGGTAAAGGCGGCGTTAACCTGCTTAACGCCATGAAAGACATGCCTAATGATGGCTCTGTCATCGGAATGGTTGTGACGGAATCGCTTGGGTACAATCTGTATTCTGCCAAAACCGACATGACCCCTGCGGATTTCACCGGCCTGACGACAACGGCTGGCTTCCAGATGGGCGTTGTGTCCCAAAGCAGTAAAGGTTGGAGCAGCATGGCAGATGCCGTCGCAGCCGCGAAAGCAGGCGAGCAATTGCGCTTTGGTGCGATGAGCCAACGCTTGGCTGATCTGGCCTATTTGCTCGGCAAGGCGCAAGGCGTGGAGTTTAATATCATATCTGTCCAGGGCGGTAAGGCCGTGATGAACGGCGTAACGGCGGGCGATATGGATCTTGGCTTTATGGCCGGTATTCAGGGCAAAGGGGTAGCTGCTGGCGATCTGGTAAACCTTGCCTCCGCACTCAGCACACCGCTGGTGCAAACGCCGGATGCCCCGACATTTGCAGACCTTGGTGTTGCCTATGACAGCGACGGGTACTTCATGTTTGTCGCGCCCGGTGGCATGGCTGATGATGCACGCACCGCGTTATCAGAGGCGATTTCATCCGTAGCATCCGACCCGGAGACAAAAGCAGGTGGTTTGATTAAGAAAGCGTTTGGCGGCGCGGCGATCATTAAAGGTGCAGAGCTGGATGCATTGATTGCAAAAGGCTTTGATGAATCCGAGGGCTTGATAAAAGCAGCATCTGAATAATCTAAGCAAATTTCGGGCGCCTGATAATGGGCGCCCGAAATGCCTAAAGGGATTGTCCAATGCTTGCATCTTCACGCTCAAACCTCTTTATCGGTCTACTTTGCGTTGTCTTTGCGCTTGGCCTGATCTTCGTCTGGATACCGCTGGATACCGATAGCGGCATCGTGGAAAAGGTAAGGGGACGTTTGAATATCGGGGATGCTTTGGCACCGACGGTTGCCGCGTGTTTCGTTCTGATTGGCGGTGCCCTTTTGTTGATAGTGGAACGTCAGGACCCACTTCAAACGGCCCTTTCCAAAGGTCATTTAAATTTTCTAGTGCAGCTGCTTGTTGTCACAATCGCAAGTCTTTTAGTAATGCGTTTCGCTGGACCTTTGGCGGGAGAACTTGCCAATCAGTTCCGCGCCGAACCGATTGAGTACCGCAATTTACGGGCGACTCCCGGTTGGAAGCATATGGGCTTTGTGCTTGGCGGGATCATGTTGGTGTCTGGCCTCATATCGATCGTTGAGCGCAAATTCTCGAAACGCGCGGTGCTCACCGCGGGTTTCGCCGTGCTCGTCCTGATCGTCGTTTTCGATCTGCCTTTTGATGATCTGCAATTGCCACCGAACGGTGACGTCTAGTGGGAATTATGGATTACATCTGGCTGGGTGTTCTGGCCGTTTTTCAAGGCCCTGAAGCCTTTTCGCTATTTGGTCTGTCTGTGTCGATCACGCTGGTGATGGTGCTGGCGGGGTTTCTGTTTGGCATACTTGTGGGCGCAACGCCCGGCCTTGCAGGCCCCTTTGCAATGGCGATTTCACTACCGATCCTCATTTCCATCTTTGGCTATTCGCCCGATGCACTGCTCCCCGTCATGGGGTTCCTCATTGGCATTATGAAAGGCGCAACCATTGGCGGGGCGGTTCCCGCGATCTTGTTCAACACGCCGGGCACGCCCGATGCGTTTATGACGACTTTGGACGGGTATCCCATGGCGCAGCGTGGCCAAGCAAAGAAGGCCCTGCGCGTTGCTCATTTTTCGTCAGCCTCTGGCGATACCTTTTCTGATCTGGTGCTTTTCGTTTGCGCGCCGTTCCTTGCTATTCTGGTGGAGGCCTATCTGGACCTGCCAGAAAAGACAGGTCTTCTTATTCTTTCGCTTAGCTTCATTGCCGCTGTGATTGGTGGCTCTGCGGGTAAAGGATTGATTTCTATCGGTCTTGGCTTGCTTGCCGTTTATGTCGGGACGGGCGAGGATTTTTATCCAAGACTGTCCATGGGTTCTGACCAACTGGCACGCGGATTTCCGATAACGACGGCTGTTCTAGGTGTCTTAATCATTGGCGCGGTCTTCAAAAGCCTGGAAGAAGCCTGGCGCGATTCCAAAACCGATGTACCAGCTGAAGTCGTTCAAGAGAGCGGCGATCAAAAGCTACATTGGTCCGAAATCAAGCGCTTGTTTCCGTTCATTTCCCGCTCTGCGCTGATTGGTACGGGCATCGGCGCGTTGCCCGGTGTCGGCTCAACTCTGGCCGCAACGCTGGGCTACTCGGTTGGCCGCGCGCGCCATGCAAAAACGAAAACCCCCGATGAACCCGATTTTGGAGAAGGCGCACCCGAAGGCATTGCCGCGACCGAGGCGGCCAATAGCGCGGTTTCCGGCGCGAACCTGATCCCGGTGCTGTCACTCGGTATTCCGGGCAATGCGGCGGCAGTGTTTTTGATCCTTGCGACGGAAACCATTGGCGGTTTCAACCCCGGTCCTGCTGTGTTTCGTTTCTCCGCCGAGATCGTCAATCCAGAGCTGGTGATGGCCTTTGGCCTGTTCACCTGCATGACCATCGCGAACCTGTTCAACTGGACCATTGGCGGCGTGTTCATGCGCTCTATGGGTTTTATGATCCGCATCCCGAAACAGCTATTGCTGCCGAGTGTTCTGCTCCTGACGCTCACCGCGATCTATGTGCAGGAAGCGCGGATGGAAGCCATCTGGTTCGCGCTAGGATTTGGCGTGCTTGGATACATAATGCGCGTTTTGACGATCTCGCCGCTGCCATTTGTAATCGCCTTTATCCTTGGCAAGACATTGGAAGAAACCGCGCGCCAAGCATATTCGGCGACGGGCAATGATCCTTTCTTCCTTTTCAACAATCCTATTGCCCTTGTCTTTATTCTCCTGTCCGTCGCCGTGATCGTTTTCTCGGGACGCAAACCAAAGAGTGCCGCGCCATGAGCAGACCCAACATCATCCTGATTTCGTCCGACCAGCATCGCGCCGATTGCATGGGCTTCAAAGGGCGCAACATCAAAACCCCGCATTTGGATCAACTCGCCGCCGAAGGGACCGTTTTTGACGCCTGCATCACGCCCTCGGTCGTGTGCCAGCCTGCGCGTGCGTCTATCCTGACGGGCCAGCTTTGCCGCACGCACGGCGTGCACGATAACGGCATCGATCTGCCGCCTGAGATTGGTGAAAAGGGCTTCGCTGGCGCGATGGCGAATGCGGGCTATCAGACCAGCTATTTCGGCAAGGCGCATTTTTCGACCTATCACACGTATGAGCCAACAGGCACGCCAGAGTGCCTGCGCTCGTCGGCGAACTATGATGAAAACTGGAACGGCCCTTATATGGGGTTTGAGCATGTGGAGCTAATGCTTGTCAGTCACAACTGGTGGGCACCCGAAAAGCCGCCAGCAGGTCAGCATTACGAGCGGTTCTATCACATGGACGGCAAGGGCGATGAACGCACTAAACTGATGTGGGAGAATGCGGGCGACACCAAAGGCGCGGCGCAGGTCTGGCATTCTAAACTGCCTGTGGCCTATCACAACACCCCTTGGACGGCGGATCGCGCGATTGAATGGCTGCGTCATGGGCGCGACGAAGAAAAGCCCTTCTGCACATGGGTCAGCTTTCCCGATCCGCATCATCCCTTTGACTGCCCAGAACCTTGGTCGCGACTGCACGATCCCAAAGATGTGGACCTGCCCGAAAACCGCACCCGCAGCTATGAGGGCAAACCGTGGTGGCACAAGGCGGCGCTAGAGGGCGAGCCAGCCGATCCAAAGTTTGCTGAAATTCGCAAAGCCTATTCACGCATTCCACCGCAAACCGATGACCAGTTGCGCGAGATTATTGCCAATACTTACGGCCAGATCAGCTTTATCGACCATCAGATCGGCCGCATTATGAATACCCTGATGGAAGAGGGGCTCGATGAAAATACTATCGTTATCTACATTTCCGACCATGGCGATTGGCTTGGCGATCACGGTCTGATCCTGAAAGGGCCGATGCACTATGAGGGGCTTTTGAAAGTCCCGATGATCGTCAAAGGCCCCGGTGTGCCCGCTGGCAAAGTTGTGGACGAACCTGTGTCCACGCTCGATCTTGGCGCAACCTTTTGCGATTATGGCGATGCTGCGCCGCTTCAGACCCAGCATGGAGAAAGCCTGCGCGCTTTAATCGAAACGGACGATGCTAGCCGCGCGTTTGCCCGAAATGAATGGGGGCTTTTGCCGGGACGCGTTGGCGTCGCGCTAGAGCTGCGTACCGTACGCACACGTACGCATAAATTGACAGTCGATCTTAATTCTGGCGCTGGCGAGCTTTATGATCTTGTGGAAGATCCAGGCGAAATGAACAATCTTTTTGACCTGCCTGAGGCCAGTGCAATCCGCACCACGCTTGAAGGTTACATAGCGAGCCGACCGAAGGATTTGGTCCCTGATAGAGTGCCTGTGGGAACTGCATAAAAGGCCTGCGCCGAATTAGTAAGGTGGACGTCAAATCAGCTGGAAGCATGTCCCCGCGATCAGATCCTTCGTCTTCGTACGCTCATCAGCAAGCCGACTGTCAAGATAACAAGCGCAAGGATGCTTGGTAGGTTCAAACTTTCACCCAAAATGATCGCTCCCAATATCGCGCCTCCACCCGGGACGGCGGCCAGAATGAAAGAAGTGTTGCCATTGCCGATGGTCCGCGATGCATGGGCGATGAAAAGTAGCCCGATAAGGTTTGGCACAAAGCCCTGGTATATCGCTTGCAGCAGGAACGGGCCCATTGGCGCGTCTGCAATGCCACTGGGCAGCCACAGTGCCCAAACAGGCAAATAAAGCACTGCGTTGACGACAGTTCCGCAAAAGATGATCTGCATCGGGGTCAACTGCCAACGCTCTGCTAAAATCATGTAAGCCGAGAAAAACAATGCGCCGGTCAAAAACAACAGATCCCCGATCCATGCGTCCGCGCTACTTGATGTGCCGGCATCCCAAGCCAAGACGATTGCAGAGAAAAGGATCAGCAATCCCCCTAAGACCTGCCTGAAGCCGGGCAAGACACGCATCAACACGAGTGCGAAGAGAATGCTTATAAGCGGTAAAACCCCATTCATGAAAATCCCGCCGTGTGCGGCGGGCGCGAATAAAACGCCAGCAAAAACAAACAGGATATAGACAGGCCCCAGAATGAACGAAAGCACCGCAATCTGAAACAAGCGAAGCCCGCGCCAGGGCTTGTAATAAAGGCATAGCGGTACCGCGATGAGCGAGGCCAAGCCATATCGCATTGCGGCCAGATCATAGATTGTAAGGCCGCTGCCGCTGGCGACGCGACTTACGATCAGCCAGAAGGACCACACAAAGACAATGCACCAAGCGGCAGCATAGCCGGTAACTTGGGATGAAGAACCGGTCGTCATAGTCGTGTGCTCAATCGTTATGGGATAGTTTGCCGTTTCAGCATTAGGTTCAGCGCGGGAAAGTGGCAAGGGGCTTGGATCGGGGCTGTGCTGTGCGCGATCGACTAACCAGTATGAGCAGGCCATCCCGTTTCGCACGGAAAAAGCAATCCGATTGTTCAGGCCAAAGCACGGCTGTTAAGCCCAAATATGGTGAAGTTACCCGTGGTTGTTCTTGCCTTGCAGGGCAAATTGCGGGTGAATTGACGCTAGGCAAAGCGGTAGAGCGGCTACTCGGGAGATTATCGATGATCAAGAAAGTGTTGATCGCAAATCGCGCGGAGATCGCAATTCGCGTTGCACGCTCTGTTGCGGCAATGGGGGGCAAGTCGGTTGCGGTTTACACAAAAGACGACGCGGCGTCGCTGCATGTCAAACATGCCGATGAGGCCCGTCTGCTTCCCAAGGCAGGCGTTGCTGGGTATCTCGACATTGATGCGCTGATTGCAGTGGCCAAGGAAACCGAATGCGACGCGGTACATCCCGGCTATGGTCTGCTAAGCGAGCGCGCCGATTTCGCAGATGCTTGCAAGAAGGCTGGCGTGATCTTTGTCGGCCCCGACAGTGAAACCTTGCGCCGCCAAGGCGATAAGGTTTCGGCACGATTGCTGGCGCAAGAGGCAGGCGTTCCGGTTCTGCATGGTTCTGATCCGTTCACATGTGCCGCTGATGTCCATTCGTATTTCATCGCCCAGAAGGGCGCACCGCTGATGATAAAGGCGGTGCATGGCGGCGGCGGTCGCGGTATGCGTATGATCCAATCGGAAGCGGATATCGACGCGGCTTTTACACAGGCCAAAGCCGAAGCTGAAAGCGCCTTTGGTGACGGCACGTTATATGGTGAACGCTTCCTGGAATCGGTTCGCCATATCGAGGTGCAAATTGTCGGTGACGGAAACAATGTGACCCATTTATGGGAACGCGATTGTTCTGTTCAAAGGCGCCACCAGAAGATTATCGAATTGGCCCCCGCGCCAAATCTGCCCGCCGCAGTGCGCCAAGCCTTGCTTGATGCCGCAATCGCGATTGGTCGCGCTTGCGGCTATCGGGGTCTAGGCACCGTAGAGTTTTTGCTTGAACCATCAGGTGCGTTTTATTTTATCGAAACAAACCCGCGTATTCAGGTTGAGCATACCATCACCGAAGAAATTACGGGTTTCGATCTGGTCGAGCTGCAACTTAAGTTGGCCGCCGGTGCGACGCTCGCTGATCTGGCTTTGGATAAGCCGCCTGCGCCGCCCGTCGGGATATCTGTTCAGGCGCGGATTAATACCGAAAAGCTGGAGGCGGATGGCAGCTTTACTCCTACAGGCGGACGCTTGGACAGCTTTCATGCGTCCTCCGGTCCCGGTGTGCGGATCGACACTTATGCCTACGCTGGCTATAGCACCAATCCGAATTTTGACTCGATGCTGGCCAAACTGGTCGTCCATGAAAAATCTGGTGACCTTGGCCGTTTGTTTGCCAAAACAGAGCGTGCCTTGTCCGAATTCCAGATCGGGGGTGTTGATACGAATATAAGCTTCCTTCGCGGCTTGTTCGGGTTGCCAAAGCTTGCGTCTTGGGACGTGGATGTGCGGATGCTGGATGGGTCCATGCCGGACATGCCAGACATGGCAGCAAAAGGGCAAACGCGTTTCTTTGCTGGCGAGACTGCACAGGATGAATCCGACGTGGACATCCCGCATGGGAGCAGCGCGTTACGCGCACCCATGCAGGCGATCATTCAGGAACTACATGTGGCCGTCGGCATGCGTATTGCCAAAGGCCAGGAAATCGCAGTGATCGAAGCGATGAAGATGCAGCATTCTGTGATCGCTGAAGCGGGTGGCATTGTGATCGGGTTATATGCAAACGAAGGGGATACCATCGCGCCGGGCACTGTGATCCTTGCGTATACGCCAGATGACACTTTGGGCGAAATCGAGGCTGACGAGGCCGCATTGGACCCCGATCACATTCGCGCTGATCTGGCGGGGCTTCAAGAACGGCTTGCCTATACGCTGGACGAAAATCGCCCCCGCGCTGTTGAGCGTCGCCGCAACCGCGATCAGCGCACAACACGCGAGATCATCAATGCATTGTGCGAAGGCGGGGATTTTCACGAATACGGCCAGTTGGTACTGGCAGGGCAACGGCGTAAACTAGGGCTTGAGGCCTTGTTCGAGATTTCGCCAGCCGACGGCATTGTCACGGGCGTCGGCGCGATGAATGCTGAAAAATTTGCAGAACAGCGCTCGCAAGTGGCTCTGCTGGCTTATGATTCAACCGTCATGGCAGGCACTCAGGGTTACTTTGGCCACCTCAAAACCGACCGCATGCTAGAGGTGGCGCGAGATCGCGCTCTGGCAAGCGTTTTCTTTACCGAAGGCGGCGGCGGGCGGCCCAATGACGATGATTTTGCCCAAACTGTTCAATCTGGTCTTAAGGTTACAACCTTTGCCGAATACGCGCGGCTCAAAGGATGGGGCCCAAGGATCACCGTTAATTCAGGTTTTTGTTTTGCTGGCAATGCCGCGCTTTTTGGGGCTGGCGACATCCGCATTGCGACGCGCAACAGCTGGATTGGCCTTGCTGGACCTGCGATGATCGAAGCGGGTGGTATCGGTGCCTTTCATCCCAAAGAAATAGGCCCTGCGCCGATGCATGCGCAAAACGGTTTGCTCGATTATCTGGCTCAAGATGACGACGAAGCGATTGCTGTTACACGCAAAGTGCTATCGTATTTTCAAGGCGATCTGGCCGAATGGGACGCCGCAGATCAACGCCTGCTGCGTCATGCCATTCCCGAAAACCGCAAGAAAACCTATCTCATTCGCCCGCTGATCGAAGCGCTGGCCGACGTGGACAGCTTCCTTGAACTTGGTGCAGAACATGCGGCGGGCATGGTCACGGGGTTCCTTCGGATCGAAGGGCGGCCCATGGGGTTAATCGCCAACAACCCTATGCATCTAGGCGGGGCGCTGGATGCGGCGGCCTCGGCCAAGGCCGCGCGTTTTCTCACGCTCTGTGCTAAATTCAAGCTGCCGGTTCTGTCGCTTTGCGACACGCCCGGCTTTATGGTTGGCCCCGAAAGCGAGGCGCAAGGCGCGGTAGCTGCGGCCTGCGATATGATTTCGGCGGGGGCGAATTTGACAGCGCCGATGTTCCTTGTCTGTCTGCGCAAGGCCTATGGCATAGGGGCGCAGGCAATGGCGGCGGGCAGTTTGGGCGAACCTGCTTTCGCGCTGTCCTGGCCCACAGGCGAGTTCGGCCCGATGGGATTAGAAGGTGCTGTGCAGCTTGGCTATCGTAAAGAGCTGGAGGCGGAGAAAGACCCCGCCAAACGCGAAGCGCTTTATACGCGTTTGGTGGATGAAATGTATGACCGCGGCGGGGCGCTGAACGTCGCATCGACCCATGAAATCGACGCGGTGATTGATCCTGCTGAGACACGTGGGTGGATCGCCAAGGGCATGCGCATGGCTGCCAACAGCTAATTTCAAAAGGGGGAGGAAGCGGGATGACAACGCGTCAGGACATTGAAGCGAAGGTTCTTGAGGTACGCAGCCTTCAGGCGCAAAGCTGGCCCGAAGGCGCGCCGCGCGAAGTGAATTATCGTTTAGGGCAAGTACCGCTAAGCCAATACTTGCGAGCCGAAGCGCAAAACCGCCCTAACGATGTGATGCTTCACTATTACGGACGCAGCTTTAGCTGGTCGGAAATTGATGCGCTTTCCGATCGTTTTGCCGAAGTGCTCCGAACCAACGGGATTGGCGCTGGCGGACGCGTTGCATTGATGATGGGCAATTGCCCGCAATTCACTATCTGCTTCTGGGGGATCATGAAGCTGGGTGCGGTGCTTGTGCCCGTAAACCCGATGTTCAAAGCGATCGAGCTGACGTATCAGCTGAACGACAGCGGCGCTGAGGTGTTGGTATTTCAGGATGACTTGGCTCCGCTGGTTGAGCAGGTCTTGAGCGATACCGAGGTAAAGACCTTGCTGGCGATTGGCGCAGCGGAATTGGCAGGGCAGGCTGGCCCCGTACCGCGCCCCGCAGGTATGGGCGCTGCGCCCAAGGCACATGGCGTGACACGATTGCTCGACGCACTTGATGCGGCCAAACGCTTTGCTGGACCTGATTGCGTAGATTTGGACGCTGTTGCTGCGCTCAACTACACGGGCGGCACAACGGGTATGCCCAAGGGCTGCGTGCACACGCACGGCGACATGCTCTACACGATTGCAGCTTACTGCGGCCCTGTGATGCCTGATGCCGGCCCTCAGGATGTGGTGGTGAATTTCTTTCCGATGTTCTGGATTGCAGGCGAAGTACTGGGCGTATTGCTGCCCGTCTATTCAGGAGCGTCGCTGTGTATTCTGCATCGCTGGGATGCGCTGGGCTGGATGGCCGCGGTGCAGGAGCATCGCGGATCAATCGTGACGCTGCTGGTAGATAATGCTGTCGAGGTGATGCGCCACGGCGACGCACATCAATATGACCTGTCTTCGCTGCGCATGACCTCTGTGTGTTCATTCGTCAAAAAGCTGGGCCACGGCTTTCGAAGCGAGTGGCGCGATTTGACAGGTAGCACGATGGTAGAGGCGTCTTGGGGCATGACCGAAACCAATACCTGCGATACGTTTACCGTCGGGATGCAAGGCGGCGACTATGATCTGGAACAACAGCCGGTCTTTGTCGGCCTGCCTGTGCCCGGCACCGATATTGTCATCCGCGATTTTGAAACTGGCGCCTTGGTTCCGCTTGGTAAGACTGGCGAAATCTGCGTGCGCTCGCCCTCGGTCCTGAAGTCCTACTGGAACAAGCCCGAAGAAACCGCCCATGCGCTTCGTGATGGCTGGCTCCATACAGGCGATATCGGAATGATAAACGAGCGTGGCCATGTTCATTATCTCGGGCGGCGAAAAGAGATGTTGAAAGTCAACGGCATGCCTGTTTTTCCCGCCGAGATCGAGATGCTGCTGGGACGACATCCCGCAATTCTGGGATCAGGCGTAATCGGGCGCAACGATGCTGCAAAAGGCGAAGTGCCTGTGGCCTTTATTCACCTTGATCCGAAACGCTCGGAAGGCATTGATGCCAGTGTTTTACAGACCTGGTGCCGCGCACACATGGCGACGTTTAAGGTTCCAGAAATTCGGATCGTCGATGCCTTGCCCATGACAACAACGGGCAAGGTCAAGAAAGAAGAACTCTCAAAGTTGCTTTAACGGCGACAGATTACGATCCCGGGCTGGTTTGGGGATATCTGCCAAGCGGCAAGCCTAAACCAGCGAGGTTGTAAAAAACCCGTGTTAGGGACGTGTTGCATTTGATCTAGGAAGTATAAGACTTCTTTCAGACGTTAATAATCCAGGCTTAGCGCCCAAAGGGTTCCAGAGGAGCAACAGTATGATTGCCTATGTCACAGTTGGGGCGGACGACATTGCGCGCGCGAAACGGTTTTACTCGGCGTTCTTGCCAGCGCTTGGCTACGGACTTGAAGAAGGGGCCGAAGGCCTTAGCTTTGCGTTGCCCGTCGCGGCGGGCGAGGTTCCTGTTCTACCTGATTTCTACGTCAAACCGACGTTTGACGGGCAGCCTGCTTCGGCCGGAAATGGCACCATGATCGCATTCGAGGCGCGCAGTCAAAACCAAGTGCGCGAATTGCACGCAGCTGCGGTTGCCGCAGGCGGCGTTGATGAAGGCCAGCCGGGTTTTCGCGCGTCATATGGCGCACATTTCTACGTCAGCTATCTGCGCGATCCACAGGGGAACAAGATTGCCTTGTTCTCCAGCAATCCAGATGAGCCGGGGCGCGACGACTGACGCCTCGCGCTCAGTCAGGGTTGGGAACGATCAGGTAGTCTTCTTTCGGAATACGCACGATACCCTTTAGACCAAGGTCTGTTTTGCTCGTCTCATCCAGTTCGGAAATAGCCTGCTCAACGGCATTGAATATAGCGCCAGCGTCGTTACCGATTGCAGTGATAAGCGGTAGCCCGGGCGTCGGTTTTGTCCATTCCAAGACACGCAATGCGCCAGCAAATGGTTCATGCCGTTCAATATTGCGCCAAGTCACCGCATCCAACGACGCGATATCCGCGCGCCCCGCAGCAACGGCCTTGGCAGATTCCAGATGCTGCTCGGTTTGCACCCGGTTTTCAAACCAGAAGCCCGAAGCTCTTAAATGTTCGAACGGTGCGGCATAGCCCGATTGCGAGAACGTCTGATTGTAGGCGAAGGTTGCGTCTTTGAACGCGTCAATATGCGTACGAGGATCATCGGCCCGCACGAGTATTGCGCTGCGATAATAGCCCGCTGGACAATCCGTCAGACCAAAATCAGGCGTGCCCACGAGTTGAACCTTGTCATGCAACCAAATGCGGTAGGGCATCCCGCATGTCTGGCTTAGAACCAACTGGGGATGTTTCCAAACGTAGAACTCTTCGGCATCCTGCGACAGGTATTCGGGGGCGTCGATGCCCGCTTTGGCAAGGTTCTTTCGGATCAATTCCCAGTACCTGCGGTGCGCTTCGTCCAGCTCTGCGCGGCGGTACATCATCAGGTTAGCGATCATAGCGTTCAGTTTCCTTTCAAGCACCGCAACAATTTGGCTCTGTCGTTGTTCTACATAGGCAGGAAGAGGTCACAGGCACATCGGTTTTTGTCAGTGCTATGCGAAGCTGCTCTTCAAGGTCTACAATTTCCTCACTCTCGCCGCGCTGTCGCAGGCATTCGACAAGGCCGTGCAGCGCCCAAACATTGCGCGGGTGTTGCGCGCAGCGTTGAAGTTTTCCGTTTAATCCCAAGTCAGTGCGATAAACATCTTCGGCCTCGTCAAAATGACCCTGCTCTGCCAGTAGTGCAGCCAAGGCATGACGTGGCGGGTGCATCCATGCCCAAGGCTCGGTGTATTCAAGGCAGTCATCACGGCGGACGCTTTCGCGCAGGTGTTCAAAGGCCAGATCATGATTGCCTTTGTGGTATTCAAGTTCGCCGTGCAGCATCATTTCACCGACGGCCAGAGTAGAATGCGCCGAGTTGTTGAAGAATTTACGATCTTTGGGAATGGCTTTCACGGCCTCATCAAAGCGGATGCGCTCTGCCTCGGCTGCCTCAAAGTTCTTGAGCGCTGCAAAGGCAACGCCTTTTGCGTAGTGATGCATTGCGGTTGAAACGCAATAGAGCACTGGGTCATCCGGCATAGGCGCGTCAATGATGTCCTGCCAGCGCCCGAACCGCACCAGAACGTGCATTTTCATGGAGTAATACCCCTCCATAGTAATTGCCATTTGCGGGCGATCTTTGACACTAAGAACCTCTTTGGACAGGGTTGCGCACATTTGCTCAGCGGCGGCCATTGCCGGTTTGAATTGTCCCAAGAACATGCAGGTATACATCATCAAATGCAGATCGTGACAGCGGGCTGTCGTGTAGAAATTGAACGCACCCGCGTATTCGACATAATTGTTGTCCGCGCAGATCGCTTTTTCACTAGCGATCTTTGCCTTCTCATATTCGCCGCATAGGACGTAGGTGTGCCCGGGCATATGGTTCATGTGCCCTGCATCAGGGCAAAGCGTTCCCAGGGTATCTGCCGAACGCATTGCACGTTCGGGTTCATTGGACATTTCTGTTGAATGAATATGCAGATGCAAGATCGCGGGATGCTGGGGGGCATTCACCGCGTCGTTTGCCGCGATAGAGCGTTCAATAACATCCAGTGCTTCCAACACATCTGAGCCCGGCGCAGGAACGCCGCGCGTCACATCCCAAAGCTGCCATGCTGTTCGGGTCATCATGGCCTCTGCAAACAATGCAGCCACATCATGATCGTCTGGATAGGCAGCATATACGCTGCGCATTGCATTGGCGTAATCGTCATCCCATAGATCGAATTCTTCGCCGCTCACGGCATGGGGTTGTTGAAATCGCTTGGCCAATGCATCAACCAGATCATTCTCGAGCGCGCTTGCAGAACCCGCGAAACGGCGGGCATGCGCAATATGCAAACAAGCAAGCTGTGTCGTGTTATCAGCTTCGGCCCTGCTGAATTGCCGCCAGACGTTGTTGTAGAACGGGCCGATTGCGTAAGCGACGCCCCAATGGGCCATGACGCATTCGGGATCATGCTCAAGCGCGCGCTGGAAGCATTTAGCGCCTTCTTCCTGGTTGAACCCAAAGCACCAGTTCAATCCGATATTGAACCAGCGCTGCGCCTCATCGGACGATGTTGAGATCCGCTTCTTGTGTGTTCCTAGATCAAAGCGATCCATCCGTGTTTCCAGTCGTTGCACCAATTCAACAATGATGCGCCTACTTTGCCCGGCATCGCAACTTGATTGCCAAACACAGGACCATTGAATTTGCACGGCTCCGTTTGTTCATTATGAACGACGTCGCCCAAGGCATCACCTTGGATCACGTGCGCGCGCGCTCGAAAGCTTCCCATGCTGTGACGAAGCCGTCAAAATCAAAGCCCGGTTCGCGTGCGGGGCCCAGTACAAGTTTTTCGGTTTCAAGAAGCTGGCGAATTGCCCCCTCAAGGGATGCAATTACATCTTCTGGAATGACCAACGCGCCATGGCGATCCGCGTGAACGAGATCACCGTCCTTGACGCTCATTCCAAAGATCGAAACGGGCGTCCCGATTTCGCGGACATGAACGAAGCCATGACTTGGTCCAACTGATCCCGCAACGACAGGAAAGCCTTCGGGCAGATCGCCAAGATCGCGCATGACACCGTTGGTCAGCGCACCTGACAAGCCAAAGCCTTTGTGAACGGTCGTATTGATCTCGCCCCAATAGGCACCGATGCAGTCAGGGAAATCGACGTCTTCCACGACAGCGATAGCAGGGCGCGGGCCAGCGGACATGTGACGGTAGTAGTCCATGCGGCGCGCTTTTATCACGTCGGCAGGCTCGGTTGGTGGCGCAACTGCTGCAATCTTGGCGGTGCGCGCATAGCCGACCATCGTGCTTGCATCTGGATCAGAGCATAACATTGAGCCGCGTGTGAAGGCGTCAAAGCCACGCTTGCCCTGCGCGACTTCAATCGCGTTGCAAACGGTTGGGGTGTCGACCGCCTTTAGCAAGGTTAATAAAGCATCGTTCATCATGCCTCCTAACAGCGCGTCGGCGCTGGAGTTGTATGTTGGTGTCGCGCGTCTGTCAGGTTCACTTCAATAACGCTGCGCCATCTGACAGGGCCTGTAGCTTGGCGTAGGCAATTTCCGGATCAACCGCGCCATAGCCTGCGAACGTGCCAAACCCGCAATCCGACCCGGCAACGACGCGTTCACCGCCAACGATTTCGACAAACCGCTCGATGCGCTGGGCGACAAGTTCGGGGTGTTCGACAAAATTGGTCGTCGTATCAACGACGCCCGGAACCAGAACCTTGTCCTGCGGAATATCGCTTTTGCGATCGCGAAAGACGCTCCATTCATGACCGTGTCTTGGGTTGGACGTTTCAAACAGCACATAGCGCGACTTGGTCGCCATCAGCGTGTCAAACATCTTGGACATAGGGATATCGCAGACATGCGGCCCCTCGTAATTGCCCCAGCAGATATGTACCCTTACCCGATCGGCAGGCACATTTTGCAAAGCATGGTTCAACGCTTCAACATGGGAACCCGCAATTTTGATGAATTCCTCATCAGTCAGATCGTTGAATAGCATATGGCGCGAAAGGGCGAGGTCAGGGCAATCGAGTTGCAGATCAAGACCCGCGGCGACGATGGTTTCGTATTCTTCCTTCATCGCGTCAGCCAATGCCGCCAGATAGGCATCACGGGTCGGGTAGTAATCGTTTTGCAAGAACAGCGAAATAACACCGGGTGAGGCGGCATTCATAAAGCCGCGCTCAACGCCGTGTTCGCCCATCGCAGCTTTTAGGTTCGCAATATCCTTTTGCAATTCGCCTTGCCCGCGGGATTTTACTTCGCCAACACACATCGGGCGCGCATATTGCGGCGTGCCGCCATCATCGGCCAAGCGTTTCAGAAAGCTAGGGAATTGCTTGAGGTCCGCAGGGGCATTGCGCGGGCTATCGCCGTCAAAGCCCGTGTAGCGGTCTTTTACATAGGTCGCATAGGAGATCTTCGAGGTTTCCCCGTCGCTGACGATATCGACACCGGCCTGCTTTTGTTTGCCAACCGTCGCAGATACCGCAGCACTCATGCAGGCATCAAATGCGGCTTGATCGTAGGGCTTGCCATGTTCACGTGCGAAAATGAAATCCACGACGTCTTGCGTGCGTGGCAAGGACCCTACATGCGTTGTTTTTACCATCAGAATATTCTCCTAAAAGAGAGGGTGCTTTGCTTTCGAGGCAATCACCCCCTCATTATTGTCTAGCGCTGCGCGCCGGATTAAACTTTCCAGCTTAACCCGGCAGGGTCATCCGTCGCGACTATGTGATACATCGACGCTTCGCCCGTCATGGCAGGTTGGGCGTTATGCGCCAGCCCTTCGGGAACCGACATCGTATCGCCCGGCGCAAGCGTCGCGCTACCGCCATCCCAGTTTACGCGCCAATGTCCTTTGACCGGCATCAACACCGAAGGACGGTCATGGCTGTGTTTCTTCGCCGATGCGCTGGCGCGCGTGATGAAGTCCACCTCAAACCCCGGCTTGTCGCGCAGCAAACCTGTTTCGCCGATGACTTTGACAGGGGTCTTGTCTGCAAGAGCGACCATGTCCCAATAGCGGGCAACATGGTTGGGCAGGACTTGCTTAGTTGTGAGTTCGGGGCGCTTTGCCAGTTCGGTATCGGCCATAAGCGGCATCGGCTTCACACCTTCGGGTAGGCGCTGCTGGTTCTTTGTATCATAGAGCTTGCCGTCTTCGCCCAGCACCAACCCGTGATCGGCGGCATCCTCAATCACTTGCGGGGCCCACATTACGCCGCCGCCAGCGTCATCGCCCCCAAGGATGGCCATAATCATCCCGTAATCTGTTCCGATGTTTTCGAATCCACGAAATATTCCCGTGGGGATGTTGAAGATATCACCGGGCTCAAGCACCACTTCACCTGCATCGCCCCAACGGCCCCAGAAAAAGCGCCAGCGCCCCGAGAGCACAAAGAACGCTTCGGCCGTGCGATGGTCATGCAGCGAGTTGCGGCACTTGGGCGGTTGCCCTGCCGCCCCGATGTTAAAGCCGTGCGGAATAGAGATGTGAACATGCTGATCGGGGCTTTCGCTGACCCCGCCACCGATGATGGTGAAGTTCTCTTTCTGATCGCTGCCCGGCGTATGTGCATCAATGAATGCCGTTTTGCAGGGCTGAAGATCACCGTAACGAACGATGCGGGCTTCCATGTCTTGAGGCGTCATTTGCTGTCCTTGTGTCTTGATTGAATGATCTGTCGCAATGATGAGATAAGCGGCGTCAGCCGCCTTGCATCAGGATTTGCTTCCAGATCGCAATCTCATCATAGAGCGCGAATTCGCGGCGCAGGCCCCAAGGGCCGAATTCGGCGTGACACATGCCAAACACATGAACACGCTTTCCAGTCGGGCGCCCAAAGCTGCCCCAACCGTCATGCAAGCCATCGAGCGACCAACGGATTGAAGCACGCGGGCTAAGCGTGTCAGCATCCATACCGATCTGATGGTGGATCTTGAATTCGGCAGAAGGGAAAGATGATCTTAGCCCGACCCAGAAAGCGATAGCATCGTCGCGGCCGAGTGTGTTTTGCCCGCCAGCGTATTCGCCGATCACAGCGCGATCATATTCGTGAAAAATGTGGTTAAAGTCCTGATCCATAATACGTGTCAGAATGTCCGCGTACTTTTGGCCCCATTCATTGTCATTGCCACGTCCGTGATAGCCGCCATCGACATCATTCTCGGGCAGGAAGACTGGTTTTGCATGCTCTGCGCCGCCCTCATCTTCGATCATATGAGTAGCAAAATCCGCAGGATCCATGCCCATCTGGCGAACGATTCCGCCGTAGTCGCGCACCAGCCATTCGTCGTAAATGGTTTCGCCCTTTGCCGCACAATCGGCAATGACGCGCACGGTCCATTTCTTGCCCGTGGCTGCACCGAATTGTCCGTCGCGGGTGTGCGTGGCTTGTGTAATCAAACGGTGCGAGGACAGGTGGCCATGTTCTGGATCATCGGACCAGATCACATCTTCGCCAAACAACTGGCGATCTGGAAACTCGTTGATCGTCGCCATTGTCGACGCTTTGACAGCCTTGTTGCCGATCTGGATACCCATAGGGCTGCGCACAGGAATATCTGGCGCATAATAGCGATTTAGCGTTTCAACGCCGCGATCTTCCCAGATTTCTTTGGTGATCGAGATGATATAGTCAGGGAAGTCCTGCCATTTGTTTGCATATGATTTCATTTGGTCCATCCTTCGGGAATGCGTGCCGATCCACGAACGATCAGCGGGCCATCAATGGCAACGCGGCGCGGTGTGGCTTCGGTATTGTCTATTTGATCCAGTAGCGTTTCGACAGTCATCGCGACCATCTGATTGGCTGGTTGGCGTACGGTTGTCAGATCATAGGCAAGCCAGGCAGCTGTTGGGACATCGTCATATCCAACAACCGAAACATCGCCCGGAACAGAAAGGCCCAGCTCAAATCGCAAGGTATCCATCACGGCAAAGGCCATGTGATCGTTCGCCACAAAAACCGCGTCGGGTGCGCCCGGCCCGGCAAACATGTTCAATGTCGCCTCGCGGGCGCTGTCCATGTGGAAATTTCCAACTTCGCGCGCATGCAGCGCAAGCCCACTTTCTGCCAGCCCCTCGCGAAAACCCTGTTCGCGGTCGCGCTGGGTTGAGGCACCTTGCCAGCCAGCAATATAACCGATGCGGTTGTGCCCGGCGGCGGCAAAAAACTTTGCAACTTTGCGCCCGCCTGATCGATTGTCGGACGTCACAGCAGATAGCGTATCCACGTCCTGACTACGGTTGAACAGAACCACTGGAACGCCCGCAGAACGACACCGCGCCAAAAGCTCGGATGAAAGGGCAACAGAGGCGGCAACAATGCCATCGACCTGATAATCCAGAATTTCGTCGAGCACCTTATCAAGGTTGTCCGTTTCGGTATTCGCCATGAAAATCAGGACATGATAGCCGCGATCCTGAAGCGATGCAGACAGTTTTTCCAAAGCGTCCGGGTAGAACTGGTTGTCCAGATAGGCGACGACTAGGCCAATGATCCGGCTTTTTCCGCTAACCATTGCGCGCGCGATGTTGTTGGGGCGATACCCCAGCGTTAATGCGGCTTCACGCACTTTCTTGGCTGTCTTGGCAGAGGCGGACGCCCCTGGCGTGAAAACCCTGCTAACCGCAGATTGACTGACCCCTGCAAGGCTTGCAACTTCGGCAGAGGTGACCTTCGTATTGCTCACCGCTTAGTCCCCTCAGCTGCGCCAAGGGGCAGTTGGCACCTTCGTGCTATTGCGGTGGCAGTGCTCATGCCTGCATCCCCGTTCCAAGGTCGATAGACCCGTTCGGGCGCACTTTGTTGAATTCAGCCAGACGCGCGAAAACATCAAGGCCGATCTGGCGATAAATATCCAGCAGATCAACCAGCACCCAGTTTTCGCGGATCACTCCGCGCTCAATCCGCCAGAAATCAAGACTACGCATCAAGACCTCTTTGCCAACAGGCGGGATGCCCATCCAGCCGTCGCCATTTAATGTCAGACGCATGTTGGGCCAGCCTGTTTCGCAGACATAGTTGCCCTCGCCAATCCAATGCGAGGCAAGATCACCCAAAGCATCGAGCTTGCGATCCGGCATCCCACGCAGGAACGGCGCTTGATGCCAATGGCGAAATCCAGCGATACCGCGCGCGGTGCCAATGCCCGTTGGCCCGTACCAGTTGAACTGTGGATGCCAATGCTCGTGTAGCTGCATGATCTCGGGGCCGCCTTCCGAAGGATGGCGACACATATCCGTGAGCATGTCGATCACCCGCGTCATCGCCGCGCTGCCATCGCCCCGGATTGTTAGCCCGTCTTGCGGCATTGGGGCGGGGGTGCATAGAAAAGCGCCAAGTTGCGGTGCCAAGGGCCAAGCGCGTGCTTGCGCCATAACTTCAGGGATATCCCAGATGGCCTGCATCTCGGTGATCTTACCATTCTCAACGCAGTAGAATTCGTGATAGCGCATGTGGGTCAGGTGGCCCGTTGGCGCGATACCAAGCCAAGGCGCAAGGAACGTGCCCATATAGTTACCCATAAGCCCGATCCAATCGGCCCCCTCGGGCGTTGTGCCTGCCATAACAATCATGTCACGGCGTTCCAGATCAGGCATGGCCGCAAAAAGCGGCGCATAGCAGGTATCAAAAAGCGCATCAGGGCCAGTCAAATCCCCGAAAGGGTGGCACAGCTTTAGCGTCGCATCAGGCGCGAACAGATCCCCCAGTGCAGAACGCACATCTTTTTCCGAAAATTCGGACATGGCTGATTGCATCGGTGCAATCAGAGCCTTCAAGGACTCTGGCTTCATTTGGCCGCTTCTCCGTAAGGTACGTTCTGTCCCCCATAGCGGCGCACGCGAATGTTGCACTGCTCGGCATGGCCGACGAACCCTTCAAGCAGGCACAGCCGTGAGCCATAGGCACCGATCATCGCGGCGGCTTCGTCAGTTAACACTTTTTGGTAACTATGGGTTTTCAGGAACTTCCCGACCCAAAGCCCGCCCGTGTAGCGCCCCGCCTTTTTGGTTGGTAGCGTGTGGTTGGTGCCGATGACCTTATCGCCGTTGGCAACATTGGTGCGTGCACCAAGGAAAAGCGCACCGTAGCTGGTCATCTTTTCCAGGAACCAGTCATCGCGATCCGTCATTACCTGAACATGCTCTGAAGCGATATCATCGGCAACTGCCAGCATCTCGTCATAGCTGTCGCAAAGGATGACTTCTCCGTAATCTTCCCAGCTTACCCCTGCCGTGCCAGCAGTGGGCAAGATTTTCAACAGACGATCAATTTCCGTAAGCGTAGCTTCAGCAAGCTTGCGTGAATTGGTGACTAGGACGGCAGGGGAGTTATACCCGTGCTCTGCTTGTCCCAGCAGATCGGTGGCGCAGAGTTCGGCATCGACCGTATCGTCCGCAATAACCATCGTCTCGGTCGGGCCCGCGAATAAGTCGATTCCGACGCGCCCGAACAACTGGCGTTTGGCTTCTGCGACAAAGGCATTGCCAGGGCCAACCAGAAGATGAACGGGGTCAATGGTCTTCGTGCCGATTGCCATCGCACCAACCGCCTGTATCCCGCCGAGCACGTATATTTCATGCGCACCCCCAAGATGCATGGCCGCAATCACCGCAGGGTTCGGTTCACCGTTGAACGGCGGCGTCGCCGCAATAATGCGCGGCACGCCCGCGACGCTGGCGGTGGCGACAGACATATGCGCCGAGGCCACCATCGGGAACTTGCCGCCCGGAACATAGCATCCAACAGATTGCACCGGGATATTCTTGTGGCCAAGGATCACACCCGGCAGGGTTTCGACCTCGATATCGAGCATACTGTCGCGCTGGGCCTGAGCAAAATTGCGCACCTGCTCCTGCGCGAACTTGATGTCCGCCATGTCCTCGGGGCTGACCTTGGAAATGATCGCCTCGATTTCGGCCTCGCTCAAACGATAGCTGTCACGGTCATAGCCGTCGAACTTATTGGCCAGTTCACGAACCGCCACATCACCGCGCTCTTCGATATCCTTCAGAGTTGCGGCTACAACCTGCGCGGTCTTAGCATCATCATCAGCGCGCGCCGCTTCGGTCTTACCTCGCTTTAAGTACTCAATCGTCATTGCGGCTCCTTAGTCAAATAGCGGATTTCTTTAGCGCAGCGTGTCACGTAAGGATTACCCCTTCACAGCGCCTGCGGTCAGGCCCGACACGATCTGGCGCTGGAAGAACATGACCAACACAAAGAGCGGTGCGGTCGCAGAGACAACAGCGGCCACGGCGAACATCACGTTGCCTTCCTCAAAGGTGGACCCGAGGAAGCCCGCGATGGCTGGAACCATGGTTTGATTGTCCCGCGACAAGAGCATAGATGTCACCGCAAAGTCGTTATAGGCCAGCAAAAAGCTGAACAGACCCGTGGTAATCACGCCGGGCCACATGACCGGAATGATGACATGACGAAACGCCTGAAACTGGGTGCAGCCATCCACTTTGGCGCTTTCATCGAGGTCTTTCGGGATGTTGAGAAAGAACGAATGCAGCATCCAGAGCGTGAAGGGCTGGTTGATCGCCACGAGCACAATGATCGTGGTCGGTAAATGCCCCCAAAGGTTCCATTGAAAGAACGGCAACAGATAACCAGACACCAGTGTGATATGCGGCATCGCGCGGAACAGTAGCGCTATCATCAAAAGCCAGAACGCATAGCTGTGGCCTGAGCGTGCAAGCGCGTAGCCCCCCAAGGTTCCTAGGGTGAGCGAGATCACGACCGTAAAAAAGACCACGATAAATGTGTTAACGGCCGCGCGCCAGAACTCTTGCTCGATCCACGCCCCTTCATAACCGGCGCCCGTAAAGCTGCCGCCCGTTTCAATCAGGGTGCGGGTGCCGTCGAGCGCATAGCGCCAATCGGCCTTGGAAAAGAAATCACCTTGCACTTTGAACGAACCCCAAAGCGTCCAAAGGAATGGAAAGGACGCAATGATGATCCATAACAGCACAAAACCTGTCGAGGCGATCATCAAAAGGGGCGGAGTTTTCTTTGCGGAATTGGCCATCAGACTGTCTTTCCTTTGAAGTCACGCCACGTGCGGATCAGGACAGGCATCAGCAGAATGACCGCGCCCAAGACCGTTAAAACGGAGGTTGCCGCTGCCGAGTTAAAGCGCACCACGTCGCCGCGCAGATCCGTGAAAATAAGATGCGATAGCGATGTCGCATTGGCCTCTGCGGAAAAACCGATGATGGGTTCCAGCACGCGGAAGTTGTCCATCAGCTGGATAAGCGAGATGAACACGACCAGCGGCATCAAATGCGGGATCACGACGTAGCGCAGTTGCTGCCAGCGGTTCGCGCCGTCGATCTGGGCCGCTTCTAAGGAATCCGTGTTGACGGTTTGAAGGCCTGCATAAAAAACCACGAACGCAAAGGGGGCCGAGTGCCAGACGCCATAAACCATCAAAGTGATCCACGTCAGTGTCGGGGATGCTTTCAAGGATAGCTCTGGATCGTCAAAGATATATTGTAGGGATTTCCCGATAATTCCTTGGGAATCGATCATCCAGAACAGGATGAGCGAGCCGATCAAAGGCGTGACAATCATCGGCAGGAGCGAGACAAATATTGTCGGTCCTTTCAGGATCGGTGTGACGCGGTTCACGCCGAGCGCGATCACCAAGCCAAGGACGATGACCAGCGGCGTCACCCCGAAAGTATAGATCAATGTGAACGACAGGCCCTTGTAGAAGGGCAGGTTGTAGAGGTCGGAAAGAAAACCGCCGAAGGATGTGCGCGCGCTCCAAAGTGCGCTGACTTCTTCGCTCGCCAAGTGGCCGCGGTCGAAATAGGTGCCAAGCCCGTTGTAGCGACCAATTGGTTTTGCCTCGCGCAACTTTGCCGTGGCCTCAGCATCAACTGTCGTTTCTTCTTTGCAGCCAAACGGGCCGCAATTCTTGGTCACCTTCAACACTTGCTCATGCTCGATATGCATGGACTGCACCACGACCGACACAAGTGGCAGCGCAATGAACAAGATCATCGCGGCAAGTGAGGGCATAATGAAGTAGAAAAAGGTGCGGTGTTTCATGATTTTGTCCGGTGTAAGACGGGGGTGGTGAAGCCGAATTCCGGCTTCACCAGTTTCGAGTTACTGAAGGAAACCCTGTTCCTTGGCCGCTGTTGTATATGCCGCCTCGACGTCAGCCAGCGCTTGTTCTGCACTTTCAGAGCCTTGCAGGAACTCTGTGATTTCAGCGCCAAGCGCTGTGTGCAGCAAGCCCATGTAAGGCAGCATCGGATAGGGGCTGGCACCAGAGGCCGCAGTTGCCGCGACACCAGCAGATGCTGCGTTCGGCTCATATGCTGCGCTTAACCAAACGGCGGCAGAGTTGTTGGCCTTCACAACATCATCAGAAATGCCGTTTACCAATGCAACGAAGGTTGCTTCAGCGTCGTCATCGCTGATGTTTGCAGCGATGGTGAAGCCATCCCACCAAAGCGTAGAGGCCACGTTATCACCGTTCAGAGTTGGTGCGCCTGTGAGAACTGTCGCATTCACGATTTCGGCAGTGGATCCTTCGTCATCAAGGATAGGGCCGCCACGGGAACCCCACATGATGCCAAGGGCAGCCTGACCACCTTCCCAAACCGCCGCAGTGGCGTTGGAGTCATATGTCAGGAAGTCAGGATTGGAATGCTCTGTCAGTGCTTTGAGCATGTTAAGAGCGGCAACGCCGTTCTCGTTGTTGATGGAAACTTCCGCGGAACCCGCTTTGAAGAAAGGTGCGCCTGTGCCCATGTACATGTTCACGAACTCTTCGCCAAGGTTCCAGCCCGTCTTGGTGTTCATAATCACAGGATGATCCATCAACCCCATGGATTTGATCTTTTCAGCAGCGGCCACAACTTCGGCGTAGGATGACGGAACTGCAACGCCTGCCGCTTCCAGGATGTCGGAGCGATAGAAGAGGTGCTGTGCGTTCGCCATAAAGGCAACCGCCATGACCTTGCCGTCGATGGTGATAAGCTGGTGCGGCTGAAGGCTTGCGCCGTGCTTTGCGACCAGATCATCCAAAGGACGGATCAAACCGTCGTTCAGCAGCGGGACGATAGAGCTGTTTGCAACAATCGCGCTGGTGTACTGCGCTGGGTTCGCGGTCAGCGCTGCGACTTGCAGATCGCGGTGTTCGGTTGTGAGGTTGGATTCAACCGTGACGCCGTCGCCCGCACATTCGCCCGCAGCCGCGACAACCGCCTGGATCGCTGCGAAGTCATTGCCGAGAACGTTGACGTTGCCCGCCGTTAGTCCACAGCCGGCATAAGCCGCTGTGCTTGCCAGTACGCTCATCGCACTCGCCAGTGTTAGGTTTTTCAGAAACATGTTTATCTCCCTGTTTCGTAAATGTGATGCGCCTTGCAATCACGCATCTGTTGGTCCCTGGCTTATGTGGCCAAGGCTAATGAATGGGGTTTAATCCCCAATTCGAGCACCGGTTTGAGCATCAAACAGGTGGCAAATTTCAGCAGGCACTTTTATGGAAACCTGTTCGCCAATTGCGGCGCGGAAGGTTTTGTCGGCCTTCACGCTAACAAGTGTCCCGCCAATGCGCACTGTGACCATCGTCGCATCACCCAGCATTTCGAGCGTGTAAATAGGCGCATTGATCTGGCCTTTGCCCTCGGGCGAGATTTCCGCATCCTCGGCGCGAAAGCCCAAAGTCAATTTTTGATCGGCGGATTGCAGCCCTTGGATTTCTGTATTCGGCGCTGCAAACGTTGCGCTTTGCATGATGCCATCGATCAAGTTCATCGCGGGGTTTCCGATGAAACTTGCGACAAATGCATTGGCGGGCTTGTCATAAATCTCGGTAGGGCTGCCGACCTGCTGCACAACACCTTTTTCCATGACCACGACGCGGTCGGCGAGGGTCATCGCTTCGATCTGATCGTGGGTCACATAGACGGTTGTGACGGCCAACTCGTGGCTTAGGTTTTTGATCTGCGCGCGCGTTGAGACACGCAGTTTGGCGTCCAGATTGGACAGCGGTTCATCCATCAGGAACACATTTGGTTCGCGCACAATTGCGCGGGCCAAGGCAACGCGTTGGCGTTGACCGCCAGACAGTTCAGCCGGTTTGCGATGCAAAAACTCGTCAAGTTCGACCATCGCGGAGGCGCG